>NZ_JAKKFF010000056.1 GCF_022229015.1 Micromonospora foliorum
CCGCCGCACCACGATATCTTGACGCGTACCGGCCGACACGCTCTTCCGGTCGGCTGCGGGTCGAGCGGGGACGCCTACCCGCGCCCGGCCCCGGCGAGGTACGGGTGACGATCAGGGCGGCCGGTGTCTGCCACTCCGACCTGTCCATGGTCAACGGCACCCTCGCCGCGAGGTTCCCGCTGGTGCTCGGGCACGAGGCGACCGGCGTGGTGGCCGAGGTCGGGCCGGGCAGCCAGCTGACGGTCGGTACCCCGGTCGTGCTCAACTGGGCGCCGGCCTGCCGGGCCTGCTGGTGGTGCCGGCGCGGCGAGCCGTGGCTGTGCGCCGACACCACTGCCCCGACCGTGCCGCGCGGTGAGACCGACGACGGGGTCCCGCTGCACCTGACCCTCGGCCTCGGCGCGCTCGCCGAGGCGGTGGTGGTACCCGAGCGTGCGGTCATCCCGATTCCCGCCGGGCTGCCGCCCGAGCAGGCCGCACTGCTCGGCTGCGCGGTGCTCACCGGCGTCGGCGCGGTCCGGAACACCGCCCGCGTGGCGCCCGGCGAGTCGGTCGCGGTCGTCGGGCTCGGTGGGGTCGGGCTCGCCGTGCTCAGCGCGGCCCGCCGGGCCGGTGCCACGACGATCCTGGCCATCGACGTCGCCGAGGCGAAACGGGACCTGGCGCTCGCCGCCGGGGCGACCGACTTCGTGCTCTCCGACGACCGGCTCTCCAAGGAGGTGCGGGCGCGCACCGAGAGCCGCGGCGTCGATCACGCCTTCGAGTGCGTCGGACGCGCCGCGACGATCCGCGCGGCCTGGCGGCTCACCCGGCGTGGGGGAGCGGTGACCGTGGTCGGCATGGGCGCCAAGGACGACATGGTCAGTCTCGGCGCGTTGGACATCTTCCACTCCGCGCGCACCCTGCGCTCCTCGGTGTACGGCTCGTCCGACCCGCAGCGGGAGGTGCCGGAGCTGGCTGCCGAACTCGCCGACAACGCACTGGATCTGGGTGTGCTGGTCAGCGGGACGGTTTCGTTGGACGAGGCGCCGGCCGCGTTCGACCGGCTGGCCCGGGGCGAGGGCGCGCGCTGGGTGGTCACCCTGGACTGACGCTCGTCACAGCCGGGATCTCAGCGCGTCGACGATCTCAGCACGTCGACTTCGCAGCCTGGTGCCCATGGGTCGAAGCCGTGCTCGACGAGCCAGCGGACCGCCAGCAGGCTTCGCAACGACCACCACGCGCGGATCACGTCGAGGCCGACGTCGGCACGGTAACCGGCGAGGACGTCGCCGAGGTGCTCCTCGTGGCCGAGCGTCAAGGTGGCGAGGTCGAAGAGGGCGTCGCCCTGGCCCGCCTCGGACCAGTCGAGCACGCCGGTGATCTCGTCACCGTCGACGAACACGTGGGTGATCTGTAGGTCGCCGTGCGTGAAGACCGGGGTCCACGGGCGGAGCGCCGCCTCGGCGACCTGGCGGTTGCGGGTGACCAGGTCGGTGGGGAGGACGCCGTTGCCGACGAGCCACTCGCACTCGGCGTCGAGCTGCGATGTCAACTCGTCGCGGCTGCGGCCGGGCCATGGCGGTAGCGGCGCGTCGTGCAGCTTCCGAGCGGCGGCGCCCGCCGCGGCCCACGCCGCCGGCGACGCGGTCGACGGCTCGCCGAGGCGACCAAGCGCCGTTCCGGGCAGGGCGGCGAGCGCGAGCACAGGGGGCTTGCGCCAGAGAACCTCGGGGGTCGGGACCGGCGCCAGCGCCATCGCCTCGACCTCGACGTCGGTACGCCCCGGATCAGTGTCGATCTTCAGGAACACGTCGCCGACGCGCAGTGTCGCCCGTTCCTGGTGGGCGACGACGACCTCGACCTCGGGCACAACGCCATTGTCGCGACACGACCATCGCCATCCCAGCGATTTGTCGGAGGCGACTGGCGTGGTTGGCGAGGTGCCCCGGGCTGACCCCGGAAGGGGCCAACCCCGGGCGTCCGGGTGACGAGAGCCGGGCGATGGATCAGAAGGGCGGGGCGTCCTCGCCCATCAGCGCCAGCACGACGCCGCCCTTGCCGCTCTTGAGGCCCTGGACCACGACCTTGCCGGTGCTGCCGTCGGGCAACTCCAGGGTGAACGTCTTTCCGACCGCGTTCTTGGGGCCGTTGCCGGCGCTGTTGGCGGGTCGGAAGTCGCCGGCCCAGGGCGGAGTCCCGCCCCTACGGGCCGGCTCGGCGAAGAGCGCGGCGGTGCCGGGGGTCCTGGTGCCGTCTGAGGAAAGGAGCACTGAGGCGCTGCGAAAGGTAGCCATATGCGCCAAGGCTAACCCGGAAAGTGCCCGATCGCGGCACCACAGCTGCCCATGACGGCGATTCGGGCACCACCCGTTGCGCCCGGCGTCATACCTAGCAGTACTATGCATCGTACTTCTAGGTTTAGGGACGGGAGGTTTCGTGAAGGTCGCCAAGGATCTGGTCGCCGCCTCGGCGACGCCGATGGTGCTCGGCATCCTTGCCGAGGGCGAGAGCTACGGCTACGCCATCATCAGGCGGATCAACGAGCTGTCCGGGGGTGAGCTGGACTGGACCGAAGGGCTGCTGTACCCGTTGCTGCACCGGCTCGAGCGCCTCGGCTACCTGGAGTCGAGCTGGCAGGCGGTCGCCGGCGAGCGGAAGCGCAAGTACTACCGCGTCACCGACCGGGGCCTGGCTGAGCTGGTCGAGCAGCGCCGGCAGTGGGACACCGTGGTGGGCGCGCTCAAGGAGATCTGGCATGACCGTGCGCCGCTCACGGTGCAGCCGTTGGAGGGCCTCGCATGACGGCACACGACGGGCCCGGGGAGTTGGACGCGCAGTTCGAGCAGTGGCGCCAGTACGTGCTGCGCCGCAGGGAGTTGCAGGCGGTGGACGCCGACGAGCTGGAAGACCACCTCCGCGGCTCGGTCGACGAGCTCGTCGCCGCCGGGTTGAGCCCGGACGAGGCGTTCCTGGTCGCGGTGAAGCGAATGGGCAGCCTCGACGAGCTCTCCCGCGAGTTCGCCCGGGAACATTCGGAACGGTTATGGAAGCAGTTGGTGCTGACCGGTGACTCTGGCAGCCCGGTCGGCGGCACGCGCTCCCGGCGGGACCTGTGGGTCATGCTCGGCTGTGCGGCGGGTGCGCTGGCGTCGGTCAAGGTGCCGGCGCTGTTCGGGCTGAGCTTCGACGACGACGGCTCGTTCTACGCGCGGAACTTCACCCTGTTCGCGCTGCCGTGGCTGGCGGCGTTCCTGGCCTGGCGCCGGGGAGCCCGACGGTCGGTGATCGCGGTACTCGCGGTGCTCTTCGTCCTCGGCGCCGTGGCGGCCAACGCCTACCCCCTGGCGGACGACTCACAGTCGGTGGTCGTCACCAGCGTCCACCTGCCCATCGCCCTGTGGCTGGTGGTCGGCCTGGCCTATGTCGCCGACGACTGGCGCTCCTCCCGTCGACGCATGGACTTCATCCGGTTCACCGGCGAGTGGTTCATCTACCTCGTGCTGATGGCCCTCGGTGGGGGCGTGCTCGCCGCATTCCTGTTCAACACGTTCGCGGCCATCGGAATCGTTCCGGAGGAGTTCATCTCGCAGTGGCTCCTGCCCAGCGGCGCCGCGGCGGCGGTCGTCGTGGCCGGGTGGCTCGTCGAGGCCAAGCAGAGTGTCGTCGAGAACATCGCGCCGGTCCTCACCCGGCTGTTCACCCCGCTCTTCACGGCCGCGCTGCTCGCCTTCCTCGTCGCTGTCGTCTGGACCAGCCACGGCATCGACGTCGAGCGGGAGGCGCTGCTCCTCTTCGACCTCCTGCTGGTCGTGGTGCTGGGGCTGCTGCTCTACTCACTCTCGGCCCGTGACCCGCTGGCCCCGCCCGGCCTGTTCGACAAGCTCCAACTCGCGCTCGTGGTCAGTGCGTTGGCCATCGACGTGCTGGTGCTGCTGGAGATCACCGGGCGCATCACCGACGAGTACGGCGGTACGCCCAACCGGGCGGCCGCGCTCGGCGAGAACGTCATCCTCCTGGTCAACCTCGCGTGGTCGGCGTGGCTCCTGCTGACCTTCATCCGTCGGCGTACGCCGTTCGCGACGCTCGAACGGTGGCAGACCGGCTACCTGCCGGTGTACGCCGTGTGGGCCTGGATCGTGGTCCTCGTCTTCCCGCCGCTGTTCAGCTTCGCCTAGGCGGCGCTTGACCCTCCGCACCGAGGTCGGCGCGGACCGGTCAGGCAGGCCGTGACACGGAAGCCGGCCCACCCGCCACGGGTGGGCCGGCTTCCGGTCACTTGCCGGTGACGATGCCCGGGTTGATGCAGAGCCCCGGGTTGGCGCCGTTCTTCTCCGCGATCTCCAGACAGCGGGTCACCTTGTCGACCTTTGCGTTGGTCTCGGTGATCTGCTTGGAGATCTCGGCGTTCTTGCGGTCCTGTTCCAGGTTGCGGGTCTGCGCCAGCTTGTCCTGGAATGCCTTGATGTTGCCCTCGGTCTTGTCGTCGTGGTTCACCCGGGTGATGGTCACCGAGAGGATGTCCACGTCGGTGGCGAGGCGGCTCTCCGCACTGGACTTGATGTTCGCCGCGAACGGCTTCAGGTCGACGTTGAGGTCACCGGTCTGGGCGTCGATCTTCTCCAGCGGGTTGTACGCGGCGAACGCGTCGTTGACCGCGCTGTCGAGCTGCACACCCACCCGCTGACCCCGGAAGCTGGCGAAGTCGCCCTTGTAGTCCATGAACTGCTTCGGCGTGTTCTCCGGCTTGACCTGCCATTCGACGAGCACCTCGACACACGCGTCGGCGAGGGTGCCGGTGCGCACGCGTACGCAGTTGTCGCCGCCGATGTGGTCGTACTTCTGTCGGCCCGCGTCCCACTCGCCGACCTTCTGCCAGGGCGCCACCCACTTCAGGCCGGAGCCGGTCACCTCGCCGGTGGGCTTGCCGAAGCTGGTGACGATGCCGACCGAGCGGATCGGCACCGAGTGGGCGCTGGAGGCGATGCCGACCACCAGGGTGAGCGCGAGGAAACCGAGCGCCGCGAGGGCGGCCATCCGCTTCAGGGACCGTGCCGGAGCGACGAGGGCGACGACGGCGCTGACCGCCAGGGCGACGGCGAAGACGATCGCCATGGTGAAGCCGACGGGCATGGGGTGGGGACCTTCCGGTGGGCTGTGTGGATCATCAACCTAGGGGGTCCGGTCAAGTCGACGGCACAGGGGAGTGGAGTTCGCACACGTCAATCGTGGGTCGAATATGGAGCCCATCGACATGGTTCGACTCTGGCGACCCGCCGTAGGTTTCGTCCACGCGACGGGCCTGTGACCACGGTCACCGAACCGACCGTCGCCGCGACGTGCGGAGGATGAGGCGATGGCCGGGCAAGCGCTCCTGTCGGCCCGTGGGCTGACCCGCGACTTCCGGGGCTTCCGGGCGGTCGACGACGTCGACCTCGACGTGGCGTCGGACAGTGTGCACGCGCTGGTCGGCCCCAACGGCGCGGGCAAGACCACCCTGTTCAACCTGCTCACCGGCTTCCTGCGACCCAGTGGTGGGCGGATCGAGCTGGCCGGGCGGGACGTCACCGGACTGCCCCCGGAGCAGGTGGCCCGGCTCGGCGTGGCCCGCTCCTTCCAGATCACCAGCCTCTTTCCACAACTGTCCGCCCGCGAGCACGTCGCGCTGGCGTTGCAGTCACCCAGCGGGCTGGGCTGGCGGTTCTGGCGGTCGTCGAAGCTGATGGGCCGCTACACCGAGCGGGCCGACGAACTGCTGGCCATGGTGGGGCTGGCCGAGCTGGCGCACGCCCCCTCCGCGGCCCTGGCGTACGGCCGGAAACGCGCCCTGGAGCTGGCCATCGCCCTGGCGCTGGACCCGAAGGTGCTGCTGCTCGACGAGCCGACCGCGGGCATGGGCCTGGAGGACGTCGACCGCACCGTCGAGCTGATCGGTCGGGTCCGCCAGGGCCGGACCGTGGTGATGGTCGAGCACAACATGAGCGTGGTCGGCCGTCTCGCCGACACCGTCACCGTGCTCCAGGCCGGCAAGGTCCTCGTCGAGGGCCCGTACGAGCAGGTCCGCGCCGACGAGCGCGTGATCACCGCCTACCTGGGAGTGGCCGATGCTGCGCATTGAGAACCTGTCCGCCTTCTACGGCGAGGCGCAGGTGCTGCGCGACGTCAGCCTCGAGGTCTCCGCCGGCGAGGTGGTCACCCTGGTCGGCCGCAACGGTGCCGGCAAGTCCACCCTGCTGCGCTGCGTGATGGGGCTGCACCCCGGTCAGCGCGGCACGGTGGAGCTGGACGGGCGGGACATCACCAGGCTGCCGGCGCACAAGCGGGCCCGCCTGGGCCTGGGCTGGGTGCCCGACGACCGGGGCAGCTACGCCACGTTGACCGTCACCGAGAACCTCACGCTGCCACCCACTGTCGGCCCCGACCCGTGGTCGCTGGAGCGGGTGTACGAGGCGTTCCCGGCCCTGCACACCCGACGGGACTCGGCGGCGACCATGCTCTCCGGCGGCGAGCAGCAGATGCTCGCGCTGGCCCGGGTGCTGCGGATGGGCGCCCGACTGCTGCTCTGCGACGAGCCCACCGAGGGGCTGTCGCCACTACTGGTGCAGCAGGTCGGCGACCTGCTGCGCGAGGCCAAACGGCACGGGGTGACCGTGCTGCTTGTCGAACAGAACCTGCATTTCGCCACCGGGGTCGCCGACCGGCACTACCTGCTCGCCGAGGGCCGGGTCGCCGAGGCGATGGACAACTCCGAGGTGCGTTCACGCGAACGCGAACTGCTCGCGTACCTCGGGATCTGAATTCTCTCAACGACGACCCGCGCGACGACGCGCGGGATGGATGGAGTGGGCATGCGCAGGACGATGGGTGTGGCCGCGGCGTCGGCCGTGGTGGTGCTGGTCGCCGGATGCGGCGGCGGTGGCCCCCAGTCGAGTGGCGACCAGAAGCTGACCGGCGACAAGATCGTGCTGGGCGTGCTCAACGACCAGTCCGGGGCGTACTCGGAGTTGTCCGGGAAGAACTCGGTGGCGGCGGTGGAGATGGCCATCGCCGACTTCACCGCGAAGTACGGCGACAAGGCGGTGACCAAGGACATCACCGTGGAGACCGCCGACCACCAGAACAAGCCGGACGTGGCCAACTCCAAGGCCCAGGAGATGTACGACCGCAAGGGCGTCGACCTGATCCTGGACGTGCCCACCTCGTCGGCCGCGCTGAAGGTCGCCGACGTGGCCAAGGAGAAGAAGAAGCTCTACTTCAACATCGGGGCGGCGACCACCGACCTGACCGGCAAGAGCTGCAACAAGTACACCTTCCACTACGCGTACGACACGTACATGCTGGCCAACGGCACCGGGAAGACCACGACCGAGCAGATCGGCAAGAACTGGTACATCCTCTACCCGAACTACGCCTTCGGTCAGGACATGGAGAAGAGCTTCTCCACCGCGATCACGGCGGCCGGCGGCACGGTCGTCGGCAAGGACGGGGCGCCGTTCCCCAACACCAGCGGTGACTTCTCCACCTTCCTGCTCAAGGCGCCGAACCTGAACCCCAAGCCGAACGTGCTGGGCACCATGCAGGCCGGCGCGGAGCTGGTCAACGTGGTGAAGCAGTACAACGAGTTCAAGCTGCGGGACAAGGGCGTCGGCCTGGCGGTGGGGCTGATGTTCCTCACCGACATCCACTCGCTCACCCCGGCCGCGCTGGCCGGCACCACGTACACCGACGCCTGGTACTGGAACTTCGACGCGAAGAACCGGGAGTTCGCCGACCGCTTCCAGCAGAAGGCCGGCACCCGGCCGACCTTCGCGCACGCCGCCAACTACTCCGCGGCGTTGCAGTACCTGGAGGCGGTGCAGGCCGCCGGCACCGACGACGCGGACGCCGTGGTCAAGGGCCTGGAGGGCAAGACGGTCGAGGACGTCTTCCTGCGCAACGGGAAGATCCGCGCCGAGGACCACCGGGTGGTGCACGACGCGTACCTGGCCCAGGTGAAGCCGCAGGCCGAGGTCACCGAGCCGTGGGACTACGTGAAGGTGCTCAAGACGATCCCCGCCGCGGAGGCGTTCCGCGCGCCCTCGGCGGACTGCAAGCTGTGACCGCGAGGGCGCTGTGAGCGGATTCGCGCAGAACACGTTCAACGGGTTGGTGAGCGGGGCGTTCTACGCCCTGCTCGCCCTCGGGCTCGCGGTCATCTTCGGCATGCTGCGGGTGGTCAACTTCGCGCACGGCGCGTTCTACATGCTCGGCGCGTTCGGGGCGTACGTGCTGCTCGCCGAGGCGGGCGTGCCGTTCTGGGCCGCCCTGGTGATCATGCCGGTGGGGTTGGCCCTGCTCGGCATGGCGCTGGAACGCGCGGTGATCCACCGGCTGACCAAACTGGACCCGCTCTACAACTTCCTGCTCACTTTCGGTCTGACGCTGATCCTGCAGGACCTGGTGAAACTGCGCTACGGCGTGCAGTCCAGCCCGTACGAGACGCCGTCGCTGCTGAGCGGGTCGGTCGACTTCGGGCTGTTCGACTTCCCGACGTACCGGGTGTTCATCCTCGGCTTCGCGGTGCTGCTCTGCGTCGCGGTGTGGTGGGTGCTGACCCGGACCCGGATCGGCATGGTGGTCCGCGCGTCCACCGAGCGACCGGACCTGACCCGCGCGTTCGGCATCGACGTCGGACGGTGGGTGACCCCGGTCTTCGGCTTCGGCATCGGGCTGGCCGGCCTCGCCGGTGTGCTGGCCGCGCCGATGCGCGCGGTCAACCCGTTGATGGGCGCCGACCTGATCATCGTGGTGTTCGCCGTGGTGGTGATCGGCGGGCTCGGCTCGATCTTCGGGTCGGTCGCCGCCGGCTTCGGCATCGGGCTGGTGCAGGCGTGGGGTGAGGCGTACCTCTCGAACTTCCCGCTCGTCTCGCAGACGATCGTCTTCGTCGTGATGGCCGGCGTGCTGCTCTGGCGCCCGGCCGGCCTGTTCGGTCGGGAGGAGGCCCCCGCATGACCAACACAGTGGACACTCCCACCGACGCGTCCCGTTCGACGCCACCGTCCGGGCTGATCGCCGTGGCCCGGGCCCCCGGCTGGGTGCGGTACGCGCTGCTCGCCGTCGGCCTGGCCGTCGCGGCGTGGCTGCCCAACGGCCTCTACCCGGCGGTCGCGGTGGACATCCTCTGCTGGGCGCTGTTCGCCGTGGCGGTGGACCTGCTGCTCGGCTTCACCGGGCTGATGTCCTTCGGTCACGCCGCCTTCTGGGGCACCTCCGCGTACGTCACCGGGTTGGTGGCCATCCACGTCGGCCTGCCGTTCCCCCTCGCGGTGCTGGCCGGGGCCCTCGCCGCGGCCGTGCTGGCGGTGCCGATCGGATACCTGGCGGTCAAGCGGACCGGCATCTACTTCGCCATGGTGACCCTGGCCTTCGCCCAGATGGTCTACTACGTGGCCAACGAGTGGCGCTCGGTGACCCAGGGCGAGAACGGCCTCCAGGGGGTGCCCCGCGAGATGTTCGGCGTCGACCTCACCGACGACTACTTCTTCTACTACGCGATCCTGCCGATCGTGCTGCTCGGGCTCGCCGCCGCCTGGCGGATCGTGCACTCACCGTTCGGGCGGGTGCTGGTCGGCATCCGGGACAACCCGGCCCGGGCGCGGGCGCTGGGCTACCCGGTGCACCGCTACAAACTCACCGCGTTCGTGCTCTCCGGGTTCATCGCCGGCCTCGGTGGCGGGTTGTTCGCGGTCGGCCACCGGTTCGTCTCGCTGGACGTGCTGCACTGGACCACCTCCGGCAAGGCGGTCATCGTGGTGGTGCTCGGCGGGATCGGCACCCTCTGGGGTGGGGTGCTCGGTGCCGCACTCGTGGTCCGGCTGGAGGACTGGTTGTCGTTCTCCGGGTTCGAGGCGATCGGCCTGGTGACCGGCGGCATCTTCGTCCTGGTCGTGGTGCTGTTCCGGCGCGGCATCTGGGGCAGCGTCGCCGCGCTGGCCCACCGGCTGGCGGCCCGCCGGCGCTGAAATTCCGCGACGGCGCATCCGCCGCGCGCCCTCCGAGCGAACCCCCGGGTAGAGAACGTCTACCCGGGGGTACGTCTGGTGCTGACCGATCCGATGCCGGCGGAGGCCGTGGAGATGGCGCACAAGCAGGTCTCGCTGGCGGCCGAGGACCTGGACGCCAACGGCGTCGCCTCGGTGCTGCTGGAGTTGGTCGAGGCGTGGGGCGTGCCGGCGCTCTGGGAGCAGGTCTGCCGTCCGCTGCTGGCCCGGCTGTCGGGGCGTACCGCCGCCGAGATCGTCGTCGAGCACGCCCTCTTCGAGGGCGTCCGGGTCGGGTTGGACGTGTACCGCCGGGAGCCGGGCCGGTCACTCCCCGCCGGCGGTGTGCTGCTGGCCGGCGCCGAGAAGGAGGCGCACGGCCTGGGTCTGCTCGCGCTCGCCGCCGCGTTGCGCGAGCAGGGTCGCGGCTGTCTGAACCTCGGCCCCGCGCTGCCCTGGTCCTCGCTCACCAGCGCGGTGTACCGGGCCCGCCCGCACGCCGTCGTGCTCTGGTCGCAGACGCCGCTCACCGGCCGCGCGTACCGCCTGGTGCGCTTCGCCCGGGACTTCCCGTGCCTTCGGGCGTACGGCGCGGGGCCGGGCTGGATCGAGCCGCTCGGCGATCCGGCGATCCGTCTCGGCACCCTGGCGGACGCCGTCACCGCCTGCCTGGCGGTCGCGCCCGGGCGTGACGCTGACCACATACGATACGGATCGGTGCCGTATCGTTAATACGCGTCGTAGGCTGACCCGCGTTACGAGTCTGACCCGTATCGTATTTCGTCGCGGGTGATCAGCGTGGGGGGAAAGCCAGGCATGGAGCTGCACAACAACACCGGACACCCGAGGCGGTGGGCGATCCTGGGGGTGCTGGTGATCAGCCTCCTCGTGGTCGTCCTCGACAACACGATCCTCAACGTCGCCCTGCGCACGTTGGCCGACCCGGTGCACGGCCTCGGCGCCAGCCAGGGCGAGCTGGAGTGGTCCATCAACTCCTACACGCTCGTCTTCGCCGGGCTGCTCTTCACCTTCGGGGTGCTCGGCGACCGCGCCGGCCGTAAGCGCTTCCTGATGATCGGTCTGGTGCTGTTCGGCCTGGCGTCGCTGCTCTCCGCGTACGCCCAGAGCCCCGGACAGCTCATCGCGGCCCGCGCCCTGATGGGGGTCGGCGGCGCGGCCATCATGCCGGTGACGCTGTCGATCATCTCCAACGTCTTCGACCCGCGCGAGCGTGGTCGGGCCATCGGTGTGTGGGCCGGCGCGGTCGGTCTCGCCGTGGCGATCGGCCCGATCCTCGGCGGCGCGCTGCTGGAGCACTTCTGGTGGGGCTCGGTCTTCCTGATCAACGTGCCGGTGGTCGCCGCCGGTGTGGTGCTGGTGGCGCTGCTGGTCCCCGAGTCGCGTGACCCGCGGCCCGGTCGGATCGACGTGCTCGGCGTGCTGCTCTCCGTGGTCGGTCTGGTCGCCCTCTCCTACGGCATCATCGACGGCGGCGAGCACGGCTTCGACCGCCCGGTGGCCTGGGGTTCCATCCTGGTCGGCATCGCGGTGCTGGCCTGGTTCGTGCAGCACGAGCGGCGCAGCGACCACCCGTCGCTGGACGTCCGACTGTTCAAGGTGCCCCGGTTCGCCGCGCCGGTCGCCATCGTCGGCCTGGTGTTCTTCGCCGCGATGGGCTCGATGTTCTTCGGCTCGTTCTACCTGCAACTCGTACGCGACTACAGCCCGTTGCAGACCGGCCTGCTCTTCCTGCCCTTCGCCGGCGCCCAGCTGGTCTTCGCGCCGCGCAGCGCCGCGATGGTCCGCCGCTACGGCGGTAAGGCCGTCGCCACCGTCGGGCTGGCGCTGACCGTGGTGTCACTCGGCGCCTTCGTCTTCATCGGCGCCTCCACCCCGATCTGGATCGTGCTGCTCGTCTTCCTCATCCAGGGCGCCGGGATGGCCAACATCATGCCGCCGGCCACCGAGTCGATCATGTCGGCGCTGCCCCGGGAGAAGGCCGGTGTGGGCTCCGCGGTCAGCAACACCATCCGCCAGGTGGCCGGCGCGCTCGGCGTGGCCGTCCTCGGCTCGGTGCTCTCCGCGGTCTACCGCAGCGACATCGGTGACGCGCTGACCGGTCTGCCCACGCAGGCCCAGGACGCGGCCAACGAGTCGATCTCCGGGGCGTACGCGGCGGCGGGCCAGCTCGGCCCGGCGGCGCCGGGGCTGATCTCGGCGGCCAACGACGCCTTCGTCACCGCCATGCACTGGGCGGCCGGGCTCTCCGCGGTCATCGCCGCGCTCGGGATCATCGTGGTGTTGCGCTGGATGCCGGGCAAGGAGGAGACCAGCGTCGCCCCGGCGGCTCCGGTCGCCGAGCCTGAGCTGGCCGGCACGGCATAGGTTCGGGGAGAATGGCGGACATGACGTCCACTGCCGATGCTCCGCGGTCGCCCGGGCGACCGCGGAGCATCCGCGCCGACGAGGCGATCATCGAGGCCACCCTCGACCTGCTCGCCGAGGGCAGCACCATCGAGGCGCTCTCGATCGAGGCGATCGCCACCCGCGCCGGGGTCGGCAAGGCCACCATCTACCGCCGCTGGGCCGGCAAGGACGCGTTGCTGCTGGACGCGTTGCGCCGCCTCAAGGGCGTGATGGCGCAGCCGGCCGGCCACTCCGTCCGCGACGACCTGGTGCTGCTGGTCGGCGCGATCGGCAAGAACGTCGACCCGCGAGCGGCCAAGATCATGCCCTGCCTGGCACCCGCCGTGAACCGCAGCGCCGACCAGTTCCAGCTCTACCAGAACATCATCTCGCCCCGCCGGCAGCTGATGCGCGAGGTGCTGCGGCGCGGCATCGACGAGGGGGTGCTCCGCGCCGACATCGACGTCGAGGTGACGATGGCGCTGCTCACCGGGCCGATGCTGATCCAGCGGGTGCTCCAGTGGAACCCGGACCTGGACGAGCAGTCCCTGCCCGAGCGGGTCGTCGACGCCGTGCTGGCGGGCATCCAGGCCCGCTGACCCCGGGCGCTCGGTCGGCGGCTCGTGTCCGCCGGGGTGGGCGTTCGGTCGGCGGCTCTTGTGCCCACCGGTGTCGGGGTTCGGTCGGCGGCGTTCGCGCCCGGTGGTGTCGGGGCTCGGTCGGCGGCGTTCGTGCCGCCGGCCGGCGTCGGTCAGCCGGCCGGTGCGCGCAGTCGGTGCAGACGCAGCGCGAGCTGCACCTCCAGCGCCCGCTCCGGCCGCTGCCAGTCGACGCCGAGCAACTGCCCGACCCGCTCCAACCGCTGGGTCACCGTGTTGACGTGCACGTGCAGTTGCTCGGCGGCCCGGGCCAGGCTGCCACCCACCCCGAAGTACGCCTCCAGCGTCTTCACCAGAGCCGTGCCGCGCCGGGCGTCGTAGTCGAGCACCGGCCCGACGGTGGCGCTCAGGAACTCGGTCACGTCCTTCTCACCCCGGTCACCGACCGTGCCCAGCAACAACCCGACGAAGCCCAGCTCCACCGTGCTCGCGCCCTGCCCGGCGCGGCCCAGCGCGCCCAACGCCGTCAGGCACCGGTCCGCCTCCTGGAACGTCCCGGCCAGCGCCGCCGGCGTGTTGGACGGGCCACTCGCCCCGGCGGTCACCGGTCGGCCGGTCACCCGGGACAGGTCCCGGGCCACCGCGCGGGCGCTGCCG
>NZ_JAKKFF010000560.1 GCF_022229015.1 Micromonospora foliorum
GCCGGCGGATGGGTGGCGTTGCGGCTGGTGGCCCGGTTGCTGCCGGGCGCGGCGGTGCTCGCGGCGGCGCTGGGTGACTCGGCGGCGGCCGACCGGCTCGCGGCCCGATCGGTGGCGGTCTACCGACCCGACCGGCGCTGACCGGTCAGAGCCAGTCGAACCACTCCCGGGGCAGCAGCGCGTAGCCGGCGAAGGCGAACACGTCGAGCAGGGTGTGCGCGATGACCAGCGGCATCACCCGCCGGGTGCGCAGGTAGAAGAGGCTGAACACGACGCCCATGATCGCGTTGCCGACGAACGCGCCGAAGCCCTGGTAGAGGTGGTACGAGCCGCGCAGCAGCGCACTCGCCGCGATGATCGCGGCCAGCCGCCACTGGAGCTGGCGCAGCCGGGTGACCAGGTAACCGACCACGATCACCTCCTCCAGCACGGCGTTCTGCACGGCGGCGAGGATCAGCACCGGGACCGCCCACCAGACCGACGGCAGCGCGGCCGGCACCAGCGTGGCGTTGAGGCCCAGGTGAGCCGCCACCCAGAACAGCGCCAACCCGGGTAGGCCGATCAGCGCCGCCAGGCCGGCCCCGCGCGCCACGTCCTGACCGGGCCGTCGGGCGTCCAGGCCGAGGGTCCGCGCCGGGTCGCCGGGGTCACGGCTGAGCAGGTGTACGGCGAGCAGCACCGGCAGCAGCGCGAACACGATGCCGAGCAGCTGGTACGTGAGGTCCAGCCAGGGGCGGGCCGACGCCGAGGTGTTCAGCGAGGCGGTCTGCTTGGAGAGGGGACCGTCGGCGGTCAGCTTCGCGATGATCGACACCACCGCGTAGATCGCGGACTGGCCGAGGGAGAGGCCGAGGACCAGCAGCGTCTCGGTGCCCAGCAGTCGGCGGGACACCGGGCGGGTCAGCTCAACTGTCACCGCACCACTCTGCCCGACGTGCGACAGCTGTGACATGGCCGACCGGCCACCATGAGCCGATCGCACATTCTGTGCGACCGGTCGACACTCTCCGTGGAGATTCTATGGGCGCCCGATCCGTTGCCGTCTGGAGAAGGAGCGTCCGTGGACAACCTCGCGCGGTTGCTGAAGGAGAGCTGGACCCTGGTCGAGGACGACCGGGTCCGGTTGAGCGGTCACTTCTACGCTCGGCTGTTCCTGCTCGACCCCGCCCTGCGGCAACTCTTCCCGGTGCAGATGACCGGGCAGGGCGACCGCCTACTCGAAGCGATCATCACGGCGATCCACACCGTCGACGACCCGGAGAGCTTCGACGAGTTCCTTCGGGCGCTGGGCCGCGACCACCGCAAGTACCACGTCGACGAGCGGCACTACGCCACGATGGGCGTCGCCCTGCTGGACGCGCTGCGCAGCACCGCCGGCGACGGCTGGAACCTGGAGTACGACCAGGCGTGGCGGGACGCGTACGCGGCGATCGCCGCCCTGATGGTGGCCGGCGCCGCCTCCGACGACGACCCGCCGTTCTGGCACGCCGAGGTGCTGACCCATGAGCGGTACGGCCCGGACACCGCCGTGCTGACCTGCCGGGCGTTGCAGCATCCGCTGCGCTGGCAGGCGGGGCAGTACGTGAGCCTGGAGGTGCCGCGCTACCACCCCCGGGTGTGGCGCAACTACTCCGTGGCGAACGCCCCGAACGACGACAACGTGCTGGAGTTCCACGTGCGGTCTCCGGGGGCCGGCTGGGTGTCCGGGGCGCTGGTGCGCCGGGTGCGGCCTGGTGACCTGCTGCGCCTGGCGGCGCCGATGGGGTCGATGACGCTGGACCGCGCCTCGGAACGGGACGTCCTCTGCGTGGCCGGCGGCGTCGGGCTGGCACCGATCAAGGCGCTGGTGGAGGAGTTGGCCACCTACAACCGGACCCGGTGGGTGCACGTCTTCTACGGCGCCCGGCAGGCGGCCGACCTGTACGGCCTGGCGGCGTTGCAGGAGTTGGTGGCCGTACACCCGTGGTTGTCGGTCACCCCGGCGTGCAGTGAGGACCCGGACTTCGACGGCGAGCAGGGCGAAATCCCGGAGGTGGTGGCCCGGTACGGCCCGTGGACCACGCACGACTGCTACGTCTCCGGCGCCGCCCGGATGGTCCGGTCCACCCTGCGGGTGCTCGCCGCGGACGACGTGCCGGCGCCGCACATCCGCTACGACACCTTCGGTGACCTCTAGACGTTCCTCCCCCCACACCGGGGCGCGTGCCCCTGCCCCCTGGGGCACGCGCCCCGGTCCCTTCCTGGTCAGTAGCGCCAGGGGTGCCCGGTCTCGCGGTACTCCTCCACCGGCACCAACGGCACGCCGGGTGCCATCCGGTCGACGTAGAGCCGGCCCTCCAGGTGGTCGACCTCGTGGGCGACCAGCCGGGCCATGCCGAACTCGAACGAGGTGATGATCCGGCTGCCGTCCCACTGGGCGTGCTCCACGTCCAGGCGCAGCGGCCGGGGCACCAGACCTCGGTGGTCGAAGAAGGAGAGGCAGCCCTCGTACTGCTCGTCGGTCTCGGGGTCGGCGTCGACCACCCGGGGGTTGAGCAGCACCACCGGCTCCGCCGACCGGTCGGGGGGCCGGACCACGGCCGCCGCCCGGTCGATGCCGAACTGCGGGGCGGCGACACCCACCCCCTTGCTGAACGGGTGCAGTTCGTCGAGCCGGGCCAGGGCCATGGTGAGCCGGTCGACCACGTCCCGGGCGACGTGTTCCTCCGCGGGCAGGTCGAACGGGCGGGCGCGCTGACGGAGCAGGTCGGCACCGCGTTGCACGATGCCGAGGCCGCGCATCCGGTCGCTGGGTCGGACCCGGGCGGCGCCGGGGCCGATGTCCGGTTCGTTGTCCGGGCGGGCGCGGAACCGCCACTGCATCCGGTAGCGGGCGTTCAACGGTGGGTCGTCGGTCTGCCAGTCGTAGATCGCCCGGTCGCCCTCGTCGTGACGCTGGGGCGCCGTCCGCAGCGGGCCCTCCTCCGCGCTGAGCGAGGTCTCCACGCCCCAGACCTGTGGGTCGAGCGCCGCAGGCAGGTCCAGGCGTACGGCGAGCTGCCGGGTGGGCAGCCGGACGGCTCGCTGGAACCAGGGGCCCCACTTCTCGGGCCCGACGCTGTACGCGTACTCGATGGTGGCCCGGTCGCCGGGGTAGAGGGGGAAGCGCCGCTCCCCGTTCTCGAAGAGCAGCCAGATCTCCTTGAACGCGTCCCGATCGTGTTTGGCTCGCCAGTGCATCGGCTCCGGGTCTCCGCCGCCGTCGTCTCGATGGGCTTGGATCTGCAGCTCGGCGAAGGTGAGGGGGTGCTCCCGGTGGTGCCGGTTGGAGCGGCCGGGGTCGTTCGGGTAGCGGTCGACGGCGACCCGGACCAGGTAGCGGGTGACCGGCTCGGTGCCGGCGTTGTACAGCTCACGGTGGATGACGCACCGGTAGCCGTCCTCGGCGTGGGTGAGGGTGGCCAGTTCCCGTTCCACGACCAGGCCGGTGCCGGGTGGCAGCCACTGTCCCGGCAGGTACGGCTCGCGGTGCGGCTGACCCGTCCGGGCGTGCCGTAGGTCGTCGTACTCCCGGAAGCGCTGCCAGATCGCGCCGCTGGCCTCCAGGACGGCCTCCGCGCGGCGGGCGAAGTCCTCGGTCGGGCGGTGCCGGCGCCCCTCGACGTGGCTCACGTAGGACGGGTCGAACCCCATCAGGACGGCCAGTTGCTTCTTGGACAGCCCGCGCCCGGTCCGTTGCCGGGCGAGCTCGGCCGCGAAGGAGTCGGCAGCCCGTTCGAGGGGTGAGGTCGTCATGAGCTTCCTCGTGGCCGGGGATATAAGTTTCACGTTCCGTGCCCGAGCGCACACGCATGTGGCATGTTTTCGACACACCACTTGACAATTCACCGACGACGATCGATTGTGCGGCGGCGTTTCCCAGCACTGACTCCGGGTAGTACGCGAGGCGCTACTCCCGTCGAAGGCGGGGTGACCTGGGCGTCCGGGATGTGACCAAGGTGAGGCTTCCCTTACGGCCAGGGGTCTGGTTAGGCTAGCCTTAGCTCAGGACGGCACTTGTCGTCCGCCGGGGCGCACTCCTCGGTCACGCAGGCAGGGGATGACTCAGGTGACAGCGGTGATGCCACGGCGGGAGGCCGCCACCACGCCGCTCGCCCCTGTCACCGCCGCGCTGCGGGCCATGTTCGGCACCGACGACCTCCCCGGCCTCGCCCGGGGCCTGCTTGTCGACGACGAGCTCGGCTGGGCGCCCGCCACCACCCTGATCGACGGCAGCCGACTGCCGGAGCTGCTGAACGGCGCCGCCGTCCGCTGGGGCGGCACCCCGCACGCCTGCGCCGCGCTGGCCTGGAAGTCGTACAGCTACTGGGCCGCGCTGCCGGTCGTGCTCGGCTGGGCCTCCGCCCGGCGGGTGCCCCTGCTGGACCCGGCCGACCTGCTGATCCACTTCGAGGACCACCGGCAGCTGCTCACCATGGGCCTGCGCCGGGGCACCACCGTGGCGGTGCTTCCGAACGATCCGCTGGCGCTCGCCGGCCTGCCGGAGGTGCGGGTCGTCGCCGACGAGGCCGAGCTGCTGGCCGCGCTGCGCGCGTCATTGCTCGACGCCCACCTGGCGCCGCTCATCACGGCGATCCAGTCCGAGGTCCGGGTGGGCACCCGGACGCTGCTCGGCTCGGTCGCCTCCGGCATCGCGCACGGCATCCTGCGGGCCGCAGACGGCCTGCCCGGCTCCACGGTGCAGAGCATCGACACCCTGCTCGGCGCACTCGACCTGGCCGACCTGATCGAGCTGGTGCCCGGGCCGACCGGTGAGCCCACCGTGCAGCGCCGCACCTGCTGCCTCGCCTTCACCCTGCCCCGGCCGAAGGTCTGCCAGGGCTGCTGCGTCCGCTAGCCCGCCGGGCTGGGCCGCACCGCTCAGTCGGTAAACGACCGGACGTCCCACACCCACACGCCGCCGGTGAAGACCGGTTGGATCCCGGTCAGCTCGGTCATCCCCCGGCGCAGCGCGGCCTCGTGCTCGTGTGGCCCGAGGATGACCACCCCCGCCCGCCAGTAGCGCAGGTCGTCGACCGCCCGGACCCGGCTCTGCGGGGTGATCGGTGGCACCGCCCCGGTGCGCCGGATGGTGCCGAAGAAGCTGCTGGTGGGGCGGGGAGTCGCCCCGAACAGCGCGACCTTCGGCGGATCGGCGTTCGGGCGGGTGTCCGGGCCGAGGAAGTAGCCGCGGGCCAACGGCATGTCCAGCCGGGTCGCCGCCGACCAGCGCAGCGGCGCCGCGTACGTGTTGTCCGGCAACGGCAGGGTCACCACGCTTCGCCCACCGGTCACGTACGGCCGCCACGCCCCACTGGTCACGAAGGTGGGGACCGGGTCGAGGTGGGCCACGGGCAGCGGGGTGGGGACGATCGGCAACAGGGCCATGGTGAGCACGGTGGCGGTGACGAAACGGACCTGCCCGCGGGCGACCGGGTGCGCGCCGGCCAACTCGCGGGCCCGTTCGGCGCCGTAGGCGAGCAGCAGCCCGACGATCGGGGTGATTGCCAACGCCCAGCGCGTCGGCACCACCGAGTGCAGGATGGGCAGGTTCTCCAGCGCCGCCCAGGGCCCCGGCACACCCGTACCCCGGTTGTCGAAGCGGACCTCCCGGCCCAGCGAGAGCACCGCGAAGAGCAACCCGAGCGCGGCCAGCGCGAGCACCACGATCGAGCGGCGCAGCCACCAGACCAGGGCGACCACCAGCACCGCCAGCGCCCAACCGAAGAAGCTGTTCTCCTCGGTCGGGTTCTTGGCCAGGCCGGCGGCGGTGCGCGCGCTACCGGCGAGGGATTCCCGGGAGTACGCGACGAACGAGGCCAGGTCGCTGGAGTAGCCGCGGATCAGGCGGGACAGCCCGGAGTACGCGTCCGGCCCGAAGAACTGGACGTAGAGGGGGTACGCCAGCAGGAGGCCGGCGACCCCGGCGGCGACAGCCAGGCCGGCGAGGAAGGGTCGGGCCCGCGATCGCAGATCCGCGCGGCCGAGGGCGAGCACACCGACGACCACACCGAGCCCGATCGCGGTCATCAGCAGGATCTCCAGGTTGAGGAAGGCCTGCCAGACGATGACCAGTGCGAGGAGGACCCCGTTGCGCAGCCAGCGGCCCGGTTCGCCGAGTCGCAGCGTGCGCCAAATGATCAACGGGACGACGAACTGCGACACGATGTTCGGGTGCCCATTGGCGTGCGACACCATGGCCGGCGCGAACGCGCAGAAGCCGGCACCCAGCCACGCCGGCCCCCGACTGCCGATCAGGACCCGGGAGAGCAGGAAATACCAGGCCGTGGCGGTGGCAATCATGCCGGCGGTGAGAAAGATCAGAAATGACACCCGCGGTCCGAGCAACAGGGTGATCGGCGTCATTGGCAATGAAATGGATAATACGGACGTATTGGCCATCAGATTCACGCCGTCGGGGACGTTCATCTGATTGGAATGGAACGGATACGCAAAGTGCGTGACTACTCGCGCACCGTGGGCCATCATCCATTCGAACTGCGACTGATCGGACTGGTTGTCCCGCACGCCACTACCCGGATCCAGCCAGAGGCGACAGGTAACCCAGAAGCCGAGCAGCACGAAGCTCAGCACGGCGGCCAGATCGGCCCACATCCCCCTGCGGGAAGGCCGAACGGCACCGGAGGCCCCCTCCGCCGACGACGCGGCGGCCGGGCCGCCGCTGTCGCTGGGCACGTCCGGCTCAGGAGTAGTCATGACAATTCATAGGGTAGTCAGCGTATGACGCCGCCGTGACATGTTTCGGTGTACTGCCGTACTATGTGCCGGGTTCGCCGACCGCCGATCACGAACCCACCCCCCGACCACAATTCGGCCACCCCGATGCCCCGATTCTTTCGCCGTCCCAGCGGATGATTCACTCTGTCGGTCCAGGCACGGGTCGAGTTCATATCGTGAGGAATCGACGCATGGCAGAAATCACTGGGGATCAGCGCGTTCAGTCCGAGGTCCTGGAAGGCCTGGCAACCGCTGTCAACCACCGTCGCTGGTTCATCGAACTGGCCGTGCCGTACCTCGGCGACGACCCGATCGAGATCGGCAGCGGCCTCGGTGACTACGCGCTGGAATGGTCCGAGCGGCTACCTCGGTTCACCGCGACCGAGGCCGACCCGGACCGGCTGGTGCAGCTCAAGGAGCGCCTCGCCGACCGTCCGAACATCAACGTCCGGCAGATGCTGCTGCCGCACAACGACCGGGGCGACTACAGCGCCGCCGTCTCGTACAACGTCCTGGAGCACATTGAGGACCACGTGGGCGCGCTGCAGAGCATGCGCGACCTGGTCCGACCCGGCGGTGCCGTGATCATCATCGTGCCCGCGTTCCAGTTCGCGATGGGCCCGGCCGACATCGCCACCGGGCACGTCCGCCGCTACACGAAGAAGACGCTCGGGGCGGCGATGACCGACGCCGGCCTGACCGTCGAGAAGATGCACTACGCCAACGCGCTCGGGCTGATCGGCTACTTCATGGCCACCAAGGTCTTCCGGCTGATGCCGAAGGAGGGCCCGATGGTCAAGGTGTACGACACCCTCGTCCTGCCCGCCACCAAGGCCGCCGAGCAGCTCGTCCTTCCGCCGTTCGGCCAGTCCGTCTTCGCCGTGGCGCGCGTCCCGGCCTGACCCACCCACCCCCGCGATCTTGCAGCGTGCCTCACGGTCACCTGCAAGATCGCGGGGTACGGATCATTCCTTGATCTGGTACGTCGGGCGGATCACCGCTCGGGCCAGGGTGTGGAACGTCAGGTTGAAGCCGACGTAGGCAGGGCTGGCGTCCGGGGTCAGGTCCAGGCGGTCGACGTCCAGGGCGTGCACCGCGAAGACGTACCGGTGCGGGCGGTCACCGGGCGGCGGAGCCGCACCGCCGTACCCCTGCTCGCCGTAGTCGTTGCGGACCGAGAACGCCCCGCCGAGGTCGGTGCCCGCCGCGCCACCGGCGCCGGTGGGCAACTGGGTGACGCTGGCCGGCACGTTCACCAGCACCCAGTGCCAGAAACCGCTCCCGGTCGGCGCGTCGGGGTCGTAGCAGGTCACCGCGAAGCTCTTCGTCTCGGCGGGGAAGTCCGACCAGGCCAGCTGCGGCGAGACGTTGTCACCCCCGGTGCTGCCATGCGCGTGCCGGGCGTCCATCGGCTCGCCGTTCTGCACGTCGTCACTCGTCAGCGTGAACGAGGGCAGCGTCGGCAGCAGCTCGTACGGGTCCGGGGCGATCGGTCGTTCCAGGGTCATGGGGACGCGTCCTTCCGATGTGCGGAGATACCAGCCCCTTCTTACCCCGCCACGGCCCTCCCGACGACCGGAAGCACGCGCTGACCGACTGTGGTTTCGCGGAGCTACGTTTGAGTTCGGGCAACGTTCCGCAGGGGGACACCGTGGCCGGCATCTGGCGGGACTTCGTGGTAGCCGTTGTCACCGCGTTCCGCCGCCGGGACGAGCGAGCCATCGCCGACGAACGCAGACGCGCGGTCGAGCGACTGGCCGAGGAGACGATCCGCCGAGAGCAGCGGGCCACCGACCCGCCGGAGTGACCGAAACACAGCGCGCCGGACCGCCACCTTGCAACCGGTGAAGATGACCTGATGGGGCGGATCTTCCGGTCGCGGCCGGTGGCGACCGCGGAGACACACCGAACCACCCTGTTCGAGATCTTCTTCGATCTGGTGTTCGTCTTCGGACTCATCCGGGTCACCACGTTCATGAGCGAGCGGCCGTCGCCGGTGGCGCTCACGCAGGGATTCCTCGTACTCCTGTTGCTGTGGATCTCCTGGGTGGTCTACTCCTGGCTGGGCAACCACGTCCGCATCGACGTGGGGCTGATCCGTGCCGGTGTGACGGTCTCGATGGCCGCCGTCTTCCTCGTCGCACTGGTCATCCCCGACGCCTGGGCGACCGGGCCGGGCACGACGAGACAACGACTGATCCTGGTGCTGGCCTACGTCACGCTTCGCGTCATCGCTCTGGCGCTCTTTCATTGGGCCGCTGCGGGCAACCGACAGCTGAGCAGGACCATTCGTCTGTACGCCCTCTCGACCGTGCTGTCCTGGATCCCCTTCGTCCTCGGTGCCGTGCTCGGCGGCACCGCACAGCTCCTGCTCTGGGCGGCGGCCCTCACCATCGACATGGGCGGCGGGGTGGTGTCCTCGGTGCTGAGCGGGTGGCCGGTGCGGAGCCCCAGTCACTTCGCCGAGCGACACAGCCTCGTGGTGATCATTGCGCTCGGCGAGTCCCTGATCTCGGTCGGCGCTGGCGTCGGGGCACAGCGGATCCGCGGACCGATCCTGGCGGCTGCGGTCCTCACGCTGGCCGTCACTGTGTGCCTGTACTGGCTGTACTCCTCCACTGCGATGGCCGCCGGCCAGGCGTTGATGATGGAGTCCGGGCTACGGCGGGCCCACGTCGGCGCCAACGCCTACACCCTCGCCCACTTTCCGCTGCTCGCCGGGACCATCTACGTGGCGCTTGGAGTCGAGCAGATCCTCGCCGGGCTCGCAGACGAGGAGTCCCCCGGCACCTCGGACTGGATGCCGGCGATCGCGCTGTTCGGCGGGACCGCCCTGTTCCTCGCGGGCCGGGCGACGTTCCTGAGTCTCAGCGTCCGGCGCGTGCGACCGGGGCAGCTCGTCGCTCCCGTCGTGGCGCTGCCGTTGCTGCCCGTCGGCCGGTACCTGCCCGACCTGGCCGCGCTCGGCCTGCTCACCGCGTTCCTCGCCGTGCTGCTCAGCTACGAGGCATGGACCAGGCGATCGATTCAGGTTCAGTGATGTGGGGGTGTCCCAGGAGTCCTGACACCCCGACTTTCGGGGAGTC
Source organism: Micromonospora foliorum (assembly GCF_022229015.1). Classification (GTDB taxonomy): domain Bacteria; phylum Actinomycetota; class Actinomycetes; order Mycobacteriales; family Micromonosporaceae; genus Micromonospora; species Micromonospora foliorum. The sequence continues at coordinate 9,843 of NZ_JAKKFF010000560.1, forward strand.
GAGTGGATCAAGGTGGGCGGAGGGTGTGGGATTCGAACCCACGAAGACATCGCTGCCTTACCGGTTTTCAAGACCACGAAGCTCCCCGCGCTGACCTGCTGTTATGCGAGTCGACGCCCGCCACGCGACACGATTACGTCATAGGGATTACTCGGGCCGCTTGGTGTCGCTCTCTAATTCTGTCGTACGCGTGCGCTAGAACCAGCGAGGCTCGACTGGTGCATAGGAGGTGATCATCGCCGTATCAAGTTGAAGGAAGTATGGATCCGAAGGCGCTGATCATCAGTCTCGCTCTTGGCACGGTGGCGACTTGGGCCACCGGCAAGATCATGAGAGAGCTGAGTACCCTGTCTACGCGGCACCGCTTGTGGGCGCCGCTGCCACCATGATCGCCAGCAGCGTCGCCAAGCGGCTGCGCTGATTACTGGCGGGCCGCCATGCGTAGGTGCGGCGGCCCGCGAGCCCTCGCCCCCGGCCGTCCCGTCTACCATCCACACACCTGAGACGGCTGCTGCCCTCGCACGCTTTCGAGGTCTGCGACCAAGCGTCTGCAGGCACCCTGTCGCAACCAGCTGTGTCGACAGGCGTTCCCCTCTGCCGGTTGCCGGCAGACAACTTTCTGACCAAGTGTCGAAACTGGCTAGGTCATCGTGTATACCCGCAGTACACCGATCTGGAGGCCGGAGTTAGATGCTGACCGAGAGCTTGCTGGCGCTTGCATCAATTGGAGGCGCTGCTATCGCTGAAGCGATGGCCACCGACGCATGGACTGCGGTTAAGTCCGGGGTCTTGCGGGTTATGCGTCGAGACACGGCGACCACCACGTCAGAGATTGAGTATTGCCTAGACAATTCGGCATCGACCCTAGACGGTCTCTCGGGTGCCGAGCTCGAAAGCGCACGTGCAATACTGGCGATCGCGTGGAGAGCACGGTTGGAAGATTTTCTGGCGAGATATCCCGATTCGGCCAACGACCTGCAGGCGGCATTAGCGATAGCTGGGACCCAAATTTCGGGCCAAGTTCAGCAGCATGTCGTCGGCTACGGCAATAGCCGCCAGGCCGTTCAGGGGCATGGCGTGCAGAACGTGAACTTTAGCTAGCCCTGGGAGTAGCGAATGAGTAGCGACCAGGCGGCGGGCGTCCCACGAATAGTGCAGAACATCTTGGCAGATGGATCAAGTAACACTGCGGCACTTGGCTCCGGCACGCAACACGTCTATCTCGGCAACCCGTCTGCGCTTGCTGCTCAACCCACTGCCGTATCGGTTGCGCCTCCCTTGGGACGGCGTGATCCAGCACGGCCACTACGCGGGCGGTCGCACGTCACGACGCGACTTGCTGCGATGCTGAGTGACGTAAACCAGAGCAAGAGGGTCCACGTCATTCATGGGCTCGGCGGGAGCGGAAAGACGGCTGTAGCGCTGGACGTTGCCGCCACTGCATCCTCACGCAACTTCCACGTCTGGTGGATTAATGCCGGCGATTCTGCGCTGTTGGCTGCAGGTATGCACGCGGTCGCTCGTCAGGTGGGCGCTAGTGCCGAGGAACTCGGCCAAGGGAACGCATCGGACGTGCTCTGGAATCATCTTCAAAGATTTCCCGGAAATTGGTTACTGGTGGTTGACAATGCCGACAACCCCAACTTACTTGGGGAAGCACCCGGCGCCCTGAGCGATGGCACTGGGTGGATAAGACCGACCGTCCCCGAGCAAGGACGAGTGTTGGCAACTTCTCGTGACGCCACGCCAGAATTGTGGGGATCGTGGTGCGAGTTACATGTCATGGACATGCTTGCACCGGACGATGGGGCTCAGGTTCTCTTAGATCACACCGGCAATCGGGCTGGCAGTAGGGGCGAGGCTGCCGCCTTGGCCACCATACTGGGCGGTCTGCCGTTAGCTCTGAGGATAGCCGGCTCGTATTTGGCAGAGACCACTTCATCACCTTGGCCGGAAGCCGATGCCATTAAGTCCTTTTCGCAGTATAGCGCCAGCATCGTTGGGGATTTTCCCCCGCCGGGTGGGGAGCAGTTGATTGAAAGAGTCTGGCAGCTATCTATTAGCCTGCTGGAGAAGCGAGGGCTTCTCCACGCGGTTTCATTGTTGGAACTGTTGTCCAATCTCGCCGACGCACCGATTCCCTATCAAACGGTATTGGAGCCAGGACTGCTTGCTCGGTCAGCCACATTTCAGGGGCTAGATGGCCCTCAACTTTGGCGGATCTTGCAGGCGCTGAACAATCTGGCGATGATAGATCTCGTTTTGCCGTCAGCCGCGGATGCCTCAAGTGACGAAGTCCTCACCTTAAGAGTTCATCCACTGGTACGTCATGCAGCACGTCGAGCTGCGGCGAGTGGAAACCGCTCGACATACATATCTCTCCTTGTAATCAGGATCGGGAAAGTGACGTCCGACGTCGGCCCAACCCTTCAAGAAGGGTGGCCTCGTTGGCAGTACCTCACGCCGCATATACTCCATTTATTTCACATCCTCGATGACTTCACTGGCGTGCCTGATGAGCTGACTGCCATTGCTGGATCGGCCGCGCTTGCTGCTACCCGTTACCTTGAAGAGCGGGGTCTGTATCTACAGGCAGAGGTGGAACTGAGATCAATAATAGCGGCTCAACAACGTCGGCTCGGCGATGAAAGCGATGACGTCCTGGAGGGCCGCCACAGGCTGGCCCATATACTTTCCCAACGCGGAAACCTCGAAGAAGCGCGGAACGAGCACGTTTCTGTTCTTAAGACGGCGCGAAGGGTAAGAGGCGAAGACGCTCCCTATACTCTCAATCTTCGCCAGTGCCTAGGATCGCTCTTAGACTTGCAAGGCAAGTATGAAGAAGCTGAGGCTGAGCAGCGGCTTGCTCTGGAAACCGCGCGGCGAGCGCTGGGTGAAGACCATGTCCAGACTTTGAACATTCGACATAACCTTGGTCACACCCTTCGAAGCCGTGGAAAGCCAGCCGAGGCCGCAAGGGAACATCTTGTGGTGATCGAAGCCCAAGCGCGTACAATGGGACCGCATCACAGGAAAACGCTCAAGACTCGTGAGTGTTATACTCTAATCCTTGAGGATCTAGGCGAGTATGATGCCGTAGAGAATGAGTTGAAAGAGTTGACTCTTATTCGTGAGAGGCGATTCGGAAACGAGGATCTAGAGACCATCGGCGTTCGCACGAGCTATGCCGGGTTCCTCAAAAGTCGGGGTAGGTATGAAGCCGCGAAAGAGGAGTACGGCAAGGTCATTGCCTCCAGACGTTCAGTCCTAGGCGAAAATCATCGGCTTACGCTGTCGGCTCGGCATCACTTGGCTGATGTGCTTACGTCCAGTGGGGAACTCGAAGAAGCGGAAACCGAGCATCGGTCTGTTTTGGAGGCGGAGCGACGGGTCCTGGGCGACGATCATCCCGGAACGCTCCAGACCCGATATTGCCTGTCGGGCCTTCTGCAACAAAGGGGAGAGTACGAAGCTGCCGCAGCTGAGTATCGTGTTGTTCTTGACGGGCGGCGCCGCGTTCTTGGGGAACGCCACCCAAATACGGTAGAAGCACTGCATGGATTGGCTCACGTCCTTGAGCACACAAAAGAGCATGATGAGGCGCAAGCGGCGCACCAGGAGGTCCTTAGATTTGCAGCGGAAGTGGTTGGTGAAGATCATCCGAGGACGCTGCGGATGCGTTCTTGCCTCGCATACTTTCTCCTCAAGCGACGGAACTACGACGTGGCTAGGCTTGAATTCGAAAAGGTTCTAAGTGGCTACCTGCGTGTTCTTGGAGTGGAACATCCCCACACAGTTGCTGTGCAACGAATCCTGGAGAAAATCGCGGATGCCGATGACTAGGCAGGGCCATTAAACCGCCCGACGTCAACCGATGGGGAGCGGGCCTCGCTGATGAGAGCGCTTGCGATCTCGGCCATACTCGTTATTACGGCATCAGCTCCGGCGTTGAAAAAGGCACTGATCTTCGACGTTCGATTGGCATAGCCAATCACTCTTACCCCCGCTGCCCACGCTCCCTCGATGTCGGACAACGAATCGCACGACCAGTGAGACACGGCGGCACCGGTCGGGACGAAGTGAGACTGACTCGCCATTCACAGAAGCGCCCCCCGGCCAGCGTTCGCGCTGGTCGGGGGGCGTTTTTGCTGTCCAGAGGAGCGGAGGGTGTGGGATTCGAACCCACGAAGACATCGCTGCCTTACCGGTTTTCAAGACCAGCGCCATCGGCCACTAGGCGAACCCTCCTGGGCCGCCACCCGTGGGTGTACGGCCACGCATAGTCTGCCACGACTCGCTCCGGGCGGTCCGGCGTCCCTCCCCGGTGCGCCGGCCAGGCGGTCTGCGGGGTCCACAGTGGGCCGGAGGGTGCGCCTGCGGCACCCGGTGAGATCGGGAAGACTGGGTCCATGCGAGCCATCACGATTCCGGAACCCGGTGGACCCGACGCGCTGGTCTGGGCCGAGGTGCCCGACCCGGAGCCGGGCCCGGACGAGGTGATCGTGGATGTGCGGGCCAGCGGGGTCAACCGTGCTGACCTGCTGCAACGGCAGGGGCACTACCCGCCGCCGCCGGGCGCGCCCGCGTACCCCGGGTTGGAATGCTCTGGGGTGATCACGGAGGTTGGCGCGGAGGTCGCCGGTTGGGCGGTCGGGCAACAGGTCTGCGCGCTGCTGGCCGGCGGCGGGTACGCGGAGCGGGTGGCGGTCCCCGCTGGGCAGTTGCTGCCGGTGCCGGCCTGCGACCCGGTCGACGCGGCGGCGCTGCCCGAGGCGGCCTGCACGGTCTGGTCGAACCTGATCCAGGTGGCACGGCTCGGCGCGGGCGAGACCCTGCTGGTGCACGGCGGTGGCAGCGGGATCGGCACCTTCGCCATCCAACTCGGGGCGGCCCTCGGCGTGACCGTGCTGACCACCGCGCGGGAGCCCAAGCACGCCCGGCTGCGTGAGCTGGGCGCGGCACACCTGATCGACTACCGGGAGCAGGACTTCGTCGAGGAGGCCCGGCGGGTCACCGACGGGCGCGGCGTGGACGTCATCCTCGACATCATGGGTGCGTCCTACCTGGGGCGGAACGTCTCCGCGCTGGCCACCGGCGGTCGGCTCGTGGTGATCGGAATGCAGGGTGGGCGCAAGGCCGAGTTGGATCTCGGCGCGTTGTTGGCCAAGCGGGCGAGCGTCAGCGCGACGTCGCTACGGTCCCGTCCGCTCGCCGAGAAGGCGGAGATCGTGCAGGGCGTACGGGACGAGGTGTGGCCGTTGGTCGAGGCGGGCCGGATCCAGCCGATCGTGGACCGGCGGCTGCCGATGACCGAGGCGGCGCAGGCGCACCGGCTCGTCCAGTCGAGCGATCACTTCGGCAAGGTGCTGCTCACCCGCCCGCCGGGTGGACGGTCCGCCGTCAGCTAAGCGGTGCGCCCGCCTCAGTTGAGCGAGCCTGCCAGCGTCGGGTCGTCGGTCGGTCGGGGCAGCACCAGCCGGGCGCCCGGGCCCTCGCCGGCAAGCGTGTCCTCCGGGTTGTTGAGCGTGCAGCGCTGCAACGACAGGCAGCCGCAGCCAATGCAGCCGTCCAGGTCGTCGCGGAGCTTGGTGAGCAGCCGGATCCGCTCGTCCAGCCGGCTCCGCCAGCTCGCCGAGAGCCGCGCCCAGTCCTGCGGGCTGGGGGTGCGGGCCTCGGGGAGCGAGTCGAGTGCCGCCCGGATCTCGTCGAGCGAGACGCCGACCTGCTGGGAGATCCGGATGAAGGCGACCCGCCGCAGCTCGGCGCGGGCGTACCGGCGCTGGTTGCCGCCGGTACGGTCGGCGCGGATCAGCCCGAGTCGCTCGTAGTAGCGCAGCGCCGACGGTGCCACCCCGGAGCGGGCGGACAGCTCACCGATCGTCAATAGATCCGGCATCACCAGGTCCTTGAGTTGAAGTGCACTTCAACTAACACAGTAGTGGCATGACCACCACACTGACCACCGACAGCACCGCCCGACTGCCCGGGCTGATCCGACGACTGACCGGCGACGAGAAGCACGCGCCGAGCGCGCACTCCACGATCGATGTGCTCCAGGTGCTCTACGACCGGGTGCTGCGGGTCACTCCCGATACCGCGGACGACCCGGAGCGGGACCGGTTCCTGCTCTCCAAGGGCCACGGACCTGCGGCCTACTACGCGGTGCTCGCCGCGCACGGTTTCATCCCGGACGCCTGGCTCGACGACCTGGCCGGCCCGGAGAGCCGGCTCGGCCACCACCCGGACCGACTCCTGGTGCCCGGGGTCGAGATCGGCTCCGGTTCCCTCGGGCACGGGCTCGGGCTGGCCGTCGGCACCGCGCTCGGCCTACGCGCCCAGGGGCTGCACAAACCCCGGGTGTACGTGCTGCTCGGCGACGCCGAACTGGACGAGGGATCCAACCACGAGGCAATCGCGTACGCGGGAGCAACCGGCCTGGACAGCCTCACCGCGGTCGTCATCGACAACGCGTCGGCCAGCTACGGGTGGGCCGGCGGCATCGCCAGCCGGTTCACCGTCAACGGCTGGACCGCCGACACCGTGGACGGCCGGGACCACGAGGCCCTGTACGCGGCGCTGACCGGGCACCGGCCACGACACCCGCACCTGGTGGTCGCCCGCACCGAGAGCAAGGGATGACCGACATGCGTACCGCCTTCATCGACACCGCCACCGCGCTCCTCGACGAGGACCCGCGTACCGCACTGGTGCTTGCCGACATCTCGGTGAGCCAGTTCGCCCAGGTCGGGCACCGATACCCCGACCGGGTGCTCAACGTGGGGATCCGGGAGCAGATGATGATCGGCGTGGCCGGCGGGCTCGCCCTGACCGGGCTACGTCCGATCGCGCACTCGTACGCGACGTTCCTGGTGGACCGGGCGTACGAGCAGATCAAGTTGGATCTGGACCACCAGGGCGTGGGCGCGGTCCTGGTCAGCATCGGCGCGTCGTACGACGGGTCGGCGGAGGGCCGCACCCACCAGTCGCCCGGGGACGTGGCGCTCTTCGACTCCCTCGGCGACGGCTGGACGGTCCGGGTGCCCGGCCACGCGGACGAGGTGGCAGCTCTGCTCCGCACCGCCGCGACCACCGACGATCCGATCTACCTGCGGCTCTCCGAGCAGGGCAACGCGGTGGCGTACCCGGATGCCAGCCGGCTCCGGGTACTGCGGCGGGGTGGGACGGACGCGCCGGTCGTGGTGGCGGTCGGACCGATGCTCGACCCCACCCTGGCGGCGACCGAGGGGATGGACGTGACGGTGGCGTACACCCACACACCCCGGCCGTTCGACACGCGTGGGCTGCGGGCGCTCGCCAACACCGACGTGGTGCTTGTCGAGCCGTACCTGGCGGGCACGTCGAGCGCGGTCGTCAGCCGGGCCCTGGCGGACCTACCGCACCGGCTGCTCGCCCTCGGGGTGGGTCAGACCGACCTGCGACGGTACGGCGATCCGGCCGACCACGCCCGGTGGCACGGTCTGGACGCCGACGGCCTGCGGCGGTCGATAAGCGCGTTCCTGGGGTCAGTTGGCGGCTGAGACGGCGGGGCGGCGGCGAGCGCGCTCGCGCCCGAGGATCCAGATCGCCTCGACGCCGTCCTTCCAGGTGATCTTCTTGCCCTCTTCCCGGCCGCGCGCCCGGTAGCTGATCGGCACCTCGTACGGCCGGATCCGGCGACGCAGCAGCTTGCCGGTCACCTCGGCCTCCATGCCGAAGCCGCGCGAACGCACCTCGAGCGACCGGTAGAGCGCCACCGGCATCAGCTTGAAGCAGGTCTCCAGGTCACCGATGTACGAGTTGAACAGCACGTTGGCCGCCATCGTGACGCCCTTGTTGCCCATCACGTACCAGAAGCTGTAGGCGCTGTGGCTGCCGAAGGTGCGATTGCCGTAGCCGACTGTCGCGTTCCCCTCAAGCCCAGTCTCCAACATCTTCGGAATTTCCTGTGGTTCTTCCTCCAGGTCGTCGTCCAGGATCAC
>NZ_JAKKFF010000561.1 GCF_022229015.1 Micromonospora foliorum
CGCGGAGCGCGTAGACGGCGGCGTGCAGGTCACCGATCGGCACTTCCAGGCGCAGCGCCGTGTCACCGGGCGCGAACGGGTAGCGGCGCCACCACGTCGGCGCGGAGTGGGCGATCGTCGCCTCCCCGTGCAGCAGGCCGACCAGCCGCTCGGCCCGCTCGGTGACGTCGGCGGGGCCGCCCTCCAACAGCACCACCAGGCTGCCGGCCCGGGACGGGGCACCCGCTCGGCCGGACATCGACGGATGGCGCTCCCGGGCGGTGGCCGACGGGTGACCGGGCGGGTAGGGCGTACGGGGGCGGGGGGTGCCGCCGGGCAGGTCCAGCTCGATGGCCGACGGCTCCAGCCGAGCGGCGAGGATCATCCGGACCAGATCGTGCACCTCCAGCGGCGTCCACACCGGGCGGGACACCCAGAGCCTGCTCGCCGGCACCGGCTGCACCCGCAGGCTCGCCGAGACCAGCACACCGAGCGCGCCCTGGGAGCCGCAGAGCAGGCGGGCCAGGTCGAGCCCGGGCGCGCCGCCGCCGGCACTGACCAGCTCGCCGTCGGCGGCGAGGTAGCGCACACCGAGCAACTGGTCGCAGGGGCTGCCGTGGCGGTGCCGCAGCGGACCGGCCTCGCCGGCGGCGAGGACGCCACCCAGGGTCGCGCCGGGTGACGGGGCGTCCATCACGAGCCGCTGCCCGGTGCGCTCCAGGGTGGCCTGCACCGCCCGCAGTGGAGTGCCGGCGCCCACGTCGGTCACGAGTGAGTCGGCCGGCTCGTGACCGATGCCGGCCAGCCGGCCGGTGTCGAGCAGGATGTCGACCTGGACCGGAGTCGCACCCCAGTCGATCTTCGTGCCCGCGCCCCGGGGCACCACCGCCAGGTCGTGCTTGGCGGCCAGCCGCAGCACCTCGGCGGCGGCGTGCGGACTGCCCGGAACGGCCACCCAGCGGGCCGGTCGCCCCGCCACCTCGTCGGCGGGCCCGGCCATCCGGGAGAAGGGTGGACCGCAGATCGCCGCCAACCGCCGGGTGATCTCAAGGGCTCCGGACCGGCCGAGGGAACTCGCTGCTGCCGCCATGCCGGCCATCGTACATGTGTTCGAAAGCCGTGGTGGCGGAGATCGGGATGCCGCTGGTCCGGCGCGCTGCGGCTGCCGGCCGGTAACGTGGCCGCCGTGACCACCGAGACTGCCCCGCCCGCGGCGAAGCGGGTGCCCAGCGAGCGCACCCACCACGGCGACACCGTCGTCGACGAGTACGCCTGGCTCGCCGCCAAGGACGACCCGGAGACGATCGCCTACCTGACCGCCGAGAACGAGTACACCGACGCGCGTACGGCACACCTGGCCGACCTGCGCGCCGACCTGTTCGAGGAGACTCGCCGACGTACCCAGGAGACCGACCTGTCCGTGCCGACCCGCAAGGGTGGGCACTGGTACTACACCCGGACGGTTGAGGGGCAACAGTACGGAGTGCAGTGCCGCCGGGCGGTCCGCGACGGTGAGACCGACCCGCCGGTAAGCGCGGACGGTGCCCCGCTCGACGGCGAGGAGGTGCTGCTCGACGGCAACCTGCTGGCCGAGGGACACGACTTCTTCTCGCTCGGCGCGTTCGACGTCAGTCCGGACGGTCGCTGGCTGGCCTACTCCACCGACTTCTCCGGCGACGAGCGGTTCACCCTGCGCGTGAAGGACCTGACCACCGGCGAACTGCTACCGGACGAGGTGCCGGACACGTTCTACGGCACCGCCTGGTCGACCGACGCCTCGGTGCTGTTCTACGTGACCGTGGACGACGCCTGGCGGCCGAACCGGGTCTGGCGGCACACCATCGGCTCCGCCGCCGCCGACGACGTGGTGGTCCACCAGGAGGACGACGAGCGGTTCTGGGTGGGGGTGGAGCTCACCCGGTCGGAGAAGTTCATCCTCATCGACATCCACAGCAAGGTCACCAGCGAGGTGCTGGTGATCCCCGCCGGCAACCCGACCGGCGCGCCGGCCGTGATCGCCCCCCGGCGACAGGGCGTCGAATACACGGTGGAGCACCACGGCCACCGTTTCCTGATCCTGCACAACGACGGCGCGGAGGACTTCGCGCTGGCCTTCACCTCGGCGGACGTACCGGGCGACTGGGTGCCGCTGATCGAGCACACCCCCGGCACCCGGCTGGAGGCCGTCGACGCCTTCGCCAACCATCTGGTGGTGTCGCTGCGCACCGACGGGCTCACCGGGCTGCGGGTGCTGCCCGTGGGCAGTGACGACGGGTACGACATCGACTTCCCCGAGCCGCTGTACAGCGTCGGGTTGGACGCCAACCCCGAGTACCGCACCGGCCAGGTCCGGCTGCGCTACTCCTCACTGATCACCCCCGACTCCGTGTACGACTACGACCTGGTCACCCGGCAGATGGTGCTGCTCAAGCAGAAGCCGGTGCTGCCCGGGCCGGACGGGCGACCGTACGACCCGGCCGAGTACGAGCAGCACCGCGACTGGGCGCTCGCCGATGACGGCACCCGGGTGCCGATCTCGCTGGTCTGCCGCGTCGGCACCCCCCGGGACGGCTCGGCGCCCTGCGAGCTGTACGGCTACGGCTCGTACGAGGCCAGCATGGACCCGTGGTTCTCGGTGGCCCGGCTGTCCCTGTTGGACCGGGGCGTGGTCTTCGCGGTGGCGCACATCCGGGGCGGCGGTGAGCTGGGCCGACGGTGGTACGACCAGGGCAAGCTGCTGGCCAAGAAGAACACCTTCACCGACTTCGTGGCGTGCGCCCGGCACCTCGTCAAGGCCGGCTGGACGGCCAGCGACCGGCTGGTCGCGCGGGGCGCCTCGGCCGGTGGCCTGTTGATGGGCGCGGTGGCCAACCTCGCGCCGGACGCGTTCACCGGAATCGTGGCGCAGGTGCCGTTCGTGGACGCGCTCACGTCGATCCTCGACCCGTCGTTGCCGCTGACCGTCACCGAGTGGGAGGAGTGGGGCAACCCCCTCGACGACCCCGAGGTGTACGCGTACATGAAGTCCTACACGCCGTACGAGAACGTCGCCGCCGTGGACTATCCCGCGATCCTCGCGGTGACCAGCCTCAACGACACCCGGGTGCTCTACGCCGAGCCGGCGAAGTGGATCGCCCGGCTGCGGGCGGTCGCACCGGGCGGCGACTACCTGCTGAAGACCGAGATGGGCGCCGGGCACGGTGGCCCGAGCGGCCGCTACGACTCCTGGCGCGAGGAGGCGTTCATCAACGCCTGGGTCCTGGACCGCCTGGGCCGGGCCTGACGGCGGGCGGCGGCGATGACCGACGGGGACGAGCCGGGGCCGACGCCCCGGCGGGCGTCCGCCTGGATGATCCTCGCAGTGGTCGCCGCCGCTCTGCTCGTCTGCTGCTGCTCCGCCGCCGTCGGCCTGTTGATCTCCTGGTCGGCCGGCCTCTTCCACACCCCGACCTGACCGGCCGACGGCTGACACCGCGTCGAAGTGGCGTCAGCCGCGGCCGGCCCCGACCAACGCCGCCGCCTCGCCGGTCCGCACCATCCGCTGCCAGCGCAGCCGGTTGCCGATCAACGCGGTGACCACCGACTGCACCACCACCAGATACATGAGCTGCCGGTACACCAGCTGCTGGAACGGCAGCGCCCACAGTGGGCCGTACCGCTCCCGGTCCAGTCGCAGCGCGTACGCGGCGGTGACCGCCTGGAGCAGCAGCAGTCCCGCCCAGGCCAGGGCGAGGGTCGACCAGGGCAGGAAGAGCAGCCCGTACACGGCGAACACGTCGACCGCCGGCGCGGTGAGCGGCAACACGATCTGGAACACCGTGAGGTACGGCAGGCCGCGACGGCCCAGTTTGCCTCCGGCACCCGACTCGCGCAGCGCGTGCCGGTGCTTCCACATCGCCTGCATCGTGCCGTAGCACCAGCGGTAGCGCTGCCGCCAGAGCTGGCGCAACGACGACGGGGCTTCGGTCCAGGCGATGGCCGACTCCTCGTAGACGACCCGCCAGCCGGCCCGGAGCACCTTCATGGTGAGGTCCGTGTCCTCGGCCAGCGTGTCCGACGGCACCCCGCCCACCCGCAGCAGCACCTCACGGCGGAACGCGCCGATCGCGCCGGGGATGGTCGGCATGCACTCCAGCACGTCGTACATCCGCCGGTCGAGGTTGAAGCCGATCACGTACTCCAGGTGCTGCCACCGACCGAGCAGCCGACGCCGGTTGGCGACCTTGGTGTTGCCGCTGATCGCGCCCACCGACGGGTCGGCGAAGCCCTGCACCAGGCGGTGCACGGTGTCCGGCTGGAACACGGTGTCGCCGTCGACAAGCACCAGCAGGTTCGCCCGGGCCGCCCGGATACCCGTGTTCAGGGCCGCTGGCTTGCCGGCGTTGGCCTGCCGGATCACGCGCACCCCGCGCAGTCGCATCCGCTCGACGATGTCAGCGGTGCCGTCGTCCGACCCGTCGTCCACCACGATCACCTCCAAGGCCGGGTACGCGCTGGCCATCAGGGACCGAACCGTGGCGGCGATGTTCGCCGCCTCGTTGTACGCGGGCACGATCACCGACACCGGTACCCGCACCTCGGGACGGTCCCGGCGGGGCCGGCGGACCCGGCGGACGTGCCGCTGGGCGCAGAACACCTGCACGGCCAGACGCGCCACCCCGAGCACGAGTGCGGTGGCGAGCAGGAAGTTCATCACCTCGGCGGACCAGCGGGCGCCGGTCTGGGTCCAGCGCAGCGCGGTGCCGCTCAGCCGGGTACCAGTGCCCGCCGGAACCATCGACGGCGGGGCGTCGATGCCGGCGGAGACGGTGGTGAACCGGTAGCCCTGATCGCCCAGCGCGGGCAGCAGGCGGTCCAGCGCGGCGAGGGTCTGCGCCCGGTCTCCGCCGCCGTCGTGCATCAGCACCACCGCTCCCTGTCCCCGCTTCGGGGTGGCAGCCCGCACGATCTGGTCGGTGCCGGGGCGCTGCCAGTCCTTGGTGTCCAGGTCGCTGAGCACCGCGACGTGCCCGGCAGCGGCGGCGGCGCGCAACGCGTCGTACTCCGGCCCGGTCAGCGCCGTCGGCACCGAGGAGAACGGCGGCCGGAGCAGGGTCACTTCCCGGCCGGTGGCCGACGCGACCGCCTTGCGGGTCAGCGACAGTTCGAGGTCACGCCGCCACGGCGACACCTCGGCGAGGTCGGCGTGGGTGAACGTGTGCGACCCGATCTCGTGCCCCTCGGCGAGGATCCGCCGGACCAGTTCGGGGTGCTCGTTGACCCGGGCGCCCACCACGAAGAAGGTGGCGTGCGCGCCGTGCCGACGCAGCACGTCGAGGACCTGTGGCGTCCAGCGCGGGTCCGGCCCGTCGTCGAAGGTCAGCGCGATGGTGTGGTCCGGCAACGCCCGGCTGACCGGTTCGGCACGATCCAGCCGTAGCACCGGGCCACCCGAGCCGACGGCGGCCGGCACGTCCGGCGCGGGCCGTGCGGGGGCATTTCCCGAGCCGCCCGCGAGACCGCTCACCAGGCCGTTGACGGTGAGCGCCGCAAGCAGCAGGAGCAGCCCGAGCAGCAGCAGCAGCCAGTGCGCCCGGGGGTCTCGCCGGGCCACATGTCTCGCCATCATCACTGCGGCTTACCGGGCGACCTGCTCGGCTTGGCGGTGTTGCGGCGCTCGTCGCCACGACCCGGTTGGGCGGTGGCGGATGGCGTCCCGGCGGTCGTACCGGCCGTGGTCGGGGATCGGTCGCTGGTCGGGGTGGTGCGCGGCAGCGGCGCCGACGTGCGGGTCGCCGACGACGGCGACGGCGACTCGGCCACCCGGGGCGCGTTGATCCCGTCCACGCCGGCCTCCACGGGGCGCGTCCCCCGGGAGTCGTCCGACCAGCCGGGCAGCGGCACCGAAGTGTCCAGGAAGAGCCCTGCGGCGATCAGGGCGAGGCTGGTGAGCAGCCCAAGGCCCATGGCAGTGCCCATGATGACGGTCAGCCGGCGGCGACGCCCGCTGCCGTCGACGAACACCGGCGGGACAGGGCCCGGTTGACTGTGCATCTGGCAAACTCCCACCGTCACCACGCCGACAACCGGCGTCGGAGACCCGATGGGCCGGGTCTCCGTTGCACACAGCGGCACCGCCACCAGCGGCGTTACATCGACTCAGGCCGTGCGCAGCTCGTCCAGGGCGGTGCTGGCACGCAGGAAGAGCAGACCGACACCGACCGTCACCAGCACCGCCGCCAACGCGCCGGCACCGAGCCAGGCCAGGTGCTCCAGCGGTACGGGAACGGCTCGCCGCATCTCGGGGGTGTGCACGATCCGGGTGTACTGCTCGCGGGTGGCCGGGTCGTCACAGAGCGCGGCCGTGGCCTCGCAGATCGCCGTCGAGGAGACGCCCGTCGACACCTCCGCGACGAGCCCTCGACCGAGCAGCGTGCCCACGGTGAGCGCGAGCAGGATCGCCGGCACGGCCGGCGCCAACGCCTGCCAGGCCACCGAACGGCTCAGCGCGGCGCGGGGCACCCCGGTGGCGACCAACGCGGCGTATGCGCGTCGACGGGCGACGATACCCTCGACCAGCGCGACGATCAGCCCGCCCGTCGCGATCAGGATGGCCACGGCGACCGCGCCGTCGACAAGATCCATCGTTGACAGATAGAAGGGGTTGGCCCCACCGTCCACCCCGGCGAGTCGGCTCTGCTCCCGCTCGAGCTGGTCCTTCGTGGCGAAGTAGGCGCGCTGGGCGGCTGCAGCGCCGCCGAAGATGAGGGCGGCGAGCAGCGCCGCGAAGGTGCGGCTGCCCGCCCAAGGGTCGGCCATCAGCCGGCCCGCGGCGAGCAGGGCCGGGGCACGGCGGGCGTGCCGACGCAGCAACCGCCCGCAGTGGTACGAGATCCAGCCGGTGCCGGTCACCACCCCGATCATCGCCGCGAGCGCCCCCACCGCGAACAACAGCGGCACCAGCCAGGCCAGCTCTTCGCTGTCGTCGAACCGGTGGACCACCGGGCGGATCACCGCGAACGAGGCCACGCCGAACCCGATCAGGAGCCCGGCCCACGGGCCTGGACCGCGCTCGCGGGCCGCCTTTCGGCTCACCCCCAGCGGGCTCGTGGTGACCGTACGCACCATCAGCGCCGTGGCCAGCGCCGCGACGACCGGCAGACCAAGCACCACACCCACCAGCGCGCCGGTCGACGGCAGCACGTCGGTGGGCAGGGCCAGTTGACCTCGCGCGTCCGGCCGGTGCAGCAGATCGCGGCCAACCAGGTATGCACCCAGCCCGACGAGCGTGCCGAGCAGAGCGGCCACGCCCGTCTCCAGCACCACCAGCCGGGTGACCTGCCCGGGAGTGGCACCGGCCAACCGGAGCGCGGCCAGCCGGCGGTCCCGTGCCGGCGCGCCGAGCCGGGCGCACTGACCGGCCAGCGCCAGCACCGGGATCATCAGCATCAGCAACGCGAACGCTGTGCCGCCGCGCAACCCGGGCTCCACCAACAGGGCGTTGTGGTACTGCTCCGACCACCTGTTCGGGTTCTCATCCGTCGCCGCCGGCGTGGGGATGGCCAACACGGTGAGCGCCGCGAGCCCGGCCAGGGCCGCCAGCAGGGCGCTGAGCGCGGTGAGCGCCACCCGGGCGGTGTCGGTGCGGGTGCCGGCGAGCGCGAGGCGGACCAGCGTCGTCGGTCTCACCGGGCACCGCCGGCCAGCGGCACGTCGAGCCCCAGGCCGGTGTGGTCCACCAGGCCGTCCCGCAGCACGATCTCCCGATCGGCGTACGCGGCGATCCGCGGCTCGTGGGTGACCAGCACGACGGCGGTGCGCTGCTCACGGGCTAGCCGGACCAACTGGGTGAGGACCTGCTCGCCGGTGAGCGTGTCCAGTGCGCCGGTCGGCTCGTCGGCGAAGAGCACCCGAGGCTCGGTCACCAGCGCCCGCGCCGTGGCGCAGCGTTGCTGCTGACCCCCGGACATCTCACCCGGCCGGACGTCGGCCACCTCGGCCACCCCGAACCGTTCCAGCCAGGTGAACGCCGCCGTCCGTGCCTCTCGCCGCCCCGTGCCGGCGAGGAGCAGGGGCAGGGCGACGTTCTCGGCCGCGGTCAACTCGGCCACCAGTTGACCGAACTGGAACAGCACCCCGAACTCGGTGCGCCGCAGCCGGGACCGGGCCGCCTCCGACCAGGTGTCGATGCGGTGCCCGCGCCAGGTGACCTCGCCGGCGTCCGGCCGGAGGATCCCGGCCAGGCAGTGCAGCAGGGTCGACTTGCCGCAACCACTCGGCCCGGTGACGGCGACGATCTCGCCCTCGGCCAGGTCGAGCGTCACACCGCGCAGCGCCGGCGTCGGGCCGTACGCCCGAACCACGCCGCGAGCCTGGAGTTGCGTCACGGATGCACCTCCCGGTGCCAGTCGGCGACCCGGCCCAGGGTGGCGTGCAGCCACCGCAGATCCGCGTCGAGGTGGGCGATCGCGAAGTCGGCCGCGACCACATCGCTGAGGGTGGCGGACGGGTCGGTCTTGACCGCGGTCAGCTCACGCAGCCGTGCGGTGTGCGCGGCCCGCTGGGCGATGAGGTACGACCGGGCCCGATCGACGTCGGCGACCAGCAGCGCCACCACGACCTTGGCGAAGAGCGTGCTGGCCACGTACGGCATGGGCGGCTCCACCGTGGACAGCCACTGGTCCAGCGTGTCCCGCCCCTGGTCGGTCAACGCGTACGCCGTGCGATCCGGCCCGGCCACCCGATCCTGCCCGGCGGTCGCCACCAGCCCGTCGCGTTCGAGGCGGCCGAGAGTGGCGTAGACCTGCCCGAAGGCCAGCGGCCGAGCCCGCGGCAGCCGCTCGTCGTGCGCACGCTTCAGCTCATACCCGTGCCGGCTGCCCCCAGCGAGCAACCCGAGCAGAACGTGCGGCGTAGACACCTCGCCCACTATTCACCCAGCGAATACCCAAGTCAACAACCCACCCCCACCCCCACCCCCACCGCGTTGATCATGAAGTTATTGCCCAGACACGCCGAGGTAGGTGGCAATAACTTCATGATCAACCGGGGAATGGGTGGGGCCGGCGCGGTGGGAGGGAGGACGGGAGGGAGGGAGGGAGGGAGGGAGGGGCGGAGAGCTGGGGGTGGGTGGGTTAGGGGGTTTGGGGCCAGGTGGGGATGCGGCCGGTCTGGGTCAGGAGGTGGGCCAGGTTGGGGGCCAGGTTGGGGGTCAGGTTGGGGGGTGGGGTTGGGGTGGGCAGTGGGTCGGCGAAGACGCCCATCTTGCGGGCGGTGGGGCCCAACTGCTCCACCAGCCCGTGCAGCTCCGTCACCACTTCCGGGGCTGGGTGGTACGGCTGGCCGGTGGCGACCGCGAGGTCCCAGCCGTGCACGGTCAGGTCCAGCAGGGCCATGCCGCCGATGACGGACTGCGGCATGCCCATGCCCGGTGACACGCCTTCCAGGGTGGACGGATCGGACCAGGCAGCGACCAACCGGCCGGTCTCCGCCTCGAAGCGGTCCCGCCAGCCGTCGCCCAGGTGGTCGGGCTTTTCGGCCCACTCCACCTGCCGCTTCTCGGCCAGATCCTGGAAGTTGACCACCACCTGGAAGAGATGATTGAGCAGATCACGGACCAGGTAGTCGCTGCACGGTGTGGGCAGCTCCAGCTGGTCGTCGGAGATACCCCGCACCACCTCGACGGTTCGCGGCGCCGCGGCCGCCAGCAGATCGCTAGTCTGAGTGGACATAGGGCCAGCGTATGAGGGTGGTCTTGAACAAATGCGACAGCGACCGCGTGGCGACAGCCGGGGAATCCTCGATCCCGGGCGTCTGCTGCGCGAGGTGCGCTTCCGTCGACACCTGCCGGCGGAGTCGCTGCGCCCGTGGGTCGAGCACTACTGGTTGATCGACTGGGCGCTGAGTACGCCGTTCGAGCAGCGGGTCGTGCCGCACCCGGCGGTGAACGTGGTGTTCCGACGCGACGGCGACCGCGACCGGAACCGCGACCACGACCACGACGGCCACGGCGACCGCGACGGGCCCGAGTTCGGCGAGGTGGCCGGGGTGGGCCGCGACCTGTTCCGGATCACGCTCAGCGGCACCGGCCGGGTGTCCGGGGTGCAGTTCCGACCCGGCGGCTTCCATCCGTTCTGGCGCCGCCCGGTCAGTGAGCTGACCGGCCGTCGGGTGCCGCTGCCCACCGGCCGGCTGTTCCAACCGGACGGCCCGGTGTGCGGGGGCGGGCCCTCGGGACCACCCACGTCGGCGGCGAGCGACGACGAGCGCTGTCGGGCGCTCGACGCTCTCCTCACCGCCTGGCAGCCGGAGCCGGACCCGCTGGCCGAGGAGGCCGTCCGGCTGGCCGAGGCGATCCGCACCGACCGGACGGTGCTGCGCGTCGACGACTTCGCCGCGCGGCACGACGTTCCGGTCCGCCGGTTGCAGCGGCTCTTCCTGGAGTACGTGGGGGTCGGGCCGAAGTGGGTGATCCGCCGCTACCGGCTCCAGGAGGCGGTCGAGCAGGCCGCCGGTGGCCCGCTGAGCTGGGCTGACCTCGCCGCCGACCTCGGCTACAGCGACCAGGCCCACCTGGTCCGTGACTTCACCGCCGTGGCCGGGGTGTCCCCCGCCGCGTACGCCCGCTCGGTGCGCTGAGAGAGCCGAGGGCGCTGAGGAAGCCGAAGGCGCTGAGGAAATCGGAGGAGCTGAGGAAGTAGGAGCTGGCGGATCAGCGGCGACGCAGGACGACCACGGCGACGTCGTCCTGGATCTCCGGTGGGGCCAGCTCCACCAGCAGTCGGGCGCAGAACTGGTCCAGGTCACCGTCGACCGTCGCGGCGACCGTGGCCAGCGCGGCCAACCCGTCGTCGATGGTGGCGTCCCGTCGCTCGATCAGCCCGTCGGTGTAGAAGACCAGCGTGGCCCCGGCCGGCACCACGAACTCCAGGTCGGCCGGGCGCGGGGCGCGGACGCCGAGCAGCGGCGCGGAGTGCTGCACGAACTCGACCTTGCCGTCCATGATCAGCAGCGGTGGAAGGTGCCCGGCACTGGCCAGCCGGACGTGTCCGGTCGGCGGGTGCAGCAGCAGTACGCAGAGCGTCGCCAACTCGTTCGGCAGCAGCGTCCGCATCAGCTCGTTGACGCGGTGCAGGATCTCGCCGGGCTGGTGCCCCTCGACCGCGTACGCCCGCACCGCGTGCCGCAGCTCGGCCATCACGGTCGCCGCGTGCAGCGAGTGGCCGGCGACGTCCCCGATCGCCAGCAGCAGGTGCCCGTCGAGCATCACCAGTTCGTAGAAGTCGCCGCCCACCTCGGTCTGCGCGCTGGCCGGCTCGTAGCGCACCGCGAGGTCCAGGCCGGCCACGGTGGGCAGCCCACGCGGGAGCAGGCTGCGTTGGAGGGTGACCGCGATGCGGTGCTCCTCGTCGAACGAGCGTTGCGCCTCGACGGCCGCCGCCACCGCCTGCGCCAGCTGCTTGAGCACCGGGGTCCGCGCGGTCTGGGTGGCGGTCGGGACCACCACGTACAGCGGGGCCCGGTCCTCGCGCAGTCGGGCGGCGGCGACGGTCACCGTGTCGTCCGTCGGCCAGTCGACGAGCGCCCAGTTCGCCGGGGCCTCCACCCGGACCGTGGCACCGGTGGGCACGCCGGTGTCGTCGACGACCCACGGCACCACGGCGGCCACCGCGCCGGGACCGGCGCAGACGCCGGCGAGGCAGTCACCGTCGAAGGTTTCGGCGATCACCGCCGCCGGGCTCTTGAAGATCTGGGCGGCACCCTCGGCGGCGGCCTCCAGCAGGCGCGCGAAGGTCGGCGCGGCGTGCACGGCCACGGTCGTGTCGGCCAATCCGAGCAGCCGCTCGGCGAGCAGTTCGGCGCGTTGCCGGGCCTGGTAGTAGCGCAGCACGGCCCGGGTGGTGGCGATCAGCTCCTCGGGCTCGATCGGCTCGGTCAGGTACGCGTCCGCGCCCCGGGTCAGCCCCTGGGCGCGGTCGGCCACGTCCACGGCGTGCGCCGACACGTGGATGACCGGCATCGCCGGGTGCCGTGCCTTGATCTGCTCGCAGACCTCGTAACCGCTCAGGTCGGGCAGCCGGACGTCGAGGACCACCAGGTCGATCCGGTCCACCTCGACCCGAGCCAACGCCTCGGCGCCGTTCTCGGCCTCCAGCACGGTGAACCCGGCCCGGGTCAGCCAGCTGACCAGCAGGTAACGCTTGGTACGACTGTCGTCGACCACCAGGATGGTTGTCGGCATGCCGTCCACGCCGTCACGCCCCGCCTGTGGGCAGGGAGAGGGTGAATGTGCTGCCTTCGCCCGGCGCGCTGGTCAACTCCAGCGTCCCGCCGAGCAGGGTCACCAACCGCCGGGCGTACGGCAGACCGAGGCCGGTGCCGCCGACCCGGGTGGCGCCGGGCACCTGATAGAACTCCTCGAAGATCCGGTCGTGCAGCTCGGGAGCGATGCCCGGCCCGGTGTCGCTGACCTCGAACTGCCAACGGTCGCCGTGTTGGCTGGCCCGCAGTCGCACCTCACCGCGCTCGGTGAACTTCAACCCGTTGTGCAGCAGGTTGCGCAGCACCTGGCCGAGCAGCACCTCGTCGGTGCGCAGCAGGGCAGGCGCGGCCGGCTCCTCCACGACCAGTTCCACGTTCGGTCGGGTGGCCAGCGCGCGCAGGGTGCCGCGCAGTTGACCGAAGACCGGCCGCAGGTCGACGTCGGCCAGGTCCGGCTCGATCCGGCCGGACTCCGCCTTGGCCAGGTCCAGCAGTTCGTTGACCAGGTTGAGCAGGTCCGCCGCCGACGAGCGGATCAGATCGATCTGGCGGCCCTGTTCGTCGGTGAGCGGGTCGGAGGCGGAGTCGGTGAGCAACCGCCCGAGGCCGATGATCGCGGTGACCGGGGCGCGCAGCTCGTGGCTCACGTTGGCCAGGAACCGGCTCTTCGACTCACTCGCCGCACGGAGCTGGGCCGACTTCTCGTCCAGCTCGGCGTAGAGGGCGACGACGCCGCGGTTGGTCTCCTCCAGTTCCTCGGTGAGCTGGTTGTAGAGCGCCAGCACGCCGCGGTTGGTCTCGGCCAGCTCCTCGTTCAGCACGGCCAGCTCGTCGCGTTGGCTGCGCACCTCGTCGAGTGCGGCGATGAGCTGCCCGTTCTGCACGGTCAGCTCGTCCAGCGCACTGGCCGGCGCGGTGCGGCCGAGTTCGGTACGGAACTCGGCGAGCCGCTCCGGGGTCGGCGTCGGCGCGTTGGCCGGGACTCGTCGGGACATCCGTACGACCGTAACCCCCTCGACGGTCGACACGCTCAGTGTGTCGACCAGTCGGGACACCGCGCCGGACTGCGGTTGGTAGCGGCCGTCCGGGAGCGGGGACACCGGGGCCAGGTCCGCGCGCAGGTGAAACCGGCCGTCGGCACCCGCGTCGACGTGGAACGAGACGTCGGCGCCGCCGGCCGTTCGCAGCAGGTCCCGGGCCACCTCGCTGAGCGCGGTGGCGATCCGTACCTGGTCCTGGTGTTCCAGGCCGACCACCGCGGCCACCTCGCGCCCGCGCTGACGGATCACGAAGATGTCCTGCTCGACCCGCAGCGCCATCTGGAGCAGCGGCAGCGCGGCCGGCTCCCCGGTCATGCCCAGGACCTCGCAACCAGTACGCAGGCGTCGTCACGTCGCACACCGGCGTCTCGGAGCAGGGTCGCCGCCATGACCAGCGGGGATCGCTCCGCCAGGCCCGGGTAGTCGGCCATCCGCCACCGGTCGACCACCCCGTCGCTGTGCATTACCAGCCGGGCACCGGGACCGAACGGGTAGTCGTACTCCCGGATCGTCGGCCGTTGGTGGCCGGCGATGCCGGGCAGCGACACCAGCCCTCGACGGCGGCCGTCCCCCTCGACGACCACGCCGGCGATGTTGCCCAGGCCGGCGTAGTGCAGCACGCCGGCCTCGGGCATCAGCTCTCCGACGGCGAGCGCGGCGCCCCGGGTGTGCGACATGCTCCGGTGCAGGTGACCGACCACCATCGCCGGCGAGCCGACCGGGGCGTCGCGGAACGCGGCCAGGGCCGCCTCGGTCGCGGCGCCGGCCAGCGGGCCGTGCCCCAGCCCGTCACTCACGAGCACCTGGTGCCGCCCGTCGACGACCCGCACGGCGTAGCCGTCGCCGCTGATCGTCTCGCCGGTCAACGGTCGGGTGAGGGCACCGGCCCAGGACGGCCGAGCCGCCTCGGCCGGCCAGACCTGCACGGCGAGGACGGTGCCCCGGCCGGGCAGCGAGTATCCGTCGAACCAGCTGGCCTGCCGGACGATGGCACCCAGGCCGATGCCGAGCGTGCCGGTGGTGGAGTGCCCGTCCCGGGACGAGACGGTCAGGTCGGCCATGCCGGGCCCGGAGTCGATGGCCACCAGCTCCACGCCGGCCTGCCCGGCCCGGCGCACCGGCCGGAGCAGCAGGACTCCCTCGTCGGCGTGCTTGACCAGGTTGCTGGTCAGCTCGGCCGCGACGATGGCCAGGTCGGCGATGCGCGCCTCGCCCATCTCCACCTGCGCGCCGAGGCGTTCGGCGGCGCGCCGGACGGCGCTCGCGGCGCTGCTGGCCTCCACCCGGAACCAGATGCCGCTGTCGGTGACCGCGTCGGCGTTCACCTGGACCACTTGGTGACCGTGATCCGCGTGCCGGTCTCCGCCGACGTCTCGATCTGGAACTCGTCGACCAGGCGGCGCGACCCGCTGAGGCCGAGGCCGAGGCCGCCGCCGCTGGTGTAGCCGTCGGTCATGGCCAGGTCGAGGTCGGCGATGCCCGGCCCGGAGTCGGCGAACACGATCTGCACGCCCTTGCGTCGGCCGTTGTCCACGACCGTCACCTCGACCGAACCGCCGCCGCCGTACACCAGGGTGTTGCGGGCCAACTCGCTCGCCGCCGTGACCACCTTGGTCTGGTCGACGAGGGACAGCTTGCTGGCCACCGCCACGGCGCGGACCAGCTGCCGGACACGCACCACGTCCTCATCGCTCCGGACCGACTGCGCCTGTGGCTGGCCCAGGTCGATGCCCGCGGTCACGGCGTGGCCGTCTCGGCGTCCAGATCGTCGTCGAGCTGGTAGTCGAGCTCGTCGGCGTGGGCCGCCGCGATCAGTTCCATGCCGCGCTCGACGTTCAGCGCGGTACGGATGCCGTTCAGCGACAACCCGAGTTCGACAAGGGTGATGGCGACGGCCGGACGCATCCCGACCACCACCGTCTCCGCGTCGAGCACCTTGGAGATCGACGCGATGGTGGAGAGCATCCGCCCGACGAAGGAGTCGACGATGTCAAGTGCCGTGATGTCGATGATGACGCCGTGGCAGCCGGTGGCGACGATCCGCTCGGCCAGGTCCTCCTGGAGCTGGACCGCCGTCTGGTCGGACATGTCGAGCTGGATGGAGACGAGCAGGATGTCTCCGATCTTGAGGATCGGCACCCTTTCCATCAGGCGTCCCGGCGCGGCTGGCGGCGGGCGGTCTCCACCCCGTTCAGCCGCAGCACGTGGCGCAGCGCGTCGGCGAGGCTCGCCTTGGTGGCGATGTCGCCGAACTCGATGCCGAGCGCCACGATGGTCTGCGCGATCTGCGGACGGATGCCGGAGATGATGCAGTCGGCGCCCATCAGCCGGGCGGCCACCACGGTCTTCAGGATGTGCTGGGCGACCTGGGTGTCCACCGCCGGCACGCCGGTGATGTCGATGATCGCGTACGGCGAGCTGGTGTCGACCAGGGTCTGCAGCAGCCGCTCCATGACCACCTGGGCCCGGGCCGAGTCCAGGGTGCCGACGAGCGGCACGGCGACGACGCCCTCCCAGAGCTTGACCACCGGCGTGGAGAGCTCGAGCAGCTGCTCGGCCTGGTCGGCGATCAGGCTCTCCCGGGTGCGGACGAAGCTCTCGAAGGTGAACAGGCCCATCTCGTCGACCAACTTGGAGAAGGCGACGTAGTCCTGCAAGGCGCTCGGGCCGCCGGTCTCCTGCACCAGCTCGGCCAGCACGTCCTTGAGCGCGAAGATGCTGATCGTGGTCTCGGTGGCGGAGAAACCCTGCCGGGCCCGCCCACGAGACAGCTCGGAGAGCGCGGCGCGCAGTTCGGCGGCACCTTCGGCGGACAGGTCGATGGTGCCCTGCTCACCCGTGGCGACGATGGCGCCGTGCAGGTCCTGGACCTGTCGGCGCAGCTCCGCCTGGCTCAGCCGGCCTCGCAACGAACTGGTGACGATCTCGGTCCACCGAGTCGTGACCCGCTCGTCCTGCCCGCTGAGCAGCGCGGCGAGCCGACCACTCTCTTCGGTGCTCAACGCCATTTCGAACCCCCTTGACCTGGACCGGGCGGACTCTATCACCGGGGGCTGACCAACTACTTGCCCCGTAGCAACGGAATGACGATGGCCACCGGATCACGGCTCCCGTTCTACCTCCGACCATGGTCGTGGGATACCGTTCCCCCGATAACAGGAGGTCTGGCGAATGTCGTTGACGGTGCACACGGAACAACGCGGCGACGTGGTCGTCGTGGCGGTCGCGGGCGAGCTGGACATGGCCACTGCACCGCAGCTGCAGGACCAGATCACCGACCTGCTCGACAAGGGCCGCAATCGGCTGGTGTTCGACCTGGCGGACGTCTCGTTCTGCGACTCGACAGGTCTGTCGGTCTTCGTCCGCGCCAAGAACAGCTGCGACGAGGCTGGCGGCGTGGTCCGGCTGGCCGCCCCGCAGCGCGGTGTGCTGCGCATCCTTGAGGTGAGCGGGCTGGTCGAGGTGCTGCACACCTACCCGACGGTGGACGAGGCAGTCGCCGGCGAATCGACGCCGGCTTCCTCCTGACCGTCCGCGCGCGTCACTCGTCCTCGACGTAACGGGGACGAGCGATCGCCATGCCCGCCGTCGTCTGCACGGCGAGGGCACCCAGCAGGAACCCGATCGGCGCGGTCCAGCCGCCGGTGGCCTCGTAGAGGATGCCGACCATCAGCGGGCCGAGGGCGGCGATCACGTACCCGGTGCTCTGCGCGAACGCGGAGAGCGCGACCGTCCCCTCGGCGGTGCGGGCGCGTAGGCCGATGGCGGTCAGGATCATCGGGAACGCGCCCTGGCCGATCGCCAGGAGGGCGACCCAGAGCAGCGCGGCGCCGTGCGGTGCGAGCGCCAACCCCAGGTAGGCCAGCGCCGACGCGGTGGTCAGCCCCAGCACCAGCGGTCGCAGGCTGCCCAGCCGACCGGCCAGGGTGGGCATCAGCAGCGCGATCGGCACGCCGAGCGCGGTGACCCCGGCGAGCAGCAGCCCGGCCGACTCCGGGTGGTAACCGGCGTCACGGAACAACTGGGCCAGCCAACCCATGATCGCGTACCCGCTGAGCGACTGCGCCCCGAAGTAGACGGCCATCGCCCAGCCGAGCCGGGTCCGCGCCGGCCGGACCCGCGTCGGCGTGGCGACGGCCGTCGTCGGGGTCACCCGCCGCGCCGCGGCGCG
>NZ_JAKKFF010000562.1 GCF_022229015.1 Micromonospora foliorum
CGCCGCCCGGCACCCCACCCAGCGCGGTGACCCTGCGCGACACCCGGGACAGCATCGCGCTGAACTGGACCTATCCGGCCGGCAGCGAGGGCCCGGTGGTCATCGCGGGCGGCCGCACCGGCCAGGCCCACAACATCTTCGCGACGTTGCCGGCTGGCACCACCAGCTTCGTCATCTACGCGCTCAACCGCACCAACGACTTCTGCTTCACGGTCGCCGTCGCCTGGTCCACCGACACCGTGGCCCGGTCCAAGCAGGTCTGCACCCACCGCCGCTGACCCGCCGCCGCGCCCACCAGCCACGCCGGTCAGCCACGCCGGTCAGCCACGCCGGTCAGCGAGGCACCGCCAGCCACGCACCGCTAGCCAGGACCCGCCAGCCACGCGCCGCCGACCTCACTCAGCGTGGGCTTACCCGTTGACGAACTCGCCGTGCCCCGACGTAACCCGCTGTCACGCCCGACGCACCCAACCCGACATGCGTTCAGCCTTTGCTCTGCTTACCTATAGGCACCACCTCTGATGACCAGCTGAAACGTCGCGGGCCGCCGCTTCGACACGCGCCGGCGAGCATCACGTCGCGTAGCTGTCGCCTCTGCGGGTGCAGAGCAAAGGGTCATCGGTGGGCGGTTGGGGGCAGGTCGCCGTCACGGACCGTCAGCCTGTGGCCGTCCTCGGCGGGCAATGCCGGCAGCGCCGGCAGCAGCAGGCACACCCGTAGCCCTCGCTGCTCCGGCGCACCGGTCAGGGTGATGCTGCCGCCCGCACGCCGCACCAACTCCCGGACGATGGCCAGCCCCAGGCCGGCGCCCCCGTCGTCGCGGGCCCGTCCGTCATCCAGCCGGGTGAACCGGTCGAAGACCCGTTCCCGGTCCGCCGCCGGGATGCCCGGGCCGTCGTCGGTCACCGTCACCAGGTGGTACGCCCCGACGCCGGGCCCGACCGCCGGCCCCACCGTCGCCACCGCCGTCGGCCCCAACGTTGCCCCCGCCGTCGCAACCGCCGTCGGCCCCACCGCCGTTGTCGACGTCGGCCCCACCGCCGTTGTCGACGTCGGCCCCACCGCCGTTGTCGACGTCGGCCCCGCCGTCGTTGTCGGCGTCGGCCCCGCCGTCGTTGTCGGCGTCGCCTCGGCGGCGAGTACGACACTGCCGTGCGCGTGGCGTACCGCGTTGTCGACGAGGTTGGCCAGCACGCGACGCAGCTCCTCGACGGTGCCGATCGTCCAGAGCGGGCCCGCCGGCAACGTCACCCGCACCGGCGGCGACGGGTAGCGGGCGGCGACCTCGGTCAGCAACGCCCCCAGTTCCACCGGGCCGGTCCCCCGGGCCAGCGGCGCCTCGTCCAGTCGGGCCAGCAGCAGGAGATCGTCGACCAGGCGGCTCAGCCGGTCGGTGTCGGCGAGCAGGTTGACGGTCACCGCCGTCCAGTCCGTCCGGTCGGCGAGGCGCTGGGCCACCTCCAACTCCGTCCGGATGTTGGTCAACGGGCTGCGCAGCTCGTGTGCGGCGTCGGAGACGAAGGCCCGCTGCCGGACGCGGGCGGATTCCAGCCGGTCCAGCATTCCGTTGAGGGTGACCGCCAGGCGGTGGATCTCGTCGGCCGACGCCGGCACCGGCAGCCGGCCGGTGCCGGCCCTTCCGGTGATCTCCTCGGCGCCTCGACGTAACGCCTCGACCGGCCGCAGGGTCGCGCCCACCACCCGCCACGCCACCCCGGCCAGCACGGCCACCAGCAGCGGGAACGCCACCAGCAGGATGGTCCGGACCACGTGGGTGCTGTGCCGCACGTCGGCCATCGAGCGGGCGACCAGCACGGTGAGCGGGTCGGCCGCGGTGCCGGCGGGTACGGCGACCACCCGGACCGGGCCGACGAGCCCGACCCGCTCGGCCGGCACCTCCAACCGCTGCCGGCCGTCGCCGTTCAGTCGCTCCGGGCGGACCATCGGCACCAGGCGGTCGGCGTCGATCGAGGCCGCCCGGATCCGCCCCTGCCCGTCGATGACCTGCACGCGGACCTGCCCGCCGGCCACCGGCAGCGGGTCGGGCAGCGCGTCCTCGGCGGCGAGCAGGGCGACCGCGTCGGCGGTGCGGAACGCCTCGGTGTCGACCGTGCGCTGGAGCACGAAGCCGAGCGCGCCGAGCAGCACCACCCCGCCCAGGGCCAGCCCGATGGTGAGACCGACCACGCCGATCGCCATGAGCCGCCCGCGCAGCCCGAGGACCGGCATCCGGCCGGGCCAGGCCCGACGGGTGGGTGCTGGGCCGTCGGCGATCACGTCGCCAGCCGGTAGCCGGCGCCCCGGACCGTCTCCAGTCGGTCCCGGCCGAGCTTGCGGCGCAGGTAGCCGACGTACACCTCGACGGCGTTCGGCGCGGTCTCCAGGCTCGCGTCCCAGACGTGGTCCAACAACTCGATCTTGGAGATGACCTGGCCCGGCCGACGCATCAGGTAGTCCAGCAGCGCGAACTCCCGCGCGGTCAACGCCACCTCGGCGTCCGCCCGGGTCACCCGTCGGCGGGCCGGGTCCAGCCGCAGGTCACCGACCGCCAGCACGGTCGGGCGCTCCGGCGCGCCCCGACGCAGCAATGCCCGCAACCGGGCCAGCAGCACGACGTACGAGAAGGGTTTGGTCAGGTAGTCGTCGGCGCCGCAGTCGAGGCCGTCGGCCTGGTCGTACTCGCCGTCCTTGGCGGAGAGCATCAGCACCGGCAACCAGTGCTGCTCCGCACGCAGCCGCCGGACCAGCTCGTACCCGGAGAGCCCGGGCAGCATCACGTCGAGGATCATGGCGTCGTACCCGCCGTGCCGGGCCGCGTCCAGGCCGGCCGGGCCGGTTGCCGCCACGTCGACCGCGAACCCCTCCGCCTGGAGGCCGCGTTGCAGGGCAGCCGCCAACCGGGTCTCGTCCTCCACCACCAGCACCCGCACAGCTCAAGGGTGCCACCCGGGTCAATCGGCGCGGTTTGGTGTCCTCAGCGCGTTCACAGCACCGAGGGGGCAGGATGGCACGCAGGAGGTGCCACCATGTCCGTTCTGAGAAGCCGTCCCGTCCTTCGTTGGCTGGTCCCGGCCACCGCGGCCGTCGCCGTCATCGGCGGGGGTGCGGCGGTCGGCACGTTCGCCGCCGAGGCCGAGCCGAGCCTGCCGCCCCGAACCGCCGCTCAGCTCCTGGTCGACCTGCAGACGTCCCGGCTGGAGGGGTTGTCCGGGACCGTGGTGCAACGCGCCGATCTCGGTCTGCCGCCCCTCGTCGGGCTGGTACCCGGCAACGAGCTGACCACCCTGCTGACCGGCACCCACACCCTGCGGGTCTGGTATTCGGGCCCGGACCAGCAGCGGGTCGCGCTGGTGGACACCCTGGGCGAGCAGGACATTATCCGCAACGGCCGGGACCTGTGGACGTGGCAGAGCCGCACCAACAACGCCACCCACCGCACGCTGGGCGGCGACGCCGGGGCCTGGAAGCCCGCCCCCGAACCGGCAGCGAGCCTCCCGGCCACCCCGCAGCAGGCCGCCGACCTGGCGTTGGGCGCGATCGACCCGAGCACCGAGGTGAGCGTCGGCCGGTCGGCGACCGTCGCCGGCCAGGACGCGTACGAGTTGGTGCTCCAGCCGCGCGACCGCGACTCGCTGGTGCACCAACTGCGGATCGCCATCGACGCCAAGCAGCACGTGCCGCTGCGCTTCGAGGTGCTCGCGAAGGGCAGCGACCGGCCGGCGTTCGAGGTGGCCTTCACCCAGGTCGACTACCGCCGCCCCGACGCCGACCAGTTCACCTTCAACCCGCCGCCCGGCGTGACGGTCAGCGAGGAGAAGGCCGAGCGGCCGGCGGCCGGTAAGCCCGGCCACGCCGGACCGGCGGGTGACCCGCAGGTACGCGCGGTGGGTTCCGGCTGGACGACGGTGCTGGTCGGCCGCCTGGACGGTGGGCTCGGCGGGAAGCCCGCGAAGCCGGCCGCCCCTGCGGCCGGCGCCGCTGAGGGCATGGACATGTCGAAGCTGCTCGGCGGGCTGTCGGCGGTCAGTGGTGACTGGGGCAGCGGGCGGCTGCTCACCAGCAAGCTGTTCAGCGTGCTGCTCACCGACGACGGCCGGGTGCTCGCCGGAGCGGTGACGCCGGAGCGGCTCTACCAGGCCGCGCGCGGCTGATCTCCGCGGTGTTCGCGCCGGGTCGACCTGACGGTCGGCCCGGCGCTTCGCTGTGGGTCGAAGCCCGGGGTCAGGAGACGCCGAGGGCGCTGAGGTACGCGTCGGCGAGGACCGCGTGGCCAGGTAGGTGCGGGTGAACGCGGTCGTCGGCCCAGCGCGTCGCCGGACTCACCGCCAGCACCCGGTCGAACGCCGCCTGGTTGGCCACGTGCACCGCGTCGAACTCGGCGGCCAGCTTCGCCACGACGGCCGCGTACCGGTCGGTGTCGGCGCGTTGCGGGACGCTCCGGTCGGCCTCGATGAAGAACGGGTCACCGAGGATCAGTCGGCAGCCGGTGGCGGCGACCGCCCGCCGGAGCAGGTCGCGCAGGGTGCGCTCGTACTCCTCGATGCCGACGGCCTCATCCGGTCGGTCGCCGTAGTGCCGCCAGATGTCGTTGATGCCGATCAGCACCGCGAGCCAGTCGGGGCGCTCGGCGATGGCGTCGTCGTCCCAGCGGGCGGCGAGGTCCCGTACCGTGTCGCCGCCCACACCCCGGTTGACCCACTCCAGCTCCAACTCGGGGTGCCGAGCGTCGACCAGGGCGCGCACGAGGCTCACATATCCGTTGCCGTAGGGCGCGGCGACGTCGCGTCGACCACAATCGGTGATGCTGTCCCCGATGAAGACCACCCGTTGGCCGGTCCGCAGGATCATCCGCCGCCACCTCGCGATCACCGGCGCGCCGGCCCGCCCGGCTTGGTGACAACCGGCGGAACGCGCTATCTTCAACAGTTCGAAGGGCACAAAAAAGAACGGCTAAAAGCCGTTCCTGCAAAGGATTCTAATCTTTAGGGAGACGGCTTGTCAAGGCACTCCGGCGGTTCCGGCGAATTGCCGCTCGACGACGAGATCGGTCGCGAGCAGGAGTACGTCTCGATGCTCTACAACCGGCTGGACGAGCTGCGTGAGCAGGCCGCACACCGGCTCACCGCCGAGCTGCACAACACCGGCGGCACCCTGCAGGACCGCTCGCAGCGCGACAGCTCGGTAGCGATGTACGCCGATCAGGTCGAACAGTTCTCCGCCGTGGAGAACGGGCTCTGCTTCGGCCGTCTCGACGGCGACGACGACTCCCGCCGCTACATCGGCCGGATCGGCATCTTCGACACCACCGGTGACTACGACCCGCTGCTGATGGACTGGCGGGCCCCCGCCGCCCGCCCGTTCTACCTCGCCACCGCCGCCAACCCGCAGGGCGTACGCCGGCGCCGGCACCTGCGCACCCGGCAGCGCAAGGTGACCGGGCTCAACGACGAGGTGCTCGACATCGACACCGCCTCCCCCGGCGCCCACGAGGAGCTGACCGGCGAGGCGTCACTGCTCGCCGCGCTCAACGCGGGCCGTACCGGCCGGATGCGCGACATCGTCGAGACCATCCAGGCCGAACAGGACGAGATCATCCGCGCGGAGCTTCCGGGCGTGATGGTGGTCCAGGGCGGCCCGGGCACCGGCAAGACCGCGGTCGCGCTGCACCGGGCGGCGTACCTGCTCTACACGCACCGCCGCGAACTCTCCAGCCGTGGCGTGCTGCTGGTCGGCCCGAACGCGACCTTCCTGCGCTACATCTCCCAGGTGCTGCCGACGCTGGCCGAGACCGGAGTGCTGCTGCGTACCCAGGGTGATCTTTTTCCCGGGGTGAGCGCCCAACGGACCGAGCCGGCCGAGACCGCGGCGCTGAAGGGCCGGGCGGTGTTGGCCGAGGTGTTGGCGCTGGCCGTCCGGGACCGGCAGTGGGTGCCGGACGAGCCGCTGGAGATCGAGGTCGAGCGGGAGACGCTGACCCTCGACCCGGAGGTCGTGCGCGCCGCCCGGGACCGGGTCCGCCGCGTCGACCGACCGCACAACCTGGCCCGGGCGCTGTTCGACGTGGAGATCGTGCACGCGCTCGCCGAGCAGGTGGCCGAACGGATCGGCGCCGACCCGCTCGGCGGGGACAACCTCCTCGACGAGGCGGACCGGGCCGAGATCCGACGGGAGTTGCGCGAGGAGTCGGGGATCCAGGCCGCCCTCGACCAGTTGTGGCCGGTGCTCACCCCGCAGCGGCTGCTCGCCGACCTGTACGCCGACCCGGACCGGATCGCCGCCGCCGCGCCGATGCTCAGCGAGGACGAGC
Source organism: Micromonospora foliorum (assembly GCF_022229015.1). Taxonomy (GTDB): domain Bacteria; phylum Actinomycetota; class Actinomycetes; order Mycobacteriales; family Micromonosporaceae; genus Micromonospora; species Micromonospora foliorum. Next base: position 6,308 of record NZ_JAKKFF010000562.1, read on the forward strand.
GAGCGTTGCTGCGGCGCGAGCGGGGTGGCTGGACGCCGGCCGACGTACCGCTGCTGGACGAGGCCGCCGAACTGCTCGGCGAGGACGAACGCGCCGCCGCCGCCCGGCGCGACCGGATCCGGATGATGGAACGGGAGTACGCCGAGGGCGTGCTGGAGATCGCCCGGGGTTCCCGCTCGATCGACGTCGAGGACGAGGCCGAGGGCGGTGAGATCCTCGGCGTCACCGACCTGATCGACGCGGACCGGCTGCTGGAGCGGCAGGAGGAGGCCGACCGGCTGACCACCGCCCAGCGGGCCGCCGCCGACCGCACCTGGGCGTTCGGCCACGTCATCGTGGACGAGGCGCAGGAGCTGTCGCCGATGGCCTGGCGGCTGCTGATGCGCCGATGCCCGAGCCGGTCGATGACGATCGTCGGAGATGTGGCGCAGACCGGCGCGCTCAGCGGCACGCCCTCCTGGGCGGACGCCCTCTCCCCGTACGTCGAGCAGCGGTGGCGGCTCACCGAGCTGACAGTCAGCTACCGCACCCCCGCCGAGATCATGGCGGTCGCCGCCGACGTCCTGGCCGAGATCGACCCTGCGCTGCGGCCGCCGCGCTCGGTGCGCGAGAGCGGCGTACCCCCGTGGGACCGGACGGTGCCCGACGGGCGGTTGGCGGCGGAGCTGGTCGCCGAGGCCACCCGGGAGGCGGCCGGGCTCACCGAGGGCCGGCTCGGGGTGCTCGTGCCGGCCGGCCGGGTGGGTGAGTTGGGCGCGGCCGTGACCGCCGCGCTGCCGGAGGCCGCCGTCGGCGAGCATCCGGAGCTGGAGAGCCGGGTGGTGGTGCTGACCGTCGCGCAGGCCAAGGGGTTGGAGTTCGACTCGGTGCTGGTGGTCGACCCGGACCGGATGGTGGCCGAGTCCCCCCGCGGGCGCAGCGATCTGTACGTGGCCCTGACCCGCGCCACCCAACGCCTAGGAGTCCTCCGCCCCGCGAGCTGACCACGAAACCCGCGGCCCCCACCGAGTTGTCGCTCGGCGGGGGCGGCGGGTGGGTTGGTTAGTCGTTGGATTTGTCCCTGATGGACTTCGCTGGGCCGGTGGCGGAGGTGGACTGGTCGCTGGTGCCACCGCCCATCGGGGTGCTGAGGCCGCCGGTGGTGGCATCGCCGGTCGTGGTCGGCGCCACCTTGCCCGGGTGTCGCTCCGGCTGTCGGGCCACCCGGCGTACGCTCGCCGGCCCGGCGGTGCCGCCGGTGGTGGTCACCGCGCCCTGCCCGCCGACGGGGCCGCCGTCGCGCAGCACCTGTGGGTCGATCCTTTCGTGCGCCGGATCGAGCGGGTCATCGCGCTGGATCTGGCTCTGTACATCGGTGCGGGGCACCGTCACCTCGTCGAGGGCGCCCTTGCCGTACACGCCGCCGGCGATCCGATCCTCGGCCTCGCGGGCGGCGTCCTGCCGCATGTCGTCCTCACGCACGTCCATCACCTCGCAGAAACTGTGGAACTGACTGCGTGCCCGGCCACCGGCCGACCAAACCCGGCGTGACCGGGAGGTCGTCCACCGGGGTTCACCGTCGCGCCGCCCACTGGCCGCCTGCCCGCAGCCCGAGATGTCCATGCTGTCCGGCGACCGGTGGGAGATGCCCGCCGGCAGGAGGGGATGACAGCGTGCGCACAGTACGCCGTACCGCCGTCGCGGCCCTGGTGGCCGCGACGGTGACGACCGGGCTCGCGGTGCCCGCCCAGGCGAAGCCGCGACCGGACCGGACATTCGACGTGCAGGCCCACCGTGGTGGCCTCGGGCTGCGGGTGGAGAACACCCTCGCCTCCTTCGGCAACGCCCTCCAGCTCGGGGTGACCACCCTCGAACTGGACGTGCAGATCACCGAGGACGGCCAGGCCGTCGTCACCCACGACCGCAAGGTCACCGGCACCAAGTGCGTCGACACCACCCCGGTGACGCCCGGCGACCCGGAGTTCCCGTACGTCGGGAAGTACATCAACACGCTCAGCCTGGCCCAGGTGCGCACCCTCGACTGCGGATCGAAGACGCTGTCGGACAAGCCCGGCCAGCTCGCCGTCCCGGGTGCCCGGATGCCGTTGCTGCGTGAGGTCTTCGCGCTTGTCAACCGCTACCAGGCGAAGGACGTGACGCTCAACGTCGAGACCAAGGTCGAGGCGGGCGCGCCGACCGAGACCGCCCCCCGCGAGCAGTTCGTCCGGGTCACCGCCGCCGAGATCCGCGCTGCCGGGCTGCTCAAGCAGGTCACCATCCAGAGCTTCGACTGGGGCGCGCTGATGCGCATGCGTCAGGTCGAGCCGAAGCTGCCGCTGGTCGCCCTGACCAACTACGACTTCCTGCAGACCGGGCAGCCGGGTGCCTCGCCGTGGCTGGGCGGGCTGGACGTCGACGACTTCGGTGGCGACCCGATCAAGGCGATCCGCAGCTTCGGCGCCAGCGCCTTCTCGCCGGTGCACGGGTCCCCGCAGAACGGCACGGTCACCGACCCGGGCTACAAGCCGTACGTCACGAAGGAGATGGTCGCCCAGGCGCACCGCTACGGGATCAAGGTGATCCCGTGGACGGTCGACGACGTGCCGACCATGACCAAGCTCATCGACGACGGGGTGGACGGGATCATCACCGACTACCCGGACCGGCTGCGCGGCCTGCTGGCGCAACGCGGTTACCGGTTGCCGAAGGCGTACACCGCGCCGTTCGACATCCAGGCGCACCGTGGCGGCCGCACCACCCGGCCGGAGAACACGCTGCCGGCCTTCTCGAACGCGCTGTCCAACCGGGCCATCTCCACCCTGGAGCTGGACACCAACGTCACCGCCGACGGCAAGCTGGTGGTGCTGCACGATCGCACCGTCAACGGGTCGCACTGCGTCGACACCGCCCCCGTGCGCCCGGGAGACCGGATGTTCCCGTACGTGGGAAAGCCGGTGCACGAGTTGACCCTTGCGCAGCTCAAGACCGTGGACTGCGGCACGAAGACGCTGCCCGAGCTGCCCGCCCAGGTGCCCGCGCCCGGTGCCCGGATCCCGACCCTGGACGAGGTATTCGCCCTGGTGAAGGCGAGTGGCCGCACCGACATCGGAATGAACATCGAGACGAAGATCAGCCCGGTGGTGAACGACACCGAGCCGTACCGCAGCTTCACCCGCAAGCTCGTCGACGCGATCCAGCGGGCCGGCTTCACCAGCCGGGCCACCATCCAGTCGTTCGACTGGCGCACCATCACGTACGCCCGGCAGCTCGACCGGCGAATCGCCACGGTCGGCCTGGTCTGGCAGTACGGCCCGGCCGAGTGCGCGACCCTCGCCGACGAGTGCTCCCTGGAGGCGGTCTACGGCGACCCGTCGGTGAAGAGCCCGTGGACCGGTGGACTGGACTGGTGGAAGTACCAGGACCTCGGCAAGCTGACCCGGGCCGCGGGCGCTGGCACGGTGTCCGCCAACTGGCAGGTGCACGACCCGAAGCAGGGCACTGTCGCCTCGGCTGACTGGTACCTGCGGGAGAACCCGGCGTACTTCCACGGACCGGACGTTCGGACCCTGCAGACGCGGTACGACCTGAAGGTGATCCCGTACACCGTCGATGACGCGACGGTGATGCAGCGGGTGATCGACCTCGGCGTCGACGGCATCATCACCGACGACCCGGACCTTCTGGTGAGCGTGGCGATCCGCAACGGCCTGCGCTGACCCGTCGACCATTCGATCGCCGGCCGGACTTTTCCGGCCGGCGATCGGTGTTACCTGGTCCCCGGCCTCGGGTAGTCGGGGGTTGTCCCCGCCGTGAAAGCGAACCGCGCCGTGGCCGACACGCGGTAGCGGGGCGGGGAAATGCAGGTACGACTCATCGCATCCTGAGGAGGACCAGATGAGCACGCAGGCTGCTTCCACCCGGCCGATGAACCGGCCCGTGAACGACCCGCAGAATCCCGCGTCGATGCGGGACATGCAGACCCAGCAGATTCCGGTCATGCATGACGGGCGCCGCAACGACATGCAGGCACCCGGTACGGAGACCAAGCAGGCGTTCAAGACCACCGAGTTCTGGATCTACCTGATCGCGGTGGCCGCCGTACTGGGCGCGTCGCAGGTCGTTGGTCGGAACACCACTGGGGTGGACATCTTCCGGGCCGACAACGCCTGGTTCCTGGTCACCCTGCTGACGCTTGGCTACCTCGGTAGCCGTGGCCTCGCGAAGGCCGGCAGCAACTGGCGCAGCGCCGAGGAGCGCAAGGCCCGGCACTGACCGGTTCACAGTGCACGGTGGCCTCCGGGAGATCCTCCCGGAGGCCACCGTCATGTCTGGATCGGCTACTCGTCGCCACCGAAGTCGCCGAAGTCGCCCTCGAACGCGTCCTCGATCATCTCGCCGGCGACCATGCCGCCGGCGACGCCGAGCGCCGCCCCGGCCACCATGCCGCCCATGCCGTGCCCACGGCTGTGACCGTGGCTCGCGCCGTACTGGGAACGCAGGCTGCCGTAGCGGGACGTGGTCTCGCGCAGCCAGCCGTCGACGACCTGCGCCCAGTCCACCCGGTCAGCGTCGGTGTGCGCCACCTGGTAACGACCGAACGCGTCGTGCCCGGCGCTGAGGAACCCACCGCGCTTGTCGCACTCCAGGATGACCTCCACACCGCGCTGGCTGGTCACGAAGGTCAGCTCGACCTCCCGGATGGTGCTCGCGTACTGCGGGGAGGCGAAGAACTCGATCTCCTGGTAGAACGGCAGCGTCTGCTGCACGCCTCGGATGTGACCACGCTCCAGGTCGGCGTGCTTGAACCGGAAGCCGAGCCGCTGGAACGCCTCCAGGATCCGCTCGTGCACCGGCAGCGGGTGCACCGCCACCTGGTCCAGGTCGCTCTTGTCGACCGCGCGGGCGATCGCCAACTCGGTGCGCAGACCCATCGTCATGCCGTGCAGGCGCTGGCCGTACACGTCGGTGATCGGGGTCTCCCACGGCACCGGCAACTGGAACGGGACCGAGAGCTGCTGCTTCGGGGCGAGTTGGAGCGGACCGCTGACCACCATGCGGTGGAACTCCATCGTGCCCGCGTACTCGGTGTCGTGTCCTTCGACCTCGACCCGGGTGACCAGGCCGATCACCACCTGCTCGATGGCTGCCTCAGCGTCGCCACCGACGAGGTTGACCTGCCCGTCGAGGGTCAGGCCGGGGCGGGTGTTGGGGTTGGTCAGCACGGTGTCCACGCTGGGACCGCCCACACCGAACGCGCTCAACATCTTCTTGAAGACCATCGGAACTCCTGTGCGACGCCGACCGCTCCAGGCTGGAGTCGGACGTTGACTCGAACCGCACCTTATCCAGCACCCCTGTGAGGTGGCTGTGAAGCGCCCGGACGGCCGGCGTCCTTTGATCGACTCCGGTTCATGAAAGTCGGGGCGTCCCGGCGACCAGGACCCCCCGACTTCCGTGAACCCGAGTCAAACAGCGCCTCCCATCCGCGATCAGCAGCTCGGCCGCCCGATGTCCGCCTCCCGTTCAGCGTTAGCCGAGGGACGGATGTCCGTGGACGAGCCTTTGGAGCTGATGTCGCAAACGAATCAGGCGTTCGACCTTCCGCTGCGCAGCCCACCAGACCGGCGACTGGTCAGATCGTCGACGGCGGCGCGGGCCGCCGAGCGCAGCCGAGGACAATCTTCCCACTGTTGTGTGCCGAAAGACGGCACCAGCAGAGATGATCGACTCGCGTTCATGGAAGTCGGGTGTCCTGGTCGTGGTGACGCCCCGACTTTCAGTAACCCGAGTCGATCACGCGTCAGGGCGCGAATCGCCGTCCTTCACCCCGTTGACGAAGGCCATCCAGCCCTCTACCGGGTAAACGAGGGCCGCCGCCGCGCGATCCTTGCTGTCGCGCACGTTCGCCACCGTCGGCTTCGGACGACGGGACCTCAATCCCGGCGAGGTGCGGCGGCTTCTGCACCGCGTCGCGCTCGACCTGACCGCGCTGCACCACGACCTGGCGCAGCTCAGTGAGGAGAACGCCCGGATGAAGCGGGCGCTGCGCGTCCGGCAGAGCGCCTGGTCCGAGAGGCGTCGGCCGTGATCCCGCCGGACGAGCCGCCCGGCGGGATCCTCATACCGCTGCCTCGGGCCGCCGTGTTGGCGTTCACCGAGTCAACCGAACCGCCGCCCCGACACGTGATCCACCTGCCGGTGGCCGACCTGGCCGGGTCGCCGCATATGGCCCGTACTCTCGCCCGGTTGCTGGCTCCGACACCACAGGTCGACGTCGCTGGCATCACCGTCTGAGTACCAGGGTGTCAGCGTCCGGAGGACGCGCAGAGTCTGACCGCGTCAGCCGTTGAAATCAGTCATCAGCCAGATCCGGTCGAAGGCGCGCTCCGCCAGATCCGCATGCTTGATCATGAAGTTGACCACAATCAGCGTCTCGCCGAACGCGTCACCCACCTGCCCCTCGTCCAGCCAGACGGTGGCTAGCACGGTGTGCTCGTTTGCGTTGAGGATGGGGTAGTCCGCGCCGCCGGTGCTCCGGTCGCCGTAACCGCCGAGAGAAAACTCGTAGTTGTTGTCCTCGAGGTCCCACATCACCTCAGTGATCACGTCCTCGAGCTCGTCGTCCATGCGAAGGTCGAACGGCACCTCGTGCTCGAGCTGCGGAAGGCTCCAGCCGGCACGAGCGTGCAGCAGAATCGGACCGAAGACTGGCACCCCGGGGTTCGGGTACTCGGTTACCGGAGTGCCGGCCGGCACATGAATGACCCGGCAGTCGTTGGGCGTGAAGTCCGGCTCGACGAAGAACAGCAGCGACCCGTCGGCCGGCAGGTCAAGGTCGTGCCCGTGCGAGGGGATCGCGGCGAGGTCGAGCGTCAATACGAGACACTGCCCGGGAGGCCACTCCTCGCCCTCCGGCAACGCCGCGAGACCGCCGAACCGACCGGCCACAGGCAGGCCGTCGCCCTCCGGAACCAGCTCCGTCTGTGGTCGGGCTAGCCGCACCCAGCGCTCGATCTCTTCCACCGGCACGCCCTTTTCCCGGGCTGCGCGCCGAAACTCCTGTCGTACATCCATGGCCGGGCATGATGCCTGAAGGCTGAGGTGGGGGTCGAAAGGCAGGTGGCTGGCCGCTGTCAGGTGGGCGTGGCGCTCGAATCGGCCGGCGCGCTCGGCGCCGGCCTCGGTGCCTTGACCGTCGCGGTGATCAACCAGGCGAGCGCGGCCAGCAGCGCCACGAGGCCGGCGGGGACCAGCCCTCACGGCAGGGCACTCGGCGACAACGTCCATGCCTGCCGGGTGTCGGCGAGTACGCGTGGCTGTCGAGCCGAGGCCGGGACCGCCACCTCCCACTCGTACGCGCTCATGGTCAGTCGGGTTCCACGATCACCAGCTCGCCTACCTGTTCGCCGATCGTGGTGCGCGCCTCGGTCGGCAGCCCGCGGTCGGTGATCAGCACGTCGGCGGCCTCCAGCGGGGCGATGGTGGCGATGCCGATCGTCTCCCACTTGGTGTGGTCGGCGAGCACCACGAGCCGGCGGGCCGCGCCGATGAGGCAGCGGTTGACGCCGGCCTCCAGCAGGTTGGGCGTGGTGAACCCGGTGCGTGGGCTGAGGCCGTGCACACCGAGGAAGAGCAGGTCGACGTTGAGCGCGCTGATCGCCGCCTCGGCCACCGGCCCGGTCAACGCGTCCGACGGGGTGCGGATGCCGCCGGTCAACACGACGGTCTGGTCGGCGCGCGGGTTCTGGTAGAGCGCGTCGGCCACCGGGATCGAGTTGGTCACCACGGTCAGCCCGCGTACGTCGGAGAGGAGCGTGGCCAGCGCGGCGGTGGTGGTGCCGGCGGAGAGCGCGATGGCCATCCCCGGCTCCACCATCGTCGCCGCCCGCTCGGCGATGGCTCGCTTCTCCGCCTGCTGGCGGATCGACTTGGCGGCGAAGCCGGGTTCCTCGGCCGAGCCCGGCCCGGCGAGGGTCGCGCCGCCGTGCACCTTGTCGACCAGGCCGCGCTCGGCCAACACCTCCAGGTCACGCCGGATCGTCATGTCGGACACGCCGAACCGACTGACCAGGTGACTCACCCGCACCCCGCCGCGTTGGCGGATCAGATCGAGGATGGCGGTCTGCCGCTGCTGGGCGAGCATGTGGGGAAACTCCTTCGTGCCGTGACTGTCGTCAGAATCAGGTCCGATCCTCACGGACCACCGCCACCTCACCGGCCGGCAGTGCCAGCTCACCGGCACAGCGCCCGCCGGTCAACAACTCGACGCCGTGCGCCGGCAGGCGTACCTCGGTGTCGGTGTGGTTGATCGCGAACAGCCAGGTCCGGTCGCCGTCGCGGCGGCGGACCACCTCCACCCCCGGCGGCGCCGACGCCGCCGGGCGGACGCCGGCCTCGGCGAGCAGGCGGGCCACCAGTCGGTCGATGGCCGGCTCGTCCAGCCGGGTGCCGACATACCAGGCGGCGCCGTCGCCCACCTGGTTGCGGGTCAGCGCCGGCACGCCCGGCAGGGGCCCATCGGTGTACGACGCGAGCACCTCGGCGCCGTCGGGGTGCAGCCACTCGGTCCACACGTCGGCGGTGCCGCCGTCGTCGAGGTGGACCTGCTCGCCCTCGCGCAGCGGGAAGAACTCCTCGGTCCGGACGCCGAGCAACTCCCGGAACGCGCCCGGGTAGCCGCCCAGCCGGATGTGGTCGTTGGCGTCCACGATGCCACTGAAGTAGGTGACGGCCACTGTGCCGCCGGCCTCGACGTATCGGTGCAGCGCGTCGACGTCGGCGTCCCGGACCAGATACAGGGTCGGCACCAGGACCAGCCGGTAGCCGCTGAGGTCGGTCGACGGGTGGACGATGTCGGCGGTCACGCCGGCCCGCCAGAGCGAGCCGTACAGGGCCTTGAGCCGGTCGGCGTAGGTGACGTCGACGCTGGGGTGCGAATCCAACTCGACGCCCCACCACGCCTCCCAGTCGAACAGGATCGCCACGTCGGCGTCCACGCGGCTGCCGCGGACCTCGGCCAGCGCCTTGAGGTCCGCGCCGAGCTGGCAGACCTCGCGGAACACCTTGGTGTCCGGCCCGGCGTGCGGCACCAGCGCGGAGTGGAACTTCTCCGCGCCGGCCCGGGAGGCGCGCCACTGGAAGAAGAGGACCCCGTCGGCGCCGCGGGCGACGTGCGCGAGGCTGTTGCGGCGTAGCTGCCCGGGCAGCTTGGCCACGTTGCGCGGCTGCCAGTTGACGGCGCTTGTGGAGTGCTCCATGAGCAACCACGGGTCACCGCCGGCGACGCCCCGGGTGTGGTCGGCGGCGAGCGCCAGCCCGAGGTGTGCCTGCGGGTCGGCGGCGGTCAGGTAGTGGTCGTTGGACACCAGGTCCACGTCGGACGCCCAGGACTGGTAGTCCATGTGCTTGACGCCCATGCCGATCATGAAGTTGGTGGTGATCGGCTGACGGACCAGTGTCCTCAACACCTCGCGTTCGGCGCGCAGTTGGGCGCGCAGCTCGTCGGAGGAGAAGCGCAGGAAGTCCAACTGCTGCGTGGGGTTGGCGAAGGCCGTCACCGTGCGCGGCGGGTTGATCTCGGCCCAGTCGCCGTAGCGCTGACTCCAGAACGCGGTACCCCAGGCGTCGTTGAGCCCGGACAGGTCGCCGTAGCGCTCCCGCAGCCAACGGCGGAACGCCTCGGCGCTGACGTCGCAGTAGCAGTGCACGTTGTGGCAACCCAGCTCGTTGGAGACGTGCCACATGACCACGGCGGGATGCTCGGCGTACCGGCCGGCGACCGCGCGCACCAGCTCCAGCGACCGCTCCCGGAACACCGGTGAGCTGGGGCAGTACGCCTGCCGTCCACCCGGCCAGAGGATCGCGCCGTCGGCCCGGCGGGGCAGTGTCTCCGGGTGCGCGCGGGCCAACCACGGCGGTGGGCTGGCTGTTGCGGTCGCCAGGTCGACCTGGATGCCGCCGTCGTGCAGCAGGTCCAGCACCCGGTCCAGCCAGTCGAACTCGAACCGCCCCGGGGTGGGCTCCAGCAGCGCCCAGGAGAAGATGCCGACGGACACCAGGTTGACCCCGGCCCGGCGCATCAGGTCGACGTCCTCGGACCAGGTTTCCTCGGGCCACTGCTCGGGGTTGTAGTCGCCGCCGAAATAGATGCTGTCACCCTGCCATCGCCGCATGACAGCTGAGGGTGCACCCGCTGGTGCACTGAAGTCAACAGGTTCCAACATCGAGCTTCTGTCCAACGTTTACTAGGTAACGGCCGTGTCACGACTGGGTTATCAGAGGCGAACTGCCCTCTTGACAGCGCCCGACCGAAGGGTAGCTTGAGGCCCCAATGGCCGTTCGTGTTCGCCAATGTGGATTCTCGGTGGATCTCAATGTGTGATCACGGCGCCGGACCTGCCTTCACCACCCCTGACGGCCCTTGGGCGTAGCTCCTCTTCATCCGCAGGAGGCACAGATGTCCCGTCCCCAATCCCAAGCCGAGTACCTGGCTCGGCTCGTACCGCCCTCAGTCGCCGGCATCAACCGACGATCGTTGCTGGCCGGCACGGGCGCGCTGCTCGGCACCGGACTGCTCGCCGCCTGCGGTGACGACTCCGGCTCCGGGGGGTCCAGCAAGGACGTGTCGCTCGGCTCGAACCAGTCCGACCCGAAGCCGAAGGACGTCCTCGTCAAGGTCACCGACGGCTTCAAGACCTCGTCCGGGGTGCAGGTCGCCGTCAATACGGTCGACCACAACACGTTCCAGGAGAACATCAACAACTACCTACAGGGCAAGCCGGACGACGTGTTCACCTGGTTCGCCGGCTACCGGATGCGCTTCTTCGCGCAAAAGGGCCTGGCCAGTGACATCAGCGACGTGTGGGGCAAGCTCTCCGGCTACTCCGACGCCTTCAAGAAGGCATCCACCGGCGACGACGGCAAACAGTACTTCGTACCGGCCTCCTACTACCCGTGGGCGATGTTCTACCGCAAGTCCGTGTGGCAGCAGCACGGCTACCAGGTGCCCACCACCCTGGACCAGCTCACGGCGCTCGGCGCACAGATGAAGAGGGACGGCCTCACCCCCATCGCCTTCGCCGACAAGGACGGCTGGCCGGCGATGGGCACCTTCGACATCCTCAACCTGCGCATCAACGGCTACCAGTTCCACGTCGACCTGATGGCCGGCAAGGAGGCCTGGACCTCCGACAAGGTCAAGAAGGTCTTCGACACCTGGGCCGGCCTGCTCCCCCTGCACCAGCCGGACAGCCTCGGCCGCACCTGGCAGGAGGCCGCGCAGTCGTTGCAGCAGAAGAAGAGCGGCATGTACATGCTCGGCCTCTTCGTCGGTCAGCAGTTCAGCAACGAGGAGCAGAGCGACCTCGACTTCTTCACCTTCCCCGAGATCGACCCGGCCATCGGCGCCAAGGCGCTTGACGCCCCGATCGACGGCTACATGATGGCGCGCAAGCCCAAGAACGAGGACAACGCGCGCAAGCTGCTGGAGTACTTCGGTGGCAAGGAAGCCGGCGACATCACGGTCAAGAACGACCCGGCCACCCTGGTCGCCAACACCAGCGCGGACGTCAGCGGCTACACCGCCCTGCAGAAGAAGGCCGCCGAACTGGTCGGGTCGGCCACCGAGATCGCCCAGTTCCTCGACCGGGACACCCGGCCGGACTTCGCCTCCACGGTGATGATCCCGGCGATCCAGCAGTTCATCAAGAACCCCAAGGACATCGACGGTCTCACCTCGTCCATCGAGAACCAGAAAAAGTCGATCTTCACTGACTGACGGCGGAAGGGGGAGGACATCGTGTCCGACCTGCCCCTGATCCAAGCGGATCGCGCCGTGCCGCCGCCGGCCGCGACCACCTCCACGGGTGGTCGTCGCCGGCGGCTACGGCTCCTGTCCCGCACCGACCGCGTGGTCATCACGCTGATGGTGCTCGTCCCGCTGCTGCTCGTCACCGGATTCGTCTGGTTGCCGGCGGCGGCCACCGTGCTGCTCTCCGGCACCAACTGGGACGGCATCGGCCCCCTCAACGAGATCGAGTTCGTCGGCGCGCGCAACTACAGCGACGTGGTGAACATCTACCCGCCGTTCGTGCCGGCGGTCCAACACAACCTGCTCTGGCTGGCGGCGCTGTTCGTGGTCGCCACCCCGTTCGGCATGTTCCTGGCCGTGCTGCTGGACAAGGAGCTGCGCGGCAGCCGCTTCTACCAGACCGCGCTCTACCTGCCGGTGGTGCTCTCGCTGGCGCTCATCGGCTTCGTCTGGCAGCTGCTCTACTCCCGCGACCAGGGGCTGATCAACGCCGTCTTCGGCAGCAACATCGACTGGTACGGAGACTCGAACGTCAACATCTGGGCGGTGATGATCGCCTCCGGGTGGCGGCACGTCGGCTACATCATGCTGCTCTACCTGGCCGGGCTGAAGGGCGTCGATCCATCGCTGCGTGAGGCGGCGGCGGTCGACGGCGCCTCGGAGAGCCGGGCGTTCTTCCGGGTCGTGTTCCCGGTCATGCGGCCGATCAACATCATCGTGCTGGTGGTGACCGTGATCGAGTCGCTGCGCGCGTTCGACCTCGTCTGGGTGGTCAACAAGGGCCGCAACGGGCTGGAGCTGATCTCCGCGCTGGTCACCCAGAACGTGGTGGGCGAGGCGAGCCGGATCGGGTTCGGCTCGGCACTGGCAACGATCATGCTGGTCGTCTCACTGGTCTTCATCACCATCTACCTGGCGACCGTGATGAGGGAGAACCGGGAATGAGCACCGCGACAATCACCCGGCGTACCGAGGGCGGGCCCGACGCGCCACCGCGCCGCCGCAAACTGACCCCGCTACGGATACTGCTGCACGGCTTCCTCGTCGTCGTCTCGCTGGCCTGGCTCTTCCCGATCGCCTGGGCGGTGCTGACCTCGCTGCGCTCGTACGACTACACCGCCGCGAACGGCTACGTGTCGTTCGGCGGCTGGACCTTCGACAACTACGTCACCGCCTGGCGGACGGCGGAGTTCGGGCAGCACTTCCTCAACTCGGTGTACATCACCGTGCCGGCGGTGCTGCTGACCCTCTTCCTCGCCTCCTGCGTGGCGTTCGTCATCGCCCGGTTCAGTTGGAAGCTCAACCTCGTCCTGCTGGGGATCTTCACCGCGGCCAACCTGCTGCCCCAGCAGGCGCTGCTCATCCCGCTGTTCCGGCTGTTCACCGAGGTGCCGCTGCCGGAGTTCATGAGCGACTCGGAGCTGCTCTACGACAGCTACTGGGGCCTGATCCTGATCAACGTGGCCTTCCAGTGCGGTTTCTGCGTGTTCGTGCTCAGCAACTACATGAAGGCGTTGCCCCGTGACCTGTACGAGGCGGCGATGGTCGACGGGGCGAGCATCTGGCGGCAGTACTGGCAGGTCACCATGCCGCTGTGCCGGCCGGCCCTGGCCGCGCTGGCGACGCTGGAGGTGACCTGGATCTACAACGAGTTCTTCTGGGCCACCGTCCTCATGCGCACCGGCGACAAGTTCCCGGTGACCAGCTCGCTCAACAACCTGCGCGGTGAGTTCTTCACCGACAACAACCTGGTCTCGGCGGGCAGTGTGCTCGTCGCGATCCCCACCCTGGTGATCTTCTTTATGCTCCAGCGGCACTTCGTTCGGGGCCTGACCTTGGGAGCCTCAAAGGGATGACGATCCTGCACCTGCGCCGCGCGCGGACCAGCCTGGTGCTCGACGCGCGCGGCCCGGGGCTGCCCCGGGTCGTGCACTGGGGCGGCGACGTCGGCGACCTCGACGACGACGCCCTGCGCCACCTCGTCGACGCGACCGTACCGCCGGTGGTGCCGAGCAGCTTCGACCAGCCGACCGTGCTGTCCCTGCTGCCGGAGGCGAGCGCCGGCTGGAGCGGACGGCCCGGCCTGGCCGGGCACCGCGACGGGGTCGGCTGGGCAACCGCGTTCCGGCTGGACGGGTTGGACGTGCGCGACAACGACCCCGACCCGGGCCACCTGGCTGCGGGTGGGGAGGTGGTGGGCGTACTCCCCTCCGACGGTGGGCACGGCGGGCCCGGCGCGGCGCTGCTGACCGTGCGAGCGTCGGACCCGGCCGCCGGGCTGACCCTGACCATCGAGATCACGCTCGACCCGTACGGCCTGTTGACCGTTCGGCACCGGCTGCGCAACGACGGCGACAGCGCGTACGAGCTGCGGGAGCTGACGCCGGCGCTGCCGGTGCCGGCGGTCGCCACCGAACTGCTCGACCTGACCGGCCGCTGGTGTCGGGAACGGTCCCCGCAGCGGCACCCGTGGCAGCACGGCGCCTGGGTCCGCGAGGGCCGACACGGCCGTACCGGGCACGACGCCACGCTGCTGCTGGTGGCCGGCACCGCCGGGTTCGGCTTCGGTCACGGCGAGGTCTGGGCGGTGCACACCGCGTGGAGCGGCGACCACGTCACGTTCGCCGAGCGTCGGCCCACCGGCGAGTCGACCCTCGGTGGCGGCGAACTGCTGGCCCCCGGGGAGGTCCGGCTCGGCCCCGGCGAGTCGTACGAGACTCCCCTGCTCTACGCCGTCTGGTCCGACGCCGGTCTGGACGGGCTCAGCGACGTGCTGCACACCCACCTCCGCGCCCGTCCCGGGCACCCGCGTTCCCCCCGCCCGGTGACCCTCAACGTCTGGGAGGCGGTCTACTTCGACCACGACCTGGACCGCCTGGGGGCGCTCGCCGACCGGGCCGCGCAGATCGGCGTGGAGCGGTTCGTGCTCGACGACGGCTGGTTCCGCGGCCGGCGCGACGACACCGCCGGGCTCGGCGACTGGTACGTCGACGAGGGCGTCTGGCCGGACGGCCTGCAGCCGCTGATCGACCATGTGACCGGCCAGGGCCTCCAGTTCGGCCTCTGGGTCGAGCCGGAGATGGTCAACCCCGACTCGGACCTGTTCCGCGCGCACCCCGACTGGGTGCTCGCCGTGCCGGGGCGGCTGCCGCCGGCCTGGCGTCACCAGCAGGTGCTCGACCTGGGCCGCCCCGAGGCGTACGACTACGTGCTGGAACGCCTCGACACACTGCTCACCGACCACCCCGGCATCCGGTACCTCAAGTGGGACCAGAACCGGGACCTCACCGAGGCCGGGCACCACGGCCGCCCCGGGGTGCACGGGCAGACCCTGGCCGTCTACCGCCTCTTCGACGAGTTGCGCGGTCGGCACCCGGGCGTGGAGATCGAGAGCTGCTCGTCCGGCGGGGCCCGGGTGGACCTGGCCATCCTGGCGCGCACCGACCGGGTCTGGGCCAGCGACTGCAACGACGCCCTGGAGCGGCTCAGCATCCAGCGCTGGACCGGGCTGCTGCTGCCACCGGAGCTGATCGGCACCCACATCGGCCCGGAACGCTCGCACACCACCAACCGCGTACACGACCTGGGTTTCCGGGCGGCGACCGCGCTCTTCGGCCACCACGGCATCGAGTGGGACATCGCGTCGATCAGCGCTGCCGAGCAGACCGAACTGGCCGCCTGGGTGGCACTGCACAAGCGGCTGCGCCCGCTGCTGCACGCTGGCCGGGTGGTCCGGGTCGACCACCCGGACCCGGCCGTCTGGGCGCACGGCGTGGTCGATCACGACAACACCCGAGCGGTGTACGCGGTCGCCCGGCTGGCCACCTCGGTCACGCAGGTCCCCGGCGCGGTGCGGCTGCCCGGCCTCGACCCGGGCCGGCGGTACCGGGTGCGACAGGTGTCGGGCGTACCGGCCCCGGCGACCATCGACCTGTCCGCGCCCACCTGGCTGGCCGCTGGCCTCACCCTCAGCGGGGCCGCGCTGGCCCGGGTGGGTGTGCAGTTGCCCGCTCTGCACCCGGAGCAGACTCTGGTGCTGGAGGTCGACGCCGTCGACTGACAAGATTCTCAAGAATCTTCGGCCGGGGTGTCGAGAACGGCGGGGCCTGCTTCTACCTCAGGGTGAGAGCACCGACGAGGGTGCGCAGGTGTGAGGAGCCAACTATGAAGTACATGCTGTTGATGCAGTTCAGCGCCGCCGGGACCGACTTCCCGAGCATCGACACCTGGACCCAGGACGAGGTCCGGGCGCACATCGCCTTCATGGGCGAGGTCAACGCCAAGCTCACCGCCGCCGGCGAGTGGGTCGACGCGCAGGGTCTCGGTGGCCCGCAGCAGGCCCGGATCGTCCGGGCTGGTGAGGGCGGGACGCCGGTGGTCACCGAGGGGCCGTTCGCCGAGACGAAGGAGTTCCTGGCCGGCTTCTGGATCGTCGACTGCGAGAGCCCGCAGCGGGCCGTGGAGCTGGCCGCGTACATCTCCACGGCGCCCGGCCCCGGTGGCCGGCCCTTGAACATGCCGATCGAGGTGCACCCGGTGATGTCCGCCCCGTCCCAGGAGCTGTGAGGGCTGAACACCGATCCCCACGTCGAGGACCTGCTGCGCGAGCTGGCGCCGCAGGTCCTCGGCGTGCTCAGCCGCCGCTTCGGTGACTTCGCCACCGCCGAGGACGCGGTGCAGGAGGCGCTGCTGGCCGCCGCCACCCAGTGGCCGACCGAGGGGCTGCCGGCGAACCCCCGTGGCTGGCTGATCCAGGTCGGGTACCGCCGGATGATCGAGCTGGTCCGCGGTGAGCAGGCCCGACGCCGCCGGGAGGACCTGGTCGCCCGCCGCGATCCGGACGACCGGGGGTACGCGCCAGCCCCGGACGAGGAGTTGACCGCCGAGCGGGACGACACGCTGGTCCTGCTCTTCCTCTGCTGCCACCCGGCGCTCGCCCCGGCGTCGGCGGTGGCGCTGACCCTGCGCGCCGTCGGCGGATTGAGCACCGCCGAGATCGCCCGCGCGTTCCTGGTGCCCGAGGCGACGATGGCGCAGCGGATCAGCCGGGCCAAGCAGCGCATCAAGACGTCCGGGCTGCCGTTCCGGATGCCCGAGCCGGCGGATCGGGCGGACCGGCTGGTCGCCGTGCGGCAGGTGCTCTACCTGATCTTCACCGAGGGGCACACCAGCACCACCGGCCCGGACCTGCGCCGCATCGACCTCGCGGCGGAGGCGATCCGACTGACCCGCGCGCTGCACACGCTGCTGCCGAACGACAGCGAATCGGCCGGGCTGCTGGCGCTGATGCTGCTCACCGAGGCACGCGGCCCGGCGCGGACCGGGCCCTCCGGCGAGCTGATCTCACTGGCCGACCAGGACCGCAGCCGCTGGGACGCGGCGGCGATCGCCGAGGGCGTCGCACTTGTTACCCGGACCCTGCCGCGTGGGCCGGTCGGCCCGTACCAGGTGCAGGCCGCCATCGCCGCCCTGCACGACGAGGCGTCGAGCACTCAGCAGACCGACTGGCCGCAGATCCTGGCGCTCTACGACGTCCTGGAACGCATGGTCGGCAGCCCGGTGGTGGCCCTCAACCGGGCCGTGGCGACGGCCATGGTGCACGGCCCGGCCGCCGGCCTGGCCGCCATCGACGCGTTGACCCACGACCCGCAGTTGGCCGGACAGCACCGACTCGCCGCCGCCCGCGCCCACCTGCACGAGATGGCCGGTGACCAGGCCCAGGCGATCGCCGACTACCGGATCGCCGCCGCCCGCACGAGCAGCCGTCCCGAACAGCTCTACCTGACCATGCGAGCAGCCCGACTGGCCGCCGAGTCCGTCGACCTCCCGTAACGACAGGGATCAACTGGTCCTCCCGCGCGGCTCGACCCGACGGCTACTGGCAATCTTGGACAGTTTCCGTTAGCGCGGAACGGAAAGTGTCCAAGATCTACCCTGCCAGCCCTCTCCCCCGCCCCTACCGGGGGCGCCCGGCGCGAGGAAACGGCAGCGCGGCCCAGGACGGCAGCGCGGCCAACGGCGACGGCGCGGCCAACCGCGGTGGGCGGGCGGGTGTGCCGGCTGCCTTTGGAGCTGATGCCGTAAACGATTCATCCACCAGGACGGGTGCCGGACGCACGGCCCTCCGCTGACGAGGTCTGATTCCTCGCCACATCCGATTCGTTTGTGACATCAGCTCCAAAGGCGTTCTGTGACAGATGCCGGGGGCACACGGACGTCACCATCGGCCGCGCGGACGCCACGTCGACAGGTCGCACGGACCCCACATGGACAGGCCGCACGGACGCCACGCGACGGGTTGGCTGGACGTCGATCGGAGGTGGGCGGGTCGGCCGGGCGGGGACATCGCCGGCGCTAGCCTGGGCGGCGACGGGCTCATCGACCACGACGGACCGAGGGGACGCATGGCGTACGTGCTGCTGGGGATCGCCATCCTCGCCGAGGTGCTGGCGACCAGCCTGATCAAGAGCACCGCCGGGTTCAGTCGCCTCTGGCCGACGGTGGCGTGCCTCGGCGGCTACGCACTGGCTTTCCTCCTGCTGGCGCAGGCCGTCAAGGAGATCCCGGTGGGTGTGGCGTACGCCCTCTGGTCGGGTCTGGGCACCGCCGCCATCGTGGCGATCGGGGCGGTGTTCCTGGGTGAGTCGGTGGGGCTCACCAAGCTCACCGGCATCGCGCTGATCATCGCCGGGGTGGTCATCGTGAACCTGACCGGGGAGCACTGACCGGGACGGGTTCCGGTGGCCGGGTCCGACGCGGACCCGACCACCGGTCCGACGGTCAGCTCGCCGTGCAGCTCACCGCCGGCAGGCTGTTGGTGCCGGTCCAACTGCCGAGGAAGCCGAAGCTGGCACTGGCCCCGGCGGCCAGCCGTCCGTTGTAGTCCGTGTTGCGGGCGGTCACCGTCGTTCCGCTGCTGGTGAGGCCCACATTCCAGGACTGGGTGACGCGCTGGCCGTTGGCGAAGGCCCAGCCTGCGGTCCAGCCGGTGATCGCCCTCGCGCCGGCGGTCACCCGCACCTCACCCTGGAAGCCGCCCTGCCACTGGTTGGTCACCGTGTACGTCGCCGTGCAACCACCGGTCGGAGGGGGCGTGGTCGGGGGCGGGGTGGTCGGAGGGGGCGTCGTCGGCGGTGGGGTGCCGCCGAAGACGCTGGCCTCGCGGGCGGTCTGCCGAATGCCGTTGGCGCCGTTGAAGAGGCGCTGACCCCAGTCGGTCAGGCTCGCCGGGTTGAAGTTGGTGGCCAGGTCGAGATACTCGACGCCGCCGCCGTTGCCGCTCCACGACCAGCCCAGCCAGCCGATCCCGTTGGCCTGGCTGTACGCGAGGATGGTGTCCTCGTCCGGATTTCCGTCGGAGTGGTTGAAGCCGAACTCGCCGACCACGATGGGCAGGCCCGCCGAGCGGAACCGGCCCAGATAGTCGCTGATCTCCGCGGCGGTGTCGAACACCCCGTACATGTGGATGGAGAACACGATGTTGCGGGCCGGGTCGGCGGCGAAGACCGACGCGGCGTTGTCGCGCATGGTGAACGACCAGTCCTGCCCCCAGTTCGGGGCGTCCACCATGATCGTGTGGGTCAGCCCGCCGGCCCGCAGGCGTTTGATCGCGTTGGCGTTGTCGGTGGCCCACGAGGCGTAGTTCTGGTTGCCGTACGGCTCGTTGCCGATGTTGACGATCACGTACCTCTCCTGGCCGGAGAGGACGTCGGCGAGGCTGAGCCAGTAGTCGACGGCGCGGTCGAGGGTGATCGCGCCGCTCTGCTCGCCGTACCCGGTGGTGTCGTGCACCTCCAGCACACAGATCAGCCGGTTGGCCTTGCAGAGCGAGATGACGTTGGCGACGTCGGCACTGGTGTTGCGGGTCCACCGGTCGCCGCTGGAGAGCACCACCCGCACGGTGTTCGCGCCGAGCGCCTTGACGTCGGCGAACGAGCTGGTCTGCTGCGGGTACCAGGTGTGCGCGTGGTTGACGCCGCGCATGATGAATTCGGCGCCGTTGGCGTCGTACAACTTGCCTCCGGCGACGGAGAAGCCGGCGGCGGCGTGCGCCGGCTGGCCGAACGCCAGCACGGTGACGAGCAACGCGAGCAGGGTCGCGCCGGCGGCGGAGAGTCGAGTCTTCATGGCCTTCCTCAGGGAGGACCCCCGGTGCCCGACAGGGGTGGGGACGTGACAGGGAAGGCGGCTGCAGCCCGGCAGCCGCGCCCGGCTCCCGGCGCACGCATCAGCGTAGGACGATGGCTTGGCCTTCGCAACCGGTTCAGTTGGCGGCCCCACAGCCCGGACAGCCGCAACGGCCCACGCGGACGCGGGCCGTCACGGGGCGGTCATCCCCACCACAGGATGTGCGCCACACCCGGCTCTTAACCGGTTAAGAGCGACGGTAGGCAGGCGGCCCCGATCCGTCAAGCGCCGCGGCAGTCGAACCGGACGAGAGGGTTGACCGTCGTGCACCGGGGTATCCCGGGAACGATCCGTCGGTGAGAGGGGATACCAGGATGGTCAGCGTCGGCTACACCCTGATGAGCGAGCAGGCCGGGCCCAAGCAGCTGGTGGACCATGCGGTACGCGCCGAGGCGGCTGGTTTCGACCAACTGGTGGTGTCCGACCACTACTACCCCTGGTTGGACTCCCAGGGCCACTCCCCGTACGCCTGGTCGGTGCTCGGCGCGGTCGCCCACGCCACCTCCCGCGCGGAGCTGATGTCCTTCGTGACCTGCCCGATCCGCCGCTACCACCCGGCCGTGGTCGCGCAGAAGGCCAGCACCATCGGGGCCCTCTCGGACGGCCGTTTCACCCTCGGCCTGGGCGCCGGGGAGAACCTGAACGAGCACGTGGTCGGCGGCTGGCCGCACGTCCAGCAGCGGCACGAGATGTTCGAGGAGGCGTTGCAGATCATCCGGCCGTTGCTCAACGGGGAGACGCTTACCTTCTCCGGCAACCACTTCGACGTGCCCGACGCCTACATCTGGGACCGCCCGGAACGCCCGGTGCCGATGGCCGTCGCCGCGTCCGGTCGGCAGTCCGCGACGCTGGCCGCCGAGTACGGCAACGGCCTCATCTCCACCGAACCCGACCGGCACATCATCGAGATGTACGACGACGCCGGCGGCGCCGGCCAGCCCCGCTACGGCCAGGTGGCCATCTGCTACGGCCCTGACGAGGCGGAGTGCCGCAAGATCGTGCACGACCAGTTCCGCTGGTCCGGGATGGGTTGGAAGGTCAACGCCGACCTGCCCGGCCCGGATTCCTTCGCCGCCGCCACCCAGTTCGTCCGGGAGGAGGACGTCGCCGAGGGAGTCTCCTGCGGTCCGGATGTGGACGCGCACGTCGAGGCGTTCCGCAAGTTCGTCGACGCCGGCTTCACCCACGTGGCGATCATCCAGGTCGGCGGGGAGACCCAACCGATGTTCCTGGACTGGGCACAGGAGCAGCTGCTGCCCCGGTTGCGTGAGCTGTGAACCGGAGCCTGACCCCCCGACCGCCCGGGTCGACCGGCCGCACCGCCGTCGGCCGGTTCGGGCCGGCCGAGCTGCGGCTCGCCATGGCCGCGCCCCGGCCAGTCGGCGGGCTGACCAGCGAGTGGCGGGTCGTCGACGGACTGCGCACCCACACCCGCCGCAGCGCCGACCCGGGGACCGGAGCGCCACCCGTGGTGCTGGTACACGGCCTGGCGGTCTCGCACCGGTATCTCACCCCGCTGGCCGTCGCGCTCGCCGCCACCAACCCGGTGTACGTGCCGGACCTGCCCGGCTTCGGGCTGTCCGAACACCCCCGGGGCGCGTACGACGTACGCCGGCACGCGGACCACCTGGCCGCCTGGCTGGCCGCGTACCAATTGCCGCCGGTCTGCCTGCTGGGGCACTCGTTCGGCGCGGAGGTGACCGCGGCGCTCGCCGCGACCCACCCGGACGCGGTACGCGCGCTGGTGCTGGCCGGGCCGACGACTGACCCGGCGGCCCGGTCCCGACGGGACCAGTTCGGTCGTTGGCTGGTGGACAGCCTGCGTGAGGCGCCGCTGCAGGCCCCGATCCTGGTGCGGGACGTCTGGAACGCCCGGCCCTGGCGGGTCCTCGCGACGCTGTCGCACTCGGTGCGCAACGCGATCGAGGCGGACCTCGTCCGCGTCAGCGCGCCGACCGTCGTCGTGACCGGCGATCGCGACCCGGTCGTGCCGCAACGGTGGCGGGACGAGGCGGCGCGGCTGGTGCCGGAGGCGACCCTGGTGGTCGTGCCCGGTGCCGCGCACAACGTGGTCACGACCGCCCCGACGGCCGTCGCGGACGCGATCCGGCACCTGCTCGCCCCTCATCCCGCACTCACGGACAGGTGAACGTCATGCGCTTCGGCAACACGGAGATCCGCCCGCTTGGTGGGGGCCTCGGCTGCCTCCTGATGATCCTCTTCTCGATCGTGGCATCGGTGGTGCTGACCGTCCTGCTGAACCTGGTGCTCTGAGCCGCGCACGCCTCACCCGGGAGACAAATCCAGCGTGGCGAGCAGCGGGTAGTGGTCCGAGGCCGTGGCCGCCGCGCCGTCGCGGATGACCCGGCAGTCGTGCGTCCGCTGCGCCACCGCGGTGCTGCCGAGCAGGTAGTCCAGCCGCATCCCGGCGAACTCGGCCCCGCCCAGTCGGGTGGGCACGGTGTGGCCGGCGGCCTCCGGTGCGTCGACGTTGCCCGACGGCCAGAGGTCGACGAGGCCGGCGGCGAGCAGCCGGGCAATCGCGCGGGTGTCCACGGCGCCACCGGAGCGACGCAGGTGCCGCCGCCGGTAGAGGGCCGGCATCCCGGCCAGGCGGGCGGTGTGGTCGACGGTTGGGTCGAGCGAGTTGAGGTCACCGGTGACCAGCGTCAGCGGCCCCTGGTGGCGGCGCATCGCGGCGACCAGCCAGTCGACCTCCATCCGCCGCCGGCCCCCGGAGTACGGGTAGAGGTGGGTGCCTAGCACGGTGAACGGGCCGGCGGACGTGGCCACCACGACGCGGGCGGCGGCGTGGTGGAACGGGCGGCGCACCGGCCCCGCGTCGACGACCCGGTACGGCGGCCGGACCAGCACCGCCACCGGCTGCCCGAAGCAGGACCGGGCCAGGTGGGGGATCATCCCCACCCGGCCCGCCACGGTGGCCATCAGCCCGTCCCGGTCGAAGCCGCGCAACTCCTGCAGGGCCAGCACGTCCGGTGCCTGCTCGTCGACGACCTGGACCACCTGGTCCAGCCGGTCGGAGCCGCCGCGATCCCGGCCGCCGGTGCGGATGTTCCAGGTCATCACCCGCAGCACGACGGCGGCGCCTAGTCGGCTCGGCCGGCCCGCGCCAGCTCGTCGTCGAGGGTGTCCACGTCCTCCGACTCGATGGCCGGTTGGTTGCCTTCCTTCAGGTCCTCGTTCGGACGGATCACTAGGTAGAGCAGCCCGATCCAGAGCGCGGAGAGCAGGATCGCGCCCATGAAGTCGGTCGGGTGGTGCATCCCCCGGTACATCCGGGAGGTGGCCACACCGACCGGCATGAGCACGGCCAGCGCCACGAAGACCCAACGCCACCACCGGTCGGTACGCGGGAACACGATGAGGGTGATCGCCAGCCAGACGCAGATGGTGGCCGCGATGTGCCCGGACGGGAACGACGAGGTGGGCATCTGCCCGTCCAGGTTCTCCACCGGCGGACGCGGCCGGTCGACCGCGCGGGCCGACGCGAGGAAGAGGGTCAGCTCACCCACCATCGCCAGCGCCACGAAGAGCACCGGACGCCAGCGCCGCCACACGGCCAGCACCAGCGGGCAGAACACCAGCGAGATCAGCAGGATGGCATGGGTGTCACCGAACTTGCTCCACCACCAGCTGACGTCGGTCAGCACCTCGGCGTGCCGCTCGGCGAACCACCGAGGCACCTCGGTGTCGAGGGTGTCGAAGAAGGTGCCCTTGGCGTGGTAGCTGACGTACGTGCCGAAGCCGTACAGCGCGCCGAACACGATCACCCAGCCGACCAGCAGCTCGGCCACCGCCGAGCGAGGGTGGGCCAACACGTGTTCCTCGGCCGGGGCGGGGGCGATGTCGTGCCCCGCCTCCGGCTCCAGGCCCTCGGTCAGCGGCGGCACCGGCCGACCCCGCTCCCGCCGCCACAGTCGGAAGGCGTACGCGGTGACGCCCAGCCAGGCGGCCCCGAGCAGCCAGGCGGCCAGCACGTCGGAGACGAAGTGCACGCCGAGCGCGATCCGGGTCAGGCCGACCAGCGCCACCAGCACACCGACCCCGACGATGGCCGGCTTGCGCCAGCGGGGCGCCATCGCCGGCAGGAACACCAGCAGCAGCGCTCCGTACGCGACGAACGAGCCGAGGGCGTGCCCGCTCGGGAAGCTGTTGCCGGGCGCGCTGGCGACCGGCACGTCCACGACCGGGCGGAGCCGGCCGACAAGCGTCTTCAGTGACGGGTCGAGGATCAGGCCACCGACCCCCGTGATGATCAGGTAGACGGCGAGTCGGGGCTGCCGTCGGATCAGCAGCCCGACCACGGCGATGGTGACCAGCCAGATGAGGATCGGCCGGCCGCCCAGGTCCGTGACCGCCTGGAGCACGGTGACCAGCGCGTGGTGCGGGGCGACGAGCCCGTTGAACCACTCGGCGAGCGCGTGGTCGGCGTCCTGCAGCGGGCTCCACCGCCCCCGGACGAGCAACAACAGCAGCCCGAAGGCCACCCCGGCGCCGGTGACGGCCACCAGACCAGCAACGCTCCGTTCGGCGAAATGACCGAGCGGACGGCGGGCCACCTCTTTGACCGCGGTCACCCCGCACCTCCCTTGTCGTCTCTGGCGAGGCGCTTTACCCGATCCGCGTCTGTCGTACACGCCGGTGCCGCTAGAGCGCCGACATGTCCCCGGTGTCGTACAGCTCGGCGCGGTCCGGGTCGGGCTCCCACAGGTCCGGTTGGGCGGGCTCCTGCACACCGATGCGCAGCGCCTCCAGTTGGGCGGCGAAGGCCAGCCCACCGAAGAGCGCCATCCCGGTCAGGTTGGCCCAGAGCAGCAGCGCCATCATGCCGGTGAGGGCGCCGTAGGTCTGCCCGAAGCCGTCACTGAACCGCACGTACGCGGCGAGCAGCAGGCTGGCCAGCCACCACAGCGCCGTGGCGATGGCGGCACCGAACAACAGCCAGGACAGGCCGGGTTGGTTGCGCCGCGGCGCGTGTCGGAACAGCACGGCGACGGCGACGACGGTCAGCGCGAGGCTCAGTGGGAAGCGGATCACGTCCCAGATGCCGTGGGCGAGCTCGCCCCACTCGTAGTGTTCGCGGACCGAGTCGCCGATCGCGCCACCGCCGACCAGGATCAGGAAGCCGGCGAGCGCGGGCAGGCCCGCGGTGACGGCCAGGACGGCGGCCCGCAGGTACTTTCGCAGCGCCGGGCGGTCCCGCTCGACGCCGTAGATGCGGTTGGCGCCCCGCTCGATCTGGGCCATCGTGGTGGTGAGCGCGACCAGGCCGGTGAGCAGACCGAGGGTGAGTGCCAGCTCTCCCGCGTCCTCGACGCGTTCACCCTCGCCGAGCAGCTCACCGACCATCTGCGCGCTCTGGCCGGGGGTGAGCGCCAGCACGGTGTCGGCGACCACCTGGCCGCCCTCCTCGACGCCCAGCTCGCTGATCAGACCGGTGAGGGCGATCATGAACGGCACCACGGCGAGGCAGAGTTGCAGCGCGAAGGCCCGCGAGTGGCTGAACCCGTCGCCGTAGCGGAACCGGATGAACGCGTCCCGCAGCAGGTGCCAGCCGCCCTGCCGGCGCAGGGTGCGCCAGGCGTCGTCGGCGGACAGTTCCTCGTCGGCCATCAACCGGGTCTCGGGAACGATCCGGGTGCTACTCACGGTGCGCGTCCTCGATGAGCTGCTCGCCCCGCTCCCCGGCGCCTTGCGCGTCCACGGCCAGGTCGGGGGCGTCCTCGGGCTGGGGGACGCAGAGCCAGAGCGCCTGGGGCCGGACCTCCGCCCGCAGCTGCCGGCCCGGGGAGATCAGGTCGCCGTCCAACTCCCGAGGCTGCGCCCGGTTGCTGGTGACCACCACCCGCCGGCCCCGGAACACCTCGAGCTGCGGCACCCGGCCGCTGCGGCGGATCACCGCCCAGCCGAGCGCAAGCCAGTGCCGCAGGTTGCGCGGGGTGAGCACGGCGACGTCGAGCCAGCCGTCGTCCGGCTCGGCCTCGGTCAGCAGGGTCACGCCGCCCTGCAGCCGGCCGACGTTGGCGATCAGGACCGAACGGGCCCGACGGCGCACCGGCGGCCGGTCGTCGATG
Source organism: Micromonospora foliorum (assembly GCF_022229015.1). Taxonomy (GTDB): domain Bacteria; phylum Actinomycetota; class Actinomycetes; order Mycobacteriales; family Micromonosporaceae; genus Micromonospora; species Micromonospora foliorum. Next base: position 32,378 of record NZ_JAKKFF010000562.1, read on the forward strand.
CGGATCTGCACCCGCATCGGCCGGTCCCGGAGGTGACGGGCGGCACCCATCACGTACGCCGGCCAGCCGATGCGGGCCTTGGTGGTCTCGTTCGTGGCTTCGAGCATCTGGGCGTCGAAGCCCATGCCGGCCATCACGGTGAAGTACTTGTCCTCGACAGCGCCGACGTCGAGCAGCCGTCGGCCGCGCTCGACAGCGACCTGCAGGCCGGCGGCCAGGTCGGTGGAGAGGCCCAGGTTGGCGGCGAGCAGGTTGCCGGTGCCCTGCGGCAGCACGGCGAGGGCCACGTCGGTGCCGACCAGCCCGCTGACGCAGGACATCACGGTGCCGTCGCCCCCGCAGGCGAAGACCAGGTCGACGCCGGCCTTGACGGCCTGCTCGGTCTGACCGCGACCGGGGTCGTCGACGGTCGTCTCGTACCACTCCGGCGCGGGCCAACCGGCCGCGGTCAGGGCGTCGTCGACGGTACGACGCAACTCGTCGAGATCGTCGACCTTGACCGGGTTGACCACCACGGCGGAGCGCAACCCGCCGTCGCCGCCCGAGGGCCGCCTGTCCTGTCCAGCATCCACGGCGCCAGTGTGCAGCACCGGGACAGCTTCAGCGACCCGGCGACCGGCGCGCGTCGGAAGTGCCACAGACAGGTTTCGGGACGAGCCCTCCCGTCATGCCGCCGCGCGCAGTGCCAGCTCCACCCGCCGGCGCAGATCGTCGAGGTCGACCCCGGCCTCGGTGAGCACCAACGCGCCCAGCCCGTTTCCCTCCCGAAGCACGCCGAGCAGGATGTGCTCGGTGCCGATGTGGCGGTGGCGCAGGCGCAGGGCCTCCCGCAGGGACAGCTCCAGCACCTTCTTGGAGCGGGGCGAGAACGGGCCGCCGAGGTACCGCTTACGCCCCCAGCGGCGGCGCGGCGCCGGCACCGCCTCCCGGAGCGCGTCCGGGCCGAAGGACTGCTCGATGCGGGCCACGATCGCGGCCAGGTCGATGCCGATCTCCCGCAGGGCCGCCGCGTCCGCGTCGCCGAGGCCGGCGCTGCCGTTGGCGGTGTGCCGACGGACGCGTTCGCGCAGGTCGTCGGCGCGTACCCCGGCGTCGGCGAGCACCCGGCTGGCCAGCCCGGCGTCGTCGGCGAGCAGGGCGAGCAGCAGGTGCTCGGTGCCGACCGGCCGCTGGCCCTCGACCCGCGCCTCCTCCAGCGCCCGTCGCACCACGTCGCGCGCCCGGTCGGTGAACCGTTCGAACATCACGCCTCCCAGGATGAGTTGACCGCCGGTCGCCCGGCGTGCTTCTTGTGCACGGCCTGCCGGCTGACCTCGAGCGCGTCGGCGATCTCCTGCCAGGACCAGCCCTGTCGTCGGGCGTTGTCCACCTGGACCACCTCGAGCCGCTCGAGCAGCCGGCGAAGCGCGCGGACGGCGCGCAGCCCGACCCGGGGGTCGGTGCTGCCGGCTGCCGCCGCGAGTTCTGTCGCCTGACTCATGCCGTCAACATACGTTGACAACCCCTGCGGTGTCAACCCTGGTTGACGAGAGGTGGGCGCGGCCGATCCGACCCGCTGCCGTGCTCATCCGACTACCCTCGGTCAGGGACAACTTGGTCGTGCCGGGCGCGACGCCCGGGAGGTGATATCGGATGGCCGTAGCCGCCGACGCAGCGGTGCTCGTCGGCCTCGGGTCGGAACTCGACCTCCCGGTCGTCGAACAGGCCGCGCAGGAGGCCGCCGGACACGGCCGGCCACTGCACCTGCTGCACACCTTCGACTGGCACGCGGCCTTCGCCGCGGACACCGTCGCCGCACCCCGCGACCAGGCCGAGAATCTGATCACCCGGGCCGTGCACCTCGCCCACCAGACCGAGCCGGGGCTGACCGTCCGTGGCGAGATCGTCGAGAGCTCCATGCTGCCCACCCTCATCCGCCGCTCGGAGGTGGCCTTCCTACTGGCCGTCGGCGACAGCGGAATGGCGGGCAGCGGCCAGAGCGTCCCGGCCGAGACGCCTGCCGTGCAGTTGGCCGCACGGGCCGGCTGCCCGCTGCTGGTGGTCCGCCGGGAGCCGCCCCCGCAGGGCCCGGTGCTGGTGGGCGTGGACGGCTCACCCAGCTCACACCTCGCCCTGCAGTGGGCCGTGGAGTGCGCGGCCCGCCGGGGCGCCCGGCTGCTGGCGCTGCGGGTGGTGGAGTACGACGAGGACACCGACGCGGTCGCCGAGCAGCTCAGCGAAGCACTGGCCCGGCACACCGACCGGCACAGCTCGGTGCCCATCGAGTGCCGCGTCGTGCGCGGTGACCCCGCCGAGGTGCTGATCGACACGTCCCGCAACACGCAGGTGGCGCTTGTCGCCGCCCGCGGCGACGAACCGGCCCGCGCGATGCTGGGCGCGGTCGCCCAGTCCCTGCTCTACCACTCCCCGGCCCCGGTGGTCGTCGTCCGCGGCCTGGCCGAGGCGCCGCTGACCGGGCCGGGCGCCCGCCCGGCGGGGGACCAACGGCCCTGACCCGGAGCGTCCGCAGCGGCCCGGCCGGACGCCGGACGCCCCACTCCTACCCGCGAGAGGCAGCAAGATGGACACCGCTCTCGACGTGCACGGCGCCCTCACCGACGACGAGCTGCGCCGGCTGGACGCCTACTGGCGCGCCGCGAACTACCTCACCGTCGGGCAGATCTACCTGCTGGACAATCCGCTGCTGCGGGACCCGCTCACCCCCGACGACATCAAGCCCCGACTGCTCGGGCACTGGGGCACCAGCCCCGGCCTCAACCTGATCTACGCCCACCTCAACCGGGTGATCGTGGCGCGCGACCTCGACGCCATGCTGGTCACCGGCCCCGGCCACGGCGGCCCGGCCATCGTGGCCAACACCTGGTTGGAGGGCACCTGGTCGGAGCGCTACCACGACGTGGCCCGCGACGAGGCCGGGATGTCCCGGCTCTTCCGCCAGTTCTCCTTCCCCGGCGGCATCCCCAGCCATGTCGCGGCGGACGTGCCGGGTTCGATCCACGAGGGCGGCGAGCTGGGGTACGCGTTGAGCCACGCCTACGGCGCCGCCTTCGACCACCCGGACCTGGTGGTGGCCTGCGTGATCGGCGACGGCGAGGCGGAGACCGGGCCGCTGGCCGGCAGTTGGCTCTCCAACGTGTTCCTCAACCCGGCGCGCGACGGCGCGGTGCTGCCCATCCTGCACCTCAACGGCTACAAGATCGCCAACCCGACCGTGCTGGCCCGGATCCCCGAGACCGACCTGCTCGACCTGCTGCGCGGATCGGGCTACCAGCCGTACGTGGTGGTCGGCGACGAGCCCGCCCAGGTGCACCGAACCCTCGCGGCGACGCTGGACCGGGTGCTGGACGACATCGCCGAGATCCAGCGGCGGGCCCGCTCCGGGGGCGTCGTCGAACGCCCCCGCTGGCCGATGATCGTCCTGCGGACGCCGAAGGGCTGGACCGGCCCGCGTGAGGTCGACGGCAACCAGGTGGAGGGCACCTACCGGGCCCACCAGGTGCCGCTGTCGGGCGTACGCGACAACCCGGCGCACCGGGCCGAGTTGGAGCACTGGCTGCGCAGCTACCGTCCGGAGGAGCTGTTCGACGCGACCGGCGCGCCGGTGGACGAGCTGCTGACGCTGCCGCCGCGCGGTGACCGGCGGATGAGCGCCAACCCGGTCACCAACGGCGGCGTGGTGCTGCGCGACCTGACCCTTCCGGACTTCCGCGACTACGGCGTGGAGGTTCCGGAACCGGGTACGCCGATCGCCGGCGCGACCGGGGTGCTCGGCCCGTGGATCCGCGACGTCATCAGCGCCAACCCGGAGACCTTCCGGCTGTTCGGCCCGGACGAGGTCGCGTCCAACCGGTTGGGTGCCGCGTTCGAGGTGACCGACCGGGTCTGGGTGGCCGCCAGGGTGCCCGGCGACGACCACCTCTCCCCCGACGGGCGGGTCATGGAGGTGCTCTCCGAGCACCTGTGCCAGGGCTGGCTGGAGGGCTACCTGCTGACCGGCCGGCACGGCGTGTTCACCAGCTACGAGGCGTTCATCCACATCGTCGACTCGATGCTCAACCAGCACGCCAAGTGGTTGAAGGTGACCCGGGCGATCCCCTGGCGGCAGCCGATCGCCTCGCTGAACTACCTGCTGTCCAGCCACGTCTGGCGGCAGGACCACAACGGCTTCTCCCACCAGGACCCGGGCTTCATCGACCACGTCGTCAACAAGAAGGCAGAGGTGGTGCGGGTCTATCTCCCGCCGGACGCGAACACGCTGCTCGCCACGATGGACCACTGTCTGCGCAGCCGGCACTACATCAACGTGGTGGTGGCCGGTAAGCAGGCCGCGCCGAACTGGCTGACGATGACCGAGGCGATCCAGCACACCCGGCGTGGCCTGGGCATCTGGGAGTGGGCCAGCAACGACGGCGGCACCGAGCCGGACGTGGTGCTCGCCTGCTGTGGAGACGTACCCACCCTGGAGACGCTGGCCGCCGTCGAGTTGCTGCGGCAGAACCTTCCGCAGTTGAGGGTGCGCCTGGTCAACGTGGTCGACCTGATGCGACTCCAGCCGGACACCGAGCACCCACACGGCCTGACCGACAACGAGTTCGACACCATCTTCACCGAGGACCGGCCGGTCATCTTCGCGTACCACGGGTATCCGTGGCTGATCCACCGACTCACCTACCGCCGTACGAACCACGAGAACCTGCACGTGCGCGGTTACAAGGAGGAGGGCACCACCACCACCCCGTTCGACATGGTGATGCTCAACGACCTGGACCGCTTCCACCTGGTCATCGACGTCATCGACCGGGTGCCCGGGCTGGCCGCCAGCGCCGCGCACCTGCGCCAACGGATGGTCGACGCCCGGCAGGCGGCCCGCGATTACACCCGCCAGTACGGCGAGGACGACCCCCAGGTCGCCGAGTGGCGCTGGATCCGGGAAACCGACCCGACCACCCCCTGAAGGAGAACGACGTGCGCGACGCGGAGATCCTGGTCGGCTACGACGGCTCCACCGACGCCTCGGTGGCCCTGAACTGGGCCGTGGAGGAGGCGCGGCACAGCGGCCAGCCGGTGCGGCTGGCGTACGTCTTCGAATGGCTGACCGTGGCCAGCTGGGTCGGCCCGGGCGTGGCCCCCGGCGTGTGGCCGGACGACACCGCCCGCCGGCAGGTCGACGACCTGGTCCGCAAGGCCGCGGCGGACGCCGCCGCGGCCAACCCGGGGCTGCACATCACCGGCGAGGTGTACGACGGGCCGCCCGCGCTGGTGTTGCAGGAACGCTCGGCCGAGGCCGGGCTGCTGGTGCTCGGCAGCCGAGGCCACGGCGGGTTCGGCGGCCTGCTGGCCGGGTCGACGGCGGTGTCGGTCGCCGCGCACGCC
>NZ_JAKKFF010000563.1 GCF_022229015.1 Micromonospora foliorum
GGGCGCGGCGGGTCCACTCACTGGTGGTGACGACGGCCCGGGCGGTGGCCAGCGCGTGGGCCTCCGGCTCGTCGTCCAGCGGCAGGTGCACCAGAACCACCAGGCGCAGCCGACCGGCGTGCGGGGTGAGCAGGTCGGGCACGGTCGAGGCGATCAGGCCGTCGATCAGCACCACCGCGTCGTCGGGCGCGGCGGCGAGCACCCGGCCCAGCGTCGCCCGGTCGGCCGGGCCGGGGTGCGGCCACCCGCCGGGCACCGGATGCTCGTGGACCGACCAGCCGTGCTCGCCCAACCCCGCGCAGATCCGCCGGTCGTAGGAGTTGCCGCCGCTGGGCGTGGTCGGGTCGTCGATGTCACCGGGCAGGACGACGTGCACCGCCCGGCCCGCGTCGGTCACAACGACCGCTCGTAGCTCGCCCAGGCGATGTGCGACTCGTGCAGGGTGACAGTGATGCCGGTCAGGTCGCGCGCCCCCGCGCCCAGCTCACCGGCGTGCACCCGCTCGACCAGTCGGTCGGCGACCGTTCGGGCCAGCACCTCCGTGGTGGTGTTCACCCCGGCGAAGGCCGCCTCGTCGTCGAGGTTGCGGTAGGTCAGCTCGCCCAGCACGGCCCGCAGCTGCTCGGTGGCCAGGCCGATGTCCACCACGATCCCGTCGGCGTCCAGGTCGGGCCGGCGGAACGTCGCGTCCACCACGAACGTCGCACCGTGCAGGCGTTGGGCGGGCCCGAACACCTCGCCTCGGAAACTGTGGGCGATCATCATGTGGTCCCGCACGGTCACGCTGAACACGGTCACTCTCCGTCGTCGTAGGTGATGAGGTGGCAGAGGGCGGGCAGGTCACCCGAGGTCAGTCTGGCGAGCACGTCGGGCAGCTCCGCGAAGCGGGACGCGCCGGTGATCAACGCGTCGAAGGCCGGGTCGTCGAGCAGGTCCAGGGCGAGCGCCAGCCGGTCGGCGTAACTGCGCCGTGCCCGTCGGGCGGGTGCCACCATGCCGACCTGACTGCTGCGTACGGTGAGTCGACCCGAGTGGAACGCGCCGCCCAGCGACACCTGCACCGGGCGGTCGCCGTACCAGCTCAGCTCGATGACCGTGCCCTCCGGGGCGAGCAGGTCCAGCGACTGTTGCAGGCCGGCGGCGGTGGCGCTGGCGTGCACGACGAGGTCCCGGTCACCGCGGGCGTCGGCCGGGTGGGCGAAGTCGACGCCGAGGGCACCGGCCACACCGGCCCGGCGCGCGTCGGTGTCGACCAGCTCGACGTGCACGCCGGGGAACCGGGCCAGCAGCGCCGCGACGCAGCAGCCCACCATGCCCGCGCCGATCACGGTGACCCGGTCACCGACCAGCGGCGCCGCGTCCCACAGGGCGTTGACGGCGGTCTCCACCGTGCCGGCGAGCACCGCTCGGGCGGCCGGCACCCCCTCCGGCACCGGCACCACCGCACTCACCGGCACGACGTACGCGCTCTGGTGCGGGTGCAGGCAGAACACCGTCCGCCCGAGCAGCTCCGGTGGGCCCTGCTCGACCACGCCGACGCTGAGGTAGCCGTACTTCACCGGCCCGGGGAATTCGCCCTCCTGAAACGGCGCGCGCATGGCGGCGTACTGGTCGGTGGGCACCCGGCCGGCGAAGACCAGCGTCTCGGTGCCCCGGCTGACCCCGGAGTAACTGGCCCGGACCAGCACCTCGTCGGGGCCCGGGGCGGCCAGCGACACCGGCCGGATCTCGGCCGCGCCGGGTTCACGCACCCAGCAGGCGTACGCCTCGCGGATCACCGTCGCGCACCTCACCTCTGCTCCGGGCCAGACCGATCGGCCATGTCGGATCCCCGGTCGGGGTTGTCGATCATAAACACGGAGGTACGGCGCGCACAGTTCGAAGCCCACCCGGCCCGGCACCTTCGCTGGCGTCAGATCAGCCGCTTCATGCGGACCTTCGGGCGCTCGTTTCTCAGGTGGCCGTGCTTGTGCTGGCGGACCTGCTCGTCCCAGACCTCCTGGTCGTAGTCCGGGTCCGGTGGGATCCACTTGTGCGAGCCGTCGCTGTAATGGAACTTCTCGTCACCGGGTCGCAGGATGCTCACCGAAGCCAGCCGAGGAAGCGCCTGTGCAACGCGCCCGCCGGCACCCAGGTCAGGTCCTCGGATGCCCGCACCAGCTGAGCACCCATGTAGAGAGCCAGAGAGATCGGAGCGTCGTCAAACTCGGCGCGTAGCTCGCGCTGCCGAGTGCGGCAGGGCCAGGGCGCATCGCAGCCGCCGCAACTCCAGATCGGCAGCACCGGGCCGTGCGTGGTCATGCGCGGCCTCCGAGCAGCGCCGCCGTCACCAACCGCGACTGCCGGCTGGTCGCCCAGTCCACCTGCCAGCACGGGTACGGCGTGAGCCGCAACCACCACGCCCGGTAACCGGTACACAGGCCGTCCCTATCGAGCAGGTGTACGACCAGGATGCGCCGCTCGGCCTCGTTGCTCACTGCTCTTCCTCGGCGGGCCAGTGCCCCCGATTGATCGGAATGCGGTGTCGGCTGCGACAGGGCAGCTCCGCCCCACAGCGGCAGACCCAGCTCCACTTCCGCCACGACCAAGCCGGCCGGTGTTGCCGTGCCAGGGTCATCGCCACGGCGATCAGGTACTGGTCGTAGCTCACCCGTCGCCATGGTGGTGTCCTGTCCCGCATCACTGGCTCCCTCCACCGGGCAGCACTCCATGGCGGACCCCGAAACGACGGGACCGGATCTGGAACGTTCGGTAACTGCGACGCTACGATCACGACGACGGCGGTTGGACTCACCCGCAGTACGAGTGAGCAGGCCAGATGAGCTGCCGCAGCATTGGTTTCACGGCGGAACGTCGACCACGGGTCAACGTAGGGATGACGCATGAGAGGTCCCGGACGATCAGCGCCACATCGCGGCGAGGTGACCGGCTACCTGTTCAAGCTGATCCGGGAGTCCATCCCGCTCACGCAGGAGCAGCTCGCCGCCGACCTGGACGTCGATCGCGTGACCGTGCAGAGCTGGGAATCCGGGCGCCGACCCTTCACCGCGGTACCGCTCGGGCAGGCGATCGCCGTCCGACGCCGGCTCGGACGGCTCGGCGCGAACACCCTCCTACTCGCAGCACTTGACGACGCCGCCGAGGCGGATCTCATCCTCGCCGCCGTCCTCAACGAACAGGTGGACCGCTGCGACCTCGCCGAACAGCCGCTGGGCTGGCCCGTACTCACCCACCGTCTGACCGACTTGATCCTCTGGGCCGTCCTCGGGCAGACACCGGCCTTCGCCAGAGGGCTACCCATCGCCCATCCCCGGCGGGGTCCAGTCGCGTCCGGGCCGACCCTGCCCGTCGATGAGCAACCTGCGTTCTTCGCTCACCTTCATGTGCTGGCCGATCGCGCCGCAGCCGGACGGCATCGGAACGTGCTGCTGCACCGGCAAGCCTGCTTCCTTGCCGGCATGGACCCCACCAAGGCAGCAGCAGGTTGGCTCACCCAGACCACCGCCCGAGCACACCGCACGACCCCCTTCCGCACCTGGTCACCGCTGTGGCCTGACGCCCGCTCCGTCGTCACGTCCCTCGCCAACCAGGGCGACCCGGAACCGTTACGAGACTTCATCGCTCGCGCACACCCGGATGACGCCTGCGAGCGAGCAGCCCTCAACTACTCGGCCTACTGGGTGGGCGAGATCCCGTACCGCCACCGCGACGACTCCTTCATGCCCAAAGCGCTCGCAGACTGGCACGGCTCAATCCTTCTTCGGCACCTGGTCCATCGACTCGATCAAGGGCATCCCTTCGTCGACCTCAACATCCACAACGTCTGGGCTCTGCTAGCCGCACGACGCGGTCTCGCTCTCGACAACCCCGCCGCGACTCGGGCGCTCCTCGACCGCAGTGTCCCGCTCCTGGACAGTGACCGGATCTCCGCGCAGTCGCGGCAGGAACTAACCTCTATCGTCTACAGCCTGCGGGCGGACGGACTCACCGGCACAGGGACGGGCAGATGACCGACGACCACGACGCCGCCGGAGCGATGAACTTCATCTTCGAAGCCGGCGTCCTCAAACGCGCCGCCCGCACCGGCTGGTGGTTCGCCGGCGTCAAGCAACCCGAATCCATCGCCGAGCACTCCTTCCGAACAGCGCTCATCGGAATGATGCTCGCCGCCATGGAGGGCGCCGACCCGGCCCGAGTGTCGATGCTCTGCACCCTGCACGACACCCAGGAAACCCGAATCACCGACATCCCACACATCGCCAAGCGCTACCTCACCGCCGTACCCAACACCGCCGTCACCGCCGACCAGGTCGCCGCCTGTCCCCCAGCCGTCGCCGACGTCATCACCGCCGCAATCGCCGAATACGAAGCCGGCGAGACACTCGAAGCTGTCGTCGCCCGTGACGCCGACAAACTGGAATGCCTCGTCCAAGCCGTCGAGTACCACCACCAGGGCATCGACAACGTGCAGCGCTGGATCGACAGCTCACGAGCCGCTTTGAAGACCGCCAGCGCCCACCGCCTTGCCGACGCCGCCCTCAGCGGACAACCCCTGGCCTGGCTCACACCCCCGCCGAAGGAGTAAGCGTTCAACACTTGGCGTTGTATTTGATCCCGCTGACGGGCAGAGACGATCAAAGCGGGCATAACACTTATCGACCTGGGACGCAGTCGGTCAACGGTGGTCAACCTCTGTCGCTACCGGTCCACCTTCGACGGCCTGGCGACGGCATGATCTTGGTGTCGCAGCACGAGCCGCCCGGCAGCCTCGCGACTCGGCTGATCAGCCGCGGAGCCAACGGCCACTCGCATTCAGCCGCCGCTGCTGCCCGAGTAGCCATCGTGGCTTCACTCCTCCATGCCTGTCGATGTGCTCGCACAACTCGCGCTGCTGGTTTCCGCCAGGAACACTCGTGCCTACGCACTTCTCTTCGCGCCTGCATTGATTGGCGTCGCGTTGTGGATCAGAACGGGTCAACAAACTGCGAGAAGAGTTGCCCTCGCAACGAGCCTGCTTAGCGTGCTGTGCTATTGCGGTTCCGGGGGATGGCTTTGGCTATCTGACGAACCAGCAGGGATCGACGAAGCACTCCCGGCCGCATTCGGTCGGATATATCCAGAATGGGTCGAACTGGGCAGCATGGGGCTAGCCGTGTCCTTTGTGGTTTCACTTGTCGCGGCAGCCACACTAGCCTTCGGTGGGCGTACCGTCGCCCGCACCTCCCCAGGATCGAACCAGTGACTTCTTCGACGTGAACTGTCGGCAAGCTGGTGGGTTCGGGCTCGATACGATTAGGCAGCCAGGACTCGGGTGAAGAACGCCAGGGTGTCGCGGATCAGCGGCTCCAGCAGCACTCCGGCGAAACAGTGGTCGGCTCCCTGCACCACCGACAACTCGACCTCGGCGCCCGCCGCGGTCAACGCTGCGGCAAGCTCTTCGCTCTGCCCCACCGGTACGACCAGGTCCTGGTCGCCGTGGATCAGCAGCATGGGCGGGGCCTGGTCGGAGACGTAGGTGATCGGACTAGCCGCTCGGCCCAGCCCCGGGTTCTCGGCCAACGGGGCGCCGATCAGCAGGGACTCGGGCGAGTCTGCCGCGTCGTGGTCGATCGTTCCGGACGGGTGTGCCTGCGATTGCATGGTCAAAAGGTTCGATGGCGCGTACCAGCAGACCGCCGCCCGGACACCGCTGTCGTCCTGGTCGTCCCCCGTGAGCGCGACCATCGAGGCCAGATGCCCACCGGCCGACTCGCCCCACACCCCGATCCGCTCACGGTCCACGCCCACCGTGTCGCCGTGTCGGCGCAGCCAGCGCACCGCCGCCTTGACGTCGTCGAGTTGAGCGGGAAAGTGCGCCTCTCCGCTGAGCCGGTACTGCGCGGAGGCGACCGCGAATCCGGCCCGGACGGCGGCGGTGAACGGGTCCGCTTCCATGAGCCAGTCCGCCGGGTGCTTGGGCGATCCGAACATCCACGCGCCGCCGTGGATCCACACCAGGACCGGTACCGGTTGGGGTGCCTGCGTCGGCACGACAAGGTCCAACGTCACCGGGCGGAAGCCCGGAACCTCGTTGACGACGATGTCCCGGTGCTCGGTCCGGTCGGTCCAGCCTCGGGATGCCGCATCGATCATCAGGCCATCTTCGCACCGACGGCCCGGCCGTACCCGCTCATGGAAGCCGAGTTGATCACTGCTGCTTGTCGGGCGTGGCGGGGCGGGCGCGGACGTGCAGCCGCTCCCCCTGCGGACCGAAGAGACTCAGCGCTTCGGCGGTGCCGGGGCCGGGGTTGAAGAACAGGTGCGGAACGCGGGTGTCGAACTCGGCCACCTCCCCCGGGGTCAGGGTCAGGTCACGGTCGCCGAGCAGCAGGCGTAGCCGGCCGGAGAGCACGTAGAGCCACTCGTACCCCTCGTGGGCCTGCGGGATTCGGCCCCCGGCGGACGGGTCCGGCGGGAAGATCTGCTTGAACGCCTGCACACCGCCCGGTCGGCGGGTCAGCGGCAGGTACGTCACGCCGTGGATGACGATCGGTTTGGGGCGTACCCGGGGGTCGCCGGTGGCGGGGGCGTCGACAAGTTCGTCGAGCGCCACCTGATAGGCCCTCGCCAGCGGGAGCAGCAGTTCCAGGGTGGGCCGACGGCTACCGGACTCCAGCCGGGACAGGGTGCTCACCGAGATGCCGGTCAGGTCGGCGAGCTGGGTCAGCGTGGTCCCGCGTTGGTGACGCAGGGCACGGAGCCGGGGGCCGACGGCCGCCAGCGCGGTGCTGTCCTCGTTTGCCATAACGGCAAGGATAGTTGCCACCTTGCCGGCGGCGACGGATGGTGGGCGCAGCCGACGAAGCAAGAGGGAGATACCGGTGGACGAGACATACGACGTGGTGGTGGTGGGCGGCGGCGCCGCGGGGCTCAGCGGAGCCCTGGCGCTGAGCCGGGCCCGACGGTCGGTGCTGGTGATCGACTCCGGTGAGCCGCGCAACGCGCCGGCCGACCGGATACACAACTACCTGGGCCGGGAGGGGACGCCGCCGGGTGAACTGCTCTCGATCGGACGGGCCGAGGTGGCCGGGTACGGCGGGCAGTTCCGCACCGGACGGGTGGAGGCCGCGACCCGGGACGACGACGGGTTCCGGCTGAGCCTCGACGGTGGGGAGTCGGTGCGGGCACGGCGGCTGCTGGTGACCACCGGCCTGACCGACGAACTGCCCGACGTGCCGGGCCTGGCCCAGCGGTGGGGCCGCGACGTGCTGCACTGCCCGTACTGCCACGGCTGGGAGGTGCGGGACCGGCGGATCGGCGTCCTGGCGACCAGCCCGCTGAGCGTGCACCAGGCCGAGATGTGGCGACAGTGGAGCCCGAACGTGTTGCTCCTGCTGCACGACGCCCCGGTGCCGGACGCGGAAACCGCTGAGCGGCTCGCCGCCCGGAGCATCGCGGTGGTGCCCGGTCCGGTCGCCGCGGTGGAGGTGACCGACGACGCGCTGACCGGCGTACGGCTCGCCGACGGCCGGGTGGTGGCGCTCGACGCGATCGTGGTGGCGACGCGGCTGACTCCCCGCGCCGATGTGCTGGTGGGGCTGGGTCTGGCCCCGGAGGAGGTGATGATGGGTGAGCACGTCATCGGTGCCCAGATCCCGACCGACGCCACCGGCGCGACCACCGTCCCAGGGGTCTGGGTGGCGGGCAACGTGGCCGACCTCCGTGGTCAGGTGATCACGTCCGCCGGGGCCGGTCTGACCGCGGCGGCGGCGATCAACGCCGACCTCATCGCCGAGGAGACCCGCGACGCGGTGGCCGCGTACCGGCAGTTGGTGGCCACGACGTTCGAGGAGCCGGCGTGGGAGGAGCGCTACCAGTCCCGCCCCTCGGTGTGGAGTGGCCGGCCGAACCCGCAGCTGGTCGCCGAGGTCGCCGACCTGGCCCCGGGGCGCGCGCTGGACGTGGGCAGCGGCGAGGGCGGCGACGCGGTGTGGTTGGCCGAGCGCGGCTGGCAGGTGACGGCTGTGGACATCTCCACCACGGCGCTGAGCCGGGCCGCCGCGCACGCCGAGACCGCCGGGGTGGGCGACCGGATCGAGTTCACCCACGCCGACCTGCGGGACAAGCCGCCCACCGAGGAGGCGTACGACCTGGTGTCCGCCCAGTTCATGCACCTGCCTCCGGAGCAGCGGCGGGAGTTGTTCGGCCGGTTGGCCGCCGCGGTGGCACCGGGCGGCGTCCTGCTGATCGTCGGGCACCACCCGTCGGACCTGTGGGGGGCGGCGCACCGGATGCACATGCCGGACATGATGTACACCGCGCAGGACGTCGCCGCCGACCTGGAACCGGCCCACTGGGAGGTGCTGACGGCGGAGGAACGCTCCCGCCCCGCCACCAAACCGGACGGCGAAGACATCACCCTGCACGACGCCGTCCTCGTCGCCCGCCGACGCTGACCTGTTGACCTGCGTCGATCATGGAGTTGTGCTGGATGACAAAGGTGGTGGAGCACCACCTTTCCGGCACCACGAGTCCATGATCGGCGCGGGGAGGCGGGAACGCGGGGCGGCAACGTGAGAGGTGGTGGGGCAGGACTTCGCATGATGTCCGCTCGGCGGTAGCGTTGCGCCACACTGACGGCCCGTGGGGCAGGCGACCGCCGACCCTGACGCCCCGATCGTACGGAGGATGGTGCATGTCCATCGGCGCTGAGCCGCACGCAGCACGCGACGATGCGGCCTCCCGGCCGAGCTTCGAGCTCGCCCTGCGCGGATACGACAAACGCCAGGTGGACCGGCACCTGGAGCAGCTCGACGGTCAGATCGCGATGCTGAGTGGAGAGCACGGGCGCTCCGCCGTCCGAGTCCGTGAACTGACCGCCGAGGTGCAGCGGCTGCGTGCCGAACTGGCCGAGCTTCAGGAGCAACCCGTGCAGGTGGACCGCGCCTCGTTCCACGATCTGGGTCCGATGGTCGGCGAGATCATGGCACTCGCCGAGAAGCAGGCCGGGATCATCACCGAGTCCGCCACCGACCGGGCGAACGAGCTGCGCAGCGAGTCCGAGCGGATCCTCGCCGACACCCGTGAGCGGGCCGCGCAGGCACGTCAGGATCTGGCCGAGGAGTTGGCCGCCCGGCGGGCCGAGCAGGAGCAGGCGCACGAGGAGCGGCGCACCCTGGCCGAGGCCGAGTTGACCGCGATCCGCGAGCACGCCGAGCAGTTGCGCGCCGACGGTGAGGCCGCGCACGAGCGCGCCCAGCACGAGGCCAAGCGGATCACCGAGCAGAGCGCGCAGCAGCTCAACCAGACCCGGGTCGCCGCCGACGCGCTGATGAAGTCGGCCCGTACCCAGATCCAGCAGGAACTCCAGTCGGCCCGCTCCAAGCACCAGCAGGAGATGGCCCAGTGGCAGGCCAACGTGGAGCGAGAGGTCAACGAGCGGCGTACCGCCGCCGAGCAGGACATCGCCGAACAGCAGGCCGCCGCCGAGCAGGAGCTGGCCGAGGAGCGCAGCGCGACCGAGCAGCAGATCGCCGCGCTGCTGGCCGAGGCGCAGCAGCACGTGACCGAGCTGCGCAACCGCGCCGACGAGCAGGCCGCCAGCCACCAGCAGCAGCTCGCCGCCCTGCAGAAGGAGCTTGAGGAGCGCCGGCAGGAGGCCGCCGAGCTGCACGCCGAGCTGGACACCGGCCGCCAGCAGCTCGCCGAGATCCGCCAGGAGGGCGAGACGCTGGAGAACGAGCTGTCCCGGATGCAGCAGCGACTCAACGAGGTCCGCCGGGACCTGACCGCCGAGAGCGCCCGGCTGGACGAGGCCCGTCGGGCCGGGGACTCCGCCGAGCGGCACGCCAAGGAGGTCCGCGCCCGCGTACAGCGGGAGGCGAAGCGGGTGGCCGACCTCGCCGCCGCCGCGGTCATGGCCGCGGCAGCCGGCGGTACGGAGACCGCCGAATACCCGATGGTGGGTTCCCGCTCCAGCGCCGACCGGCCCGCCCCCGAGCGGGCGGGCGTCGAGCGGCTCAACGTCGAGCGGCTCAACGTCGACCGCTTCGGCGTCGACCGGCGCTCCGCCGAACGAGCCACCCTGGACGATGCGGACGCCGGTCGCGCCACGCCCGACCCCGCCCCGGTCGACCGCGCCCCGGTCGAGAGTGGCCCTGCCGACCGGACCCCGGCCGAGAACGGCTACGCCGACCGGACCCCGGCCGAGAACGGCTATGCCGACCGGACCCCGGTCGAGGATGGCGACCGGGCCACGGCCGAGCAGGCGAACGGCGAGCACGGTGGCGCACCGGCGGTGGCGGACGAGTCGGTAACATACGACCGTGCGGCAGCCCGGGAGGTGAGCGCCGACGACGCCGAGCCGACCTTCCCTCGGCACATCGGCACGGACGCACCGACGCCCGTGCCGTTCCTGGCCTTCGGGCAGCCGGTCAGCGAGAACGGCGCCGCCCGGCACTGACCATCAGCAGCGGTCGCACCCGGTCCGGAGCGAATCCGCACGGGCCCGGGCCGACCGCCCAGCGGTGATCAGGTGATGGAGAGTAGGTCGTAGAGGGCCCGGAGACCTACTTCTCATCACCCGATCAAGCAACGGACGGCGGCCGGGCGGATTCTGCGCGGAACCGGGTCGCCGCGCCCGTCGGAGCTGACAGGCTGGGCTGGCCGCCGCGCACCAGCGGTGGCCGCCGGCCTGGCCGGTGACCGAGAGGAGCGCCCGGTGACCGACCAACCGGAGGAGTTCGACCTGCTCGTCGTCGGTGGCGGCAAGGCCGGGAAGACGTTGAGCATGGACGTCGCCCGATCCGGTCAGCGGGTCGCCATGGTCGAGCGCGGCATGATCGGCGGCAGCTGCATCAACGTCGCGTGCATCCCGACGAAGGCGCTGGTGACGAGCGCGCGGGCCGCCCGCCAGCTGCGGGACGCGTCGGCGCTCGGCCTGGCGGTGGAGGGCGGCCGGGTCGACGTGGACCTGTTGCGCGCGCACAAGCAGGACGTGGTCGAGGGGATGGTCGCGGCCAACCGGCAGCAGTTCCTCGACTCCGGCCTGCACCTGGTGATCGGCGAGGCCCGGTTCGTCGGCCCCCGGACCGTACGGGTGGCACTCGCCGACGGCGCCGAGCGACTGCTGCGCGGCAGCGACGTGGTGATCAACACGGGCACCCGCCCGCATCTGCCGTCGGTGCCCGGGATGGCCGACGCCGGGGTGCTCACCAGCGACGAGTTGCTACACCTGGATCGGCTGCCGGCCCGGCTGGTGGTGCTCGGCGGCGGCACCGTCGGGGTGGAGTTCGCGCAGATGTTCGCGTCGTTCGGCAGCGCGGTGACCCTGGTCGAGGGCGGTCCACGGTTGCTCACCCGTGAGGATCCCGACGTGAGTGACGCGGTGATGCGCGTCTTCCTCGACGATGGCATCGACGTACGGGTGGGTGTGGCGGTCGGGCGGGTCGACCGGGAGGCCGACGGCTCGCTCCGGGTGACCCTGGACGACGGCAGCGCGGTGGTCGGGGACGACGTGCTGGTGGCGGCCGGCCGGGAGCCGGTCACCGACGGGCTCGGCCTGGACGTGGCCGGCGTACGGCTCAGCGAGCGGGGCTTCGTGGAGGTAGACGAGCACCTGCGCACCAGCGCCGAGCGCACCTGGGCGGCCGGGGACGTCGCCGGCAGCCCGCAGTTCACCCACGTCTCGTTGGACGACTACCGGATCATCCGGGCGAACCTCGCGGGAGGCCAGCGCAGCACCGCCGACCGGCTGATCCCGTACACCGTCTTCACCACCCCGGAGCTGGCGCGGGTCGGGCTGACCGAGACCGAGGCGCGCCGCGCCGGGTACGACGTCCAGGTCGCCCACCTGCCGGTCGCCGCCATCCCCCGGGCACGCACCCTGCGGCAGACCCAGGGCATGTGGAAGGCGGTCATCGACACCAGCACCGACCGGATCCTCGGCGCGGCGCTGCTCGGCGCCGAGGCCGGCGAGGTGATCACCTCGGTGCAGCTGGCCATGCTCGCCGGGATGCCGTGGACCGCCCTGCGGGACGCGGTCATCACCCACCCGACCATGACCGAGGGCCTCAACCTGCTCTTCGCCTCGCTGGAGCGCAGCCCGGTCCGCTGAGCGCCACGAGGCCCGCCCACAGAAACAGCGCGACGGCTACCCGGCGATCTCGTCGCGTACCCGTTGTTGGAAGGCGCGGGCCTTGGCCCCGGTGGGCGGCGGCCCGCCGTGCCGCGCGGCGACCGCCTGACGGATCACCTCGGCCCGGTCGCCGGCGTCGATCAGCCGTTGACCGGCGGACACCTTTGCGAGCCAGACGCCGTCGCGGTGGCGCACCAGCGACCGGCAGGCGCCGAGCACGGCGTCCTCGGTGCCGGGCGCGGGTTGGTCGTCCGGCGGTGTGGGCAGGGCCAGCCACCAGGTCAGCGCCTCGATGAGCAGCCGGCGCAGGTCGGCCGGGGCGAGGTCGGCGAAGGCCTCCCCCGCCGGCGGTCCGAGCAGTGAAAGTCCACTCTGGTGCAGGATGCTGCGGTCGAGGCCGTACCAGAATCGGCCGTCGGCGACCGGTCGGTCGGCCGGGTCGAGGGTGCGCCGGAACGGCATGCCGGCCCCGGTGTTCAGTTCGACCTCGAAGCCCGGCTCGGGGGTGCCGGAGGCGGCCACCGCCCGGTCGTAGACGACCAGTTCCAGCCCGCGCGCGGGGCAGGGCAGCGCCTCGTGCCGCAGCCGGGCGACCACCGTCCGCTTGGCGGCCTCGGTGAGGGGCCCGGCGCTGAGCAGCGCCACGTCCACGTCGCTGCGGCCCGGCTGGTACGCCCCGAGCCCCACCGAACCGGCCGCGTACGCGCCGATCAGGTCGGCGCCGAGCACGTCGCGGGCGGTGCTGACGAGGTCATCGAGGTAGCGCTGAAGATCGGAGTCCACGGGGCATCATGACGCACGGCTCGGAGCGAGGCGGGACTACCCCGCGTAGAGCAGCAGCAGACCGGCGACGGTGTACGCGACCATCAGTGCCAGCAGGGGTAGTTGGCCGGCCACCGCCCGGGCCCGGGGGAACAGGTACAGGGCGCGGTCGTGGGCGAGCAGCGTGCCGAGCAGGTGCCCGAGGATGATGACGGTGATCTGCAGGGTCGCCACCCCGGAGGGCGTGACAAGCGCGGTCTGCGGCTCCCAGTCGGCGGTGCCGAGCCAGTTGGCGCCGGTGCCCAGGGGGTCGGAGAGCAACGCGACGGTGCGCTGGCCCTCCAGGATCAGCAGCGAGTAGTAGTGCGCCACCACGTACCCCACCGCGATCGGCGCGATGGAGTGGGCGATCTCGCCCGGCACGGCACGGGCGTCGACCCGGTCGGTGCGACCGATGCGCGCCACGGCGCCGGTGGCGGCGAGGTACGCCACCGCGACGGCGGCGATGACGAGGCTCAGACCAGCGCTGCCGGTGACCGCCGGGTGCAGGCCGTTCTCCTGGCTGAAGCGCAACCAGCCGGGCGCGTTGGAGAGGCTGTCGTACATGGTCGAGCCGAGCAGCACGATCACCACGGCGACCAGCCCGGGGCGAGGCCGCAGGCCGGCGATCCCGTCGAGCGGGTTGCGCCACACCAGGATGCCGTCCGCGGCCCGGCCGAGCGGGGCGAGCTGACCGATCAGGGTGCTGTACGCCTCGAACGGGTCGGCGTGGTCGAACCAGCCGGCGCCGAACACCACCGCGCCGGCCAGCAGGACCACCGCGTACCCGGCCAGCCAGGCGGTGATGACCGGCAGGGTGGCCCGGTCGGGGGCGACCAGTTCCAGCCAGACGAAGCCGAACAGCGTGGCGGCGGCCGGCCACCACCCGACGCTGTCGGGCAGCTCGCGGAGCCCACGGTTCGGGTCGCGCCGCGCCGCGAGCGCCGCGAGCAGGTGCACCGTACGCAGCGGGTTGACCGCCCGCCAGACCGGGCCGAGCAGCAGCGACAGCGGGGCCAGCCCGACCCAGAGCAGCACGTAGAGCGCGCCGGCGGTCGGGTTGTCCGCGGTGTCCGGCCCGCCCAGCAGACCGAGGCAGAACCAGGCGGCGGCGAGCAGGCCGAGCCCGCGCAGCGCCCACCGGAACGCGGGCGCGTCGAGGAGTCGGGCGAGCCAGCCCGGGACCGGGCGACCGCCGGTGGCGTCCCGGTCGAGTCGGGGTTCACGCCAGAGCAGACCCAGCGCCACGAACGTGACGACGAGGGTCAGCGCGGCGGCGACGACGAGCTGCGGCAGTGTGATCGGCAGGTCCTGGCGGCCACCGACGCCGTGTGCCAGCAGCGTGGGAGCGGCCGTCATGCCGCTCAGCGGACGACGAGCTGGAACAGCACCAGCTCGGACTCGTGCGTCTCCACCTCGAACAGCCCGGTCTTGTCGGCCCGGAACTCCACCGAGCCGGGCGTGCCGGCCGGCAGCCGGGCGCCCAGGTCGTAGCCGTGTACGTGCAGTTCGTCGGCCACGTCGGAGGTGACCGTGATCCGGACCAGCTGGCCCTTACCCACGCTGATCCGTCCGGTCGGCGGGGTGACCCGCTTCTTCGCGATGGTCACGGCGATCTGTTGGTCCACGGCGGCGGTGCTGGCGGAGGCGCTGGGGGTGCTGGCGGCCGTCGGGGTCGGTGCGGTGGGGGTGGCGCTCGGCGGGGCGGTGGACGTCGGCGCCGTCGAGGGGGTGGCCACGGAAGGGTCGTCGTCCTGCCCGCAACCGGCGAGGAGCAGGGCGGTGAGGGCGGCGGCGGCGAGGGTGGCGGAGGTGCGGGCGGCGGGGGTACGGACGAACACGGGCGGACTCCGAACGACGCGAGGGGGGCGGGTGTCGGTTTGATCGTCGGGGAGGAGAACTCTACGTCTTGTTCGGTGCCGGGGAAATGACCATGATGAACGAATGCGATCGAGGTTGGCCACTGTGCGTAACGTCCTGAGTCGTGCCGTGGCGGCGCTGGCGGCGACCCTGGTGGTGTCGTTGCTGCTGCCGGTCGCCCCGGCGTCGGCGCACGGCCAGCTGGCGACCTCCACTCCGCTGAAAGGCACTGTCGTACGCGAGCCGCTGACCCAGTTGGCGTTGTACTTCACTGAGAAGCCGGCGTCGAACGCGTACTTCGCCATCAGCGGCCCGGACGGGTCGCGAGTGGACAGTGGCTGGTCCTACGGTGAGCCGAAGCGGCTGGACAAGCCGGTCACCGAGTACTTCATGGTCAACGGCGTGTTCGAGCCCCGGCTGTACCACACCGGCTTCCCGGCGATGGTGACCGTCGCGCACTGGCCGGCGAAGGGCCGCTACACCGCCAGCTACCTCTCCGTCGCCTCCGACGGTGAGGCGGTGCGGGGCGAGGTGACCTTCGACTACCAGGGCCCGGGCACGGCGGCCCCGGCCGGTTGGTCGGCGCCCACGGCGGGGCCGGACCCGGCGCTGCTCGCCCAGGCCGAGGGCGAGGGCTCGACCAACTCCGGTGCCACCGGCAGCCCGGTCGCCCCCACCGGCGCTCCGGCGGACAACCCGGCCGGCGCCACCGAGGGGCAGCGCGGCGGTGGGTGCCAGGCCTGGCTGCTCCCGGCCCTGATCGCCGGCGGGGGCGCGGCGAGCGGGCTGGTGGCGGCCCCCCGTCGGCCTCCGGCACGCGGGGCGCCCACTCCGGACCGTCGGACCGCCGGCGGGGCGGGCCGAGGCGGCGCCGCCGGCCGCAAGACCGCCAACCCGACTCGGAAGACCGGCAATCGGGCCGGCGGGACGGCGCGGCGCGGACGGCGGTAGGCCGCCGCAGGACTGGGCATTCTCCGCGTACCGTCCCGAACTTTCGCACGGACATTGGGAACTTTTGATGTATCGAGTCGAAGCCATGGACAGTCCAATCGAAACGCCTTAATGTTCCGAGCCATCCACCCGGTGTTTCCGCAACGTCACTCGTCGGCGTCGAGGACGTTACGGAGCCGGGCCGACGGTCATCCTCACCGCTGATCCACGCCGGCCGTCGGACACTCCACTGCCTCCTGGAGGAACGATGGCCACACGCCTGCTACGCCGACTCCACCATCCCGTCCTGGGTGCGCTGGCACTCGTCCTCGCCGCCGGCCTCTGGGCCGTCCCCGCCAGCGCCGCCCCCGCGCAGGAACCGGGCGTCACGCTGCGCGTCTTCGACGTGCAGGTGCCGCTGTCCGAGCTGTGCACCCTCAAGCCCGCCCAGACCCCGAACGTGGACAAGCTGATGTCCACAATCAACTGGACCTCGGCGGCCGACTTCGGCTTCGAGGACAACTTCGTCTCGCAGGTGCTCGGCAACATCACCACCACCCAGGCCGGCAGCTACACGTTCCGGCTCAGCAGCGACGACGGCTCCAAGCTGTCGATCGACAACGCCGTGGTCATCAACCACGACGGCCTGCACGGCGCGACCCCGCCCAAGGAGGGCACAGTCACCCTCACCGCCGGTCTGCACCCGCTGCGCATCGACCACTTCGAGCGGGGCGGCGGGCAGCAGATCACCCTGGAGTGGAAGACGCCCGGTTCGTCGACCTTCGTGGTCGTACCGAACTCGGCGCTGAGCACCGACGCGGGCGTGGTCCGGGTGACCGCACCCGGGCGCAAGGAGTGCGAGGGGGTCGCCGACTCCCCCGGCGACGGCCTGCCGCTGACCGGTGTGCACCCCGGCTACACGCTGACCAACCTGCGGCCCAGCGGCTTCCAGCCGAAGGTCACCGGCATGGACTGGCTGGCCGACGGCCGGCTCGTCATCAGCACCTGGGGTGGCAGCGACCAGTCCGGCACCTCCCAGGACGGCGAGGTCTGGATCCTCGGCAACACCGGCGGATCGACGAGCCCGGGCAACGTGACCACCAAGAAGATCGCCGGCGGCCTGAAGGAACCGATGGGGCTGAAGGTCGTCGACGGGGTTGTCTACGTGACCGAGAAGCAGCGGTTGACCCGGCTGGTGAACACCGGCGGTGACGAGGTCGCCGAACGCCTGGAGACCGTCGCCACCTGGCCGTACGGAGGCAACTTCCACGAGTTCGCGTTCGGCCTGCTCTACCAGGACGGGTTCTTCTATCTGAACCTGTCGGTGTCGATCAACTCCGGCGGCGCCACCACCAACCCGCAGCCCGCCACCAATCGGGGCACCACCCTCAAGGTCAGCAAGGACACTGGCGCGGTCAGCTACGTCGCCGGCGGCCTGCGGACGCCGCACGGCATCGGCTGGGGCCCGGAGGGCGGCATCTTCGTCACCGACAACCAGGGCGGCTGGCTGCCCTCCTCGAAGCTGGTGCACGTCAAGCAGGGCCGGTTCTTCAACCACTACACGAACCCGGCCGGCCCGTTCGACACCGCCGCGGTCACCCCGCCGGTGCTCTGGATGCCACAGAACGAGATCGCCAACTCGCCCAGCACGCCGCTCTACCTGACCAGCGGCCGGTACGCCGGCCAGTTCGTCATCGGCGACGTGACGTACGGCGGCCTGCAACGGGCGAACGTGGAGAAGGTCAACGGCGAGTACCAGGGCGCCCTGTTCCGGCTCACCCAGGGCCTGGAGGCGGGCGTCTCCGAGGTCAACGTCGGCCCGGACGGCGCGATCTACGTCGGCGGGCTCGGTGCGGGCGGCAACTGGGGCCAGACCGGCAAGCTGTCGTACGGCCTGCAGAAGCTCACCCCGAACACCGCCACCACGTTCGAGATGCTCGCGATGCGCGCCACCACGACCGGCTTCGAGGTGGAGTACACCCAGCCCGTCTCGACGGCGACCGCCGCCGAGCTGGCCGCGCGCTACAAGATCAAGCAATGGCGGTACGTGGCGACGTCGAACTACGGCGGGCCGAAGGTCGACGAGGAGACGCTGACCGTCACCTCGGCCACCCTCTCGGCGGACGGGAAGAAGGTCAGCCTCGCGGTGGCCGGTCGCAAGGCCGGCCGGGTGGTGCACCTGCGCTCGCCGCGCCCGTTCACCTCCACCAGCGGCGAGTCACTGTGGAGCACCGAGGCGTGGTACACGCTCAACTCCATCCCGGGCAGTCCCCCGCCGCCGACCGGCGGCACCATCACCGGCGTCGGCGGCAAGTGCCTGGACGTCGACAACTCGGGCACCGCCGACGGTACGAAGATCCAGCTCTGGACCTGCAACGGCACCGCCGCGCAGTCGTGGACGCGGGTCGGCGACACGTACCGGGTGCTCGGCAAGTGCCTGGACGTGGACAACGCCGGCACGGCCAACGGCACGAAGATCCAGCTCTGGACCTGCAACGGCACCGGCGCGCAGCTCTGGCAACCGCAGGCCGACGGGTCGATCCGCAACCCGCAGTCCGGCAAGATCATGGAGGCCGCCGGCGGTAACACCGGCGACGGCACCCAGATTCAGCTCGGCACGTACGCGGGCGGCGCACACCAGAAGTGGGTGGTCAGTAGTGGGGTAACCGGCTGACCTCGGACGAGGGAGCGTGGCCTGACCGGCGGGTCAGGCCACGCTCCGCGCCCGGGTGAGCAGGGTCGTCAGGCGGCGTACGTCGCACGACGGTGATCGACGAGGGCAGCCCCCAACCCGCGCGCCTCCGCATCGACGGCGGCCATGCCGGCGTTCGGATTCCCGCCGAGGTGTGGGTCAGGGGCCGTGCGGGAGCGGCTGCGCCAGTGCCCGCAGGTCCGCCGGGAGTTGGGCCAGCGCGTCCTCGAACTCCCGGTGCCCCACCACCCGGTGCATCGTCTGAAGCACCGCGCGGGTGCCCCGCTCGGCGGCCGGGCGGTCGATCCCGGCGCGGTCGGCAACCCGGCGCAGGAACTCGTCGTAGTCGAACGTCTCCGGGGGCTCAGCGGCCTTGACCAGCAGCGGGCTCAGCTCGTCGGCCAGGTGGGGGGCCAACGCGCCCGCCTCCCCGCCGGAGAGCCGCTCGGTGAGGGTCCGCAGGACCGCCTCGGTCAGTGGGCGTGCCTGCTGCGGCGAAACACCCGCCCGTGCCGCAACCTTGTCGACGAACGCCAGCTCGGCCATGCCCCCGCCCTTCGCTTTCGGAAACGCGTGGCTACCCGGGCCCACCGGCAGCAAACCCGGCAGCCTGGAGCGGGATGGTTCTGCTGGTTGCTCCGCGCGGTGCCGTCCACTTCTCGTACGGTGAGGTCGGACCGGGAACCCGACGGCTGCCCGACGGCGGCCCGCGCCGCAGGAGGAGCAGATGGCCCTCGACCTGCCCGACGTGATCGACCGGTACTTCCGGGCCGTCAACGACCGGGACCTGGACGCCTTCGTCGCCTGCTTCGCGGACACCGCGAGCGTCGCCGACGAGGACCGGCTGTACGACGGGCGGGCCTCGATCCGCGCCTGGCGACAGAAGACGATGGACGCCTACTCGTACACCGCCGAGCCGGTCCGGGTCACACCGCAGGCGGGCGACTCGTACCTCGCTGTCACCCGGGTGTCCGGAAACTTCCCCGGCAGCCCGATCGAGCTGCGGTACCGGTTCACGCTGCGCGACGGGCTGATCGGCGCCCTGGACATCCGTCCCTGACGGCGAGCCGGTCCACCGACACGAAGGGAACGCCGTGCCGCGAGTCTGGCTCATCACCGGCTGTTCGCGTGGTCTCGGCCGCGCCCTCGCCGAGGCCGTCCTGGCCGACGGCGACCACCTGGTGGCCACCGCCCGCAACCCGGCACAGCTCGACGACCTGGTCGACCGGCACGGTGACCAGGTCCGCGCGGTGGCCCTCGACGTCAACGACCCCGCCGCCGCCCGCGCCGCCGTACGCACCGCCGTGGACACGTTCGGACGGCTGGACATCCTGGTCAACAACGCCGGGTACGCCGACGTCGCCGCGATCGAGGACATGTCGGAGGACGACTTCCGGGCGCAGATCGAGGCGAACTTCTTCGGCGTGGTCAATCTGTCCCGGGCCGCCCTGCCGGTGCTGCGCGAGCAGGGACGCGGTCACATCGTGCAGATCTCCAGTGTCGGCAGCCGGGTGGCGAGCACGGGTCTGGGCGCGTACCAGGCCGCCAAGTGGGCGGTCAGCGGCTTCTCCGCGGTGCTCGCCAGAGAGGTCGAGGCGTTCGGGATCCGGATCACCACGGTCGAGCCGGGCGGGCTGCGCACCGACTGGGCCGGCTCGTCGATGAGCGCCCTGCCGATCAGCGAACCGTACCGGCCGGTCATCGACCCGGCCGTGCGGCGGCTGCGGGAGGGCAGCGGCGCCCAGCCGGGCGATCCGGCCCGCGCCGCCCAGGCGATCATCCGGATCACCCGGGTCGACGACCCGCCGCTCCGATTGCTGCTCGGCGCCGACGCCGTGGCGGCTGCCGAAGCGGCCGCCAGGGCTCTCGCCGCGTCCGACGCGCGGTGGCGGGAGTTGAGCGAGTCGATCGCCTTCGACGCGGCTCCCTGATTCGCCTTCCGGAAAGCTCGGCGAGGTTGATCGGGTGCCCGCCGGAGCGGCGAGGCGTGGTCGGGCCGGCCCGCAGGTGATCAACCGCCGAACGGACGAGACGGTCAAGGGGTCGGTGGATGACATGATGTGGCGACAACAGCTGTCGCTACGAAAGGGTTCTGGCTGCCCGATGGCACATTTCGAGGCTCGCACGCCCACAACACCCGCGTGGATCGCGGTGCCGCTGGCCGGGCAGCCGCATCGGGCGGGCTGATGCCGGGCGAGCGACCGGAGACCGTGGCCGAGCCGAGTGTCCCCACCCACGCCGCGGACACGATGGCCTATCAGGTCGCGACCGACGTACGAGCGCTGCGCGCGTTCGTCAGCGCCGGGGCGCTGGCCCGCGGCCTGCCGGCCGAGCGGGTGGAGCTGTTGACGCTGGCGGTCAGCGAGCTGGCCACCAACACGTTGCAGCACACCACCGGCGGCGGCTGGGTCCGGCTCTGGGCCGAGCCGGGCCAGCTGTTCTGCGACGTGGTCGACCACGGGCCGACACGGGCGTTCGGCCGGAGCATGCCGGCCGCCGAGTCGGTACGGGGTCGCGGGCTGGCGATCGTGGAGCAGATCTGTGACGAGGTCGCCGTCCTCACCAGCCCCGGGGAGACCGTCGTACGGATTCGCCTGACTCTGTGAACGTCGGCGGCGATCCCCGCCCGCCCGGGCCACGTCGGCTGCCACAATGCGGACAGCCCGGGCCGACGGTGACACCGGGTCGGACCCGAACGGGAGGACGGCACGATGCCGGACAGCGCACGCGAGGCTGAGCTGCTCGACGCCGAGCGCACCCTGCAGGCCGCCCAACGGGCCGGCGACGTCGCCGCCCTCGACCAGCTGCTGGTCGACCAGCTGATCGCCATCGGCCCGGACGGGCGTCCGCATTCCAAGCAGGATGACCTGGCCGCCCACCGGGACCGCCGCTCGGTCGTCGCGGAGTTGGTGGAGGAAGAGCTGGACCTGCTCGTCGTCGGTGCGACGGGCGTGACGTTCTTCCTGGGCCGGGTGTCCGGCGTCTTCGAGGGGGCACCGTTCACGGCGCGGCTGCGCTACACCCGGACGTGGGTCCATGACGACCGGCACGGCTGGCGGGTCCTCGCCGCACACATCAGCCCGGTCTGACTCAACGCTCGTCCTCGTCGTCCTCGTCGAGCAGGCCCTGCTCGTCGAGGAACGCGAACCACTGGTCGTCGGCCGGGGTCAGGTCGGCGTAGCCCGGCCCGAGCAGGTAGTAGTCCACGAAGGATTCCACGTCGGGGGCGAGCTCCTCGAACGCGTCGGACATGAACCACTCGGTGCCGTTCGGTGGGAAGTACCAGATCGCCCCCGTGCCACGATCCATGAAGATCGGCTCGTCGCTGCGGGTGCCGACCACCAGCCAGCCCGCCCGGTCCTGCGGGATGGACGAGAAGTCCGGCGCGTAGTCCAGGTGGTACTGGATTCCCGCGAGGGTCGACGAGGACGCCAGCTCGACCCGACCCGCCCGCAGCCCGTCGGCCACCAGCAGGAGATCCCGCAGGTCGGCCGGGAGCCCCGCCGGCACGGCGTCGAGGGCCGCCCCCTCGCCGAACTCGGCGTACGCCAGGCTCGCCGGCAGATCGGCAAGCTCAGCCCGCAGCTCCTCGATCAGCTGCCGCAGCTCGAGGTTCACTGCACCACCTCTGTTCGGATGAGGTCCCGTCCGGCACTGCCACGGCTGCCCTGAGACCTGCGAGCCGATGCGCGGTTTGGTTCTACCACGCAACAGCTCACCGGGGCGTCACCTCGCCGAATCCGCCAGCCGGGCCGTCACCACCAGCTCGTCGAGCTGAGCCGACCCGGCGGGTTGTTCCGGCAGCCGGCTGTCGTGCTGCGCCTCGTCGAGTCGCGACACCAGTTCGGCCAGGTCCCGGCCGAGGACCGGGCCCGCGACCAGGGCGTCCAGTCCGCCGTGTTCGGCGGAACGCTTCGCCGCGATCAGCTCAGGGAGGTACGTCGGCGCCGCCTCGGCGAGCAGCAGGCTCGGCAGGTGCGCCAGCATCCGGCCGGTGCGCATCAGGTGGACACCGGTGAGCAGCGCCCGGAACGCGTAGAGCAGTGGTTTCAGCTCGCCGGTCGTGTCGAACAGTCGCCGCTGGGTGGCGGCGAAGCCGCGGTAGTGGTGCACGTGGTGCCGGGTCAGCACCAGCGGTGCCAGCTCGACCAACGTGGCGTGCACCGCGGTGGTGTGCACCACCAGCGGTGACAGCAGCTGTTCGAGCACGTAGCCGTTGCGCCGCAGCATCAACCGCACGAACTTGCGCAGGTCGTGGGTGACCAGGTCCAGCTCCACGCCCTCGCGGTCGGTCATGACCGTGCGGGTCTCGGTCGGCTGCGTCAGCCCGATCAGGTTCTCGACCGGAAGCAGATGCGCGCCGCGCAGGTCGACGTCCGAGTCAATGGACGGAAACCCGTACAGGTGGGCGCCGGAGACGGTGGCGAACACCAGCGGGTGCGGCTGCTCGGCGACGGTGTTGGTCAGGTCGACGCCGACCGGCAGACCCGCGGCCTCCCAGGCCGTCACGCCGAGCACCGCACGGAGCGTTCCCGGACCGAGATCAACCACTGCTCGACCCTTGCCTCGTCGGGCTGCTCGGGTAACGGGCTGGTGGCCAGGCCCGCCGTCATTCGGCTCACCAGCCGGTCCCGCCAGGCGACGATCTCAACCCAGGGCACCTCACCCGCCTTGACCGCCAGCAGACGGTCCCGGTCGGCGCCCACGTCCAGCACCAGGCGGCCGGTGCGGACCAGGTCACCCCCGGCGGTCAGCAGTCGGATCAGGTGCATCACGTGCCGCCACGCCGGAACGCCGGTGCGGGCGATCCCACGCTCGGCCTTTCCGAACTGGGCGGTGGCGTACCGCAGGTAGGTGTCGGCCACCCGCCGGGACAGGAAGGCCGGCGTGAGCGCCCGGAGTTCCGCGCCCAGCGGGGTGCACGTCTCGACCAGCGGAGAGTGCAGCACTTCCAGGACCGTGGGATTCGCCGCCAACCCGAGCGTGCAGACCCGCTCCACCTCCCACCGCACCTGCTCGTCGAGCGGCCCCTCGTGGTGGCGCGCAGGGTTCCGTAGCCCCCAGAACGCCGAGGCCGGCAGGGCGTACACCCCGCGTCGGTCGGTGTCCGATGCCGCACTGGACAGCCCGAACGCGCGGGAACCGACGACCACCTGCAAGATCGTGTGGTCGTCGACCAGCTGATCCGTCAGCGTGTGTTCCACTGCCGCCGCCTCCCCCGAGCGTTGCGCCGACCGCCAGGCGGCCGTTGTCCGGTGCACACCATGCCGGTCCGGGAGTGCTGACGTCGAGCCCTTTCCTCAGTTCACGACGGCCTCGATCGGGCCGACGCGCAGGGTGCCGTCGTTGAGGGGCGTACAGCGGATGCCACCGGTGGTGCGCAGCGCCTTCCACGTCCCCGGGCCGACGGTGATGTCCATCCAGGCGCACGGCCGGGCCGCCCGATTGACCCGCAGGCTGACCGGGCCGTCGCCGGAGTCCAGCACCAGCACTCTGCCGATCAACTCGTCCACGGCGATCCCCGTGGTGAGGATGTTGCGCCGTACCTCGGCCAGGCCGATGCCGGTCGGCAGTGACTCCTGGGCGATGACGGTGACGCTGGCGTCGCGGTGTGCCTGTTGGCCGAAGTACCGGTCGCCGACGATGCCGAGGCCGGCTCGGATCCGGACGGCGTCGACCAGCTCGCCGGGTGGGGCCGGGGCCGGACCGTCGGCGGGCCGGCCCAGGAAGCGGTGCACGGGCGAGGCCAGCAACTCGACGATCTTCGGCATGGCAGGAATTC
The DNA here is from genome assembly GCF_022229015.1 of Micromonospora foliorum. GTDB lineage: Bacteria > Actinomycetota > Actinomycetes > Mycobacteriales > Micromonosporaceae > Micromonospora > Micromonospora foliorum. Next base: position 24,181 of record NZ_JAKKFF010000563.1, read on the forward strand.
TACGAACCGGACAGACCCCTCATGGGCAGGTCGACGGATGACTCGGTGGGGACGGCGGCGCGCG
>NZ_JAKKFF010000564.1 GCF_022229015.1 Micromonospora foliorum
GAGCGCCCCGGGCACCTCGGGCACCCCGTCCGCGCCGGGCAAGCCGGGAACGCCGGCGACCAGCGCCGCCCCGCCCACCGCATCCGGCGGCTGGATCACGATCGACGCCGCCGCGCAGGCCGCCGCGACGAAGGCGTTCTTCGCGCGCAAGCCCAAGCCGGTGACCGGCAACCCCGTGAAGGTGCCCGAATTCAACGTCGGCTGTACGACCAGCCACCACAACAGCGACGACCCGATCGTGCTGCCGAAACTGGTGGGCGGTTCACACAACCACACGTTCTGGGGCAACAGCTCGACCGACGCCAACTCGACCGCCGAATCGCTGCGGGCGTCCAAGGCGACCACCTGCAACTCGCCGGACGACCAGTCCGCCTACTGGGTCCCGACGATGTACCAGAACGGCAAGGTCGTGGACCCGAAGGAGGTGACCGTCTACTACGGTTCCCGCCTGAAGGACCCGAGCAAGACCCAGCCCTTCCCGTTCGGTCTGCGAATGATCACCGGTAACGCCAAGAACCAGGTCGACACCCCGGACAAGCAGGGCAACCACTTCTGGTGCGCCGGCATCGGCGGCGAGATCGGCCGCAGCGCCGACAAGACGTTCCCGGTCTGCGCCAAGACCGCGAACATCGTCCGGCAGATCACCTTCCCGGACTGCTGGGACGGGAAGCACCTGGACAGCCCCGACCACAAGGCGCACATGGCCAACGGGGACCACACCGGGGCGTGCCCGAAGAGCCACCCGGTGCCCGTCCCGTCGGTGTCCTTCGTGATCTCCTACCCGTTGAGCGCGAACACGGACGGCATCACCCTCGCGTCCGGCACGTCGTTCTCCATGCACGCGGACTTCTTCAACGCGTGGAAGGACGAGGCACTCGCCGCACGGGTGCGCAACTGCCTCGACCAGGGCGTCAAGTGCAACTCGGCCGGTAACTTCTAGGGCGATCGTCGATTTGAGCTGGCCCGCGGATCGTCGCGGGCCAGTGATCGAGACGTAGCGAGGTCTCCGGTGGACGGCTCAGCCACCGGGCGGAATTGAAGACCGGGGACCTCGCCTAGTCAGAGCCATGGCATCAGACGAGGCGCTGGATCCGCACCTTCGGGTGCACGTTTCTCAGGTGGCCGTGCTTGTGTTGGCGGACCTGTTCGTTCCAGACTTCCTGGTCGTAGTCCGGGTCCGGTGGGATCCACTTGTGCGAGCCGTCGCTGTAGTGGAACTTCTCGTCGCCCACCCGCAGGATGCTCATCGGAGCCAGCCGAGGAAGCGTCTGTGCAGCGCACCCGCCGGCACCCAGGTCAGGTCCTCCGACGCCCGCACCAGCTGGGCACCCAGGTAGAGAGCCAGGGAGATCGGAGCGTCATCGAACTCGGCGTGTAGCTCGCGCTGGCGTGTGCGGCAGGGCCAGGGCAGGCCGCAGCCGCCGCAGCTCCAGATCGGCAGCACCGGGCCGTGCGTCGTCATGCGCGGCCTCCGAGCAACGCCGCCGTCATCGACCGCGCCCGGCGACTGGTTGCCCAGTCCACCTGCCGGCACGGGTGCGGCCTGATCCGCGACCGCCAAGCCCAACAGCCGTTGCACAGACCATTTTTGCCCGGCAGATGCGCGACCAGGATCCACTGCTCCGCTTCGCTGCTCACTGCTCCTCCTCGACGGGCCAGTGCGTCCGCCTGATGGGGATGGGGTGTCGGCTGCGACAGGGCAGTTCCGCCCCGCAGCGGCAGGTCCACCTCCACTTCGGCCACGACCATGCCGGGCGGTGCCGCCGCGCCAGGGTCATCGCGACGGCGATCAGGTACTGGTCGTAGGTCACTCGTCGCCATGGTGGTGTCCTGTCCCGCATCGCTGGCTCCCTCCACCGGGCAGCACTTCACCGCCGACCCCGAAACGACGGGACCGGATCTGGAACGTTCGGTAACTGCGACGCTACGATCACGACGACGAGGGTTGGACTCACCCGCAGTACGCGTGAGCAGGCCAGATGGGCTGCCGCAGCTTTGGTTTCACGGCGGAACGTCGACCACGGGTCAACGTAGGGGTGACGGATGACAGGTCGCGGACGATCAGCACCACATCGCGGCGCGGTGACCGGCTACCTGTTCAAGCTGATCCGGGAGTCCATCCCGCTCACGCAGGAGCAGCTCGCCGCCGACCTGGACGTCGATCGGGTGACCGTGCAGAGCTGGGAATCCGGGCGCCGGCCGTTCACCGCGGTACCGCTCGGGCAGGCGATCGCCGTCCGACGCCGGCTCGGACGGCTCGGCGCGAACACCCTCCTACTCGCAGCACTTGACGACGCCGCCGAGGCGGATCTCATCCTCGCCGCCGTCCTCAACGAACAGGTGGACCGCTGCGACCTCGCCGAACAGCCGCTGGGCTGGTCCGTCCTCACCCACCGCCTGACCGACTTGATCCTCTGGGCCGCCCTCGGGCAGACACCGACCTTCGCCAGAGGGCTACCCATCACCCACCCCCGGCGGGGTCCAGTCGCGTCGGGGCCGACCCTGCCCGCCGACGAGCAACATGCATTCTTCGCTCACCTTCACGTCCTCGCCGACCGCGCCGCAGCCGGACGGCATCGGAACGTGCTGCTGCACCGGCAAGCCTGCTTCCTCGCCGGCATGGACCCAACCAAATCGGCAGCAGGTTGGCTCACCCAGACCACCGCCCGAGCACACCGCACGACCCCCTTTCACACCTGGTCGCCGCTGTGGCCTGACGCCCGCTCCGTCGTCACGTCCCTCGCCAACCAGGGCGACCCGGAACCGTTACGAGACTTCATCGCTCGCGCACACCCGGATGACGCCTGCGAGCGAGCAGCCCTCAACTACTCGGCCTACTGGGTGGGCGAGATCCCGTACCGCCACCGCGACGACTCCTTCATGCCCAAAGCGCTCGCAGACTGGCACGGCTCAATCCTTCTTCGGCACCTGGTCCATCGCCTCGAACCGGGGCATCCCTTCGTCGACCTCAACATCCACAACGTCTGGGCTCTGCTAGCCGCACGACGCGGTCTCGCTCTCGACAACCCCGCCGCGACTCGGGCGCTCCTCGACCGCAGTGTCCCGCTCCTGGACAGTGACCGGATCTCCGCGCAGTCGCGGCAGGAACTAACCTCTATCGTCTACAGCCTGCGGGCGGACGGACTCACCGGCACAGGGACGGGCAGATGACCGACGACCACGACGCCGCCGGAGCGATGAACTTCATCTTCGAAGCCGGCGTCCTCAAACGCGCCGCCCGCACCGGCTGGTGGTTCGCCGGCGTCAAGCAACCCGAATCCATCGCCGAGCACTCCTTCCGAACAGCGCTCATCGGAATGATGCTCGCCGCCATGGAGGGCGCCGACCCGGCCCGGGTGTCAATGCTCTGCGCCCTGCACGACACCCAGGAAACCCGAATCACCGACATCCCACACATCGCCAAGCGCTACCTCACCGCCGTACCCAACACCGCCGTTACCGCCGACCAGGTCGCCGCCTGTCCCCCAGCCGTCGCCGACGTCATCACCGCCGCAATCGCCGAATACGAAGCCGGCGAGACACTCGAAGCTGTCGTCGCCCGTGACGCCGACAAACTGGAGTGCCTCGTCCAAGCCGTCGAGTACCACCACCAGGGCATCGACAACGTGCAGCGCTGGATCGACAGCTCACGAGCCGCTCTGAAGACCGCCAGCGCCCACCGCCTTGCCGACGCCGCCCTCAGCGGACAACCCCTGGCCTGGCTCACACCCCCGCCGAAGGAGTAAGCGTTCAACACTTGGCGTTGAACTGTCGCCGGGCTTCTAGCCTGTCCGACGAAGCCGGTCAACTCGGGCGCTGAGCTGCGCGAAAGTCAGGCGTTGATGGTCTTCGTTGGGCACGGTTGGTCCGCCTTTGACGGCCTGGCGACGGCCTGGGCCCGGTTCTCTCATCTCCCGGCTCGCTGGCTTGCTCCGACCCCTCGCTTGTAAGTTCTGGGCGCTCCGTCCGGCAAGGTCCGTCCACGTCTGCGACCTCGGGCGGCTGTCCGTGATCGGCCGCCGGCGGTTGCCCTCGTCCCGGCCGGTTGCTGTCAGCGCTGCTGTCGGCGCCGGGCCCCATGTCGGTCAGGGTGTCCAACCTGCCGGCCGTGGGGGCATATCTATGCGTCGGCAGGCAAGAGCTTCAGCGCCGGGCGCGGTTCCGCCGAGAGCCCTGATCGAGCTGGCTGGGGCCACTCCGGGAGGTCGTTCAGGTCACCACCGAAGGCCAGCACCGTCTGGGCAGATAGATCGCAGGCGGCTTGGATGAAACCTTCTGCGCCCATGACCCGCATCGAATGGCCCCCGTTCGCCAGCGTCCAGAGTGCGCCCGAAGCGTTCGACGCCGCCCTCGGGTCTTGACCGTGGCTGAGCAGGTCGCGGAGTTTCTTCATGTCCGCCAGGTAAGCACCGAGGGACTGCTTGCCGGCGAACACGGCCCACCTGGATCGTTTGCCAGCTCCGGTTCCCTGGACCCGCGTCCGCACACCCCAGTCGTTCGTGAAGAGCTTGACGCCATGTAGTTCGCCAGCTTGGTGAAGCTTGTCCGGATTCAGCGGCAGTGCGCGCGGACTCGTGGGATCGCGGAGGACGTCGTTGAAGAACGCTTCGACGGCCGCATAGGACATGGTGAAGATTGCCCAGCGGAGCGCGTATTGCTTGGCAGAACGCCCCAGCCTGCGACCGTCGAGGCCGCTTAGCTCATCGATGTCGCGGTGCAGTGTGACGAGCAGCGTCGGGTTCGTCAGTCCTGCAGCAAGCGACTCCGCAGCTTCGATCACGAGGGAAAGGCGCGCATGAGCAGGCACGCCTTAACACTATCAACGACACCGGCACCCAGCCGGAAGCGCAGTCTCACGGTGATGAGGAACTGTCGTCGATCCTGCCTCCACAGCCTCAGGACGATGAGGGTGATCTTGACTGGCTTCCCGGGTTCGGGCAACAGCCGTCATAGTCCGGGGCACCAATCGCCACGCCGACGCTCCCATGGATGTCAAGCTTCGCCAGGCCGCTTGTCGGCGGACCTTGACCGTTTCGGTTTGAAGGAACTACCGGCCGTCGATGAGCTGCTTCGGCATCTGGGCTGGGCTGTGCGGACGGTCCATCACAGTCCATCGGCGTCCGGCGTCGCTTGTGCCCATCGTCACCCAGTTGGTCACCCAACCCGGTGTCAGACGTTGAAGCGGAACTTCGAGGTGCTAAGCGCGGTCGGACCCTGACGGCTGCGTGCTGGGCGGTAGTCGCGAGGAAGTCGCCGAGGCGTAACGCTGTGTGCCACCGGCGCGGGGCGCTACCGTCGATAGCAGCGCTGCCGACGGACGAGCTGGAGCACCACGCCGGGTCCTTGTGAGCAAGGGGCTACCATGGCTGGCAGATCGATGGGCTGAGACCAGGGTTGGTCCTGGTTCCAGTGCTGCTCTTCATGATGGCCGCCTTCATCCTCACTCTGATCTCGACCGCAGTTCTGGCGGAACCGGACGGGGAAGGCAAGGTGATCTCAATGAAGTTGATCGTTGGCTCTGCCACGTGTGTCCTTGGTGGTCTTGCTACCAACCTGGCGGCATCAGCACTGGTCTGAGCCCATCGAATCCTCGCCACGCCTGGAGGTTCGGGGCACCCAGGGGGCACAAGACACCGTCAAACGTCGTCAAGCGACGACCAACGATGGCAGCCTGAGAAGCCGTGCCAGCAGGGGCCGGCCGCCGGTCCCGCTGGTGGTGGGATTGCAACCCGCCGTGCACACAGACCGAGGGTCCATAGCCACCACTGCGCCTCAGAGACCGCGATGGCATGCGGGTTGTGAGCCGGTGACCATGGGTCGCGTGGTGACGCCTCAGCAGACACCCGGTGATTCTCGCGCACTCTGGACGACTGCGTGTATCGACTTCTTCGTCCCGAAGGAACAACCAGCAGCCGTTGAGCTGCGCGAGCAGCAGCTACACCTGCTTGCACGGGTCCATCACAGTCCACAGCCGTCCGGCCTTGCTCGCACCCGTCGTCACCCAGATAGTCACCCAGCGGTCAAGCGCCGACCAACTCGCTACTCCGTTGGCGTCCCACGTGACACCTTCGGCTAGGTTCAATGTGTGCTATCCACATCATTCTGGTCTTGGTCGGGGTGGGGTGCCTTCGAAGCCATCGGCACTCTGGCGGCAGCTTTCATAGCCCTGCGGGTGTATCTCGCCGAAGTTTCGCGCCGGCGCCGGGCTGAGCACAATTCCGTCCGCGTGTGGGTCGCCGACAATGCCGGTACAACGAAGATCTATATCGCCAATGATTCCCATGTGCCTATTGTCGACACCAAGATTATGGTACTGCATCAACAAAGCCATTCGCCCGCGATGGTGCGAGGAGGAATGAAGTGGGAGGCAGTCGGATGGATCGCCCGAGGCCCCCATATCGTGCATCCGTCCGAGAATGTTGTCTTGACTATCGGAAAGTTCTGCTGGAAAGCGCTCGATAAGAACGTGCCTACACCCACGTTGGTACGACTGGAGTATGAGACAAGCGCTGAAGCTCGGGCAGTCCAATTCACGCGGCTGAAGAAGCGTCCGCGAAGAGTCGAAATAGTGGACGTTGGTTATTTGAGGACTTACGAACAAGAGGCAGGTTATGGCGAGCGTAGGGACACTAAAGCTGGCGAAACTCTCGCCGGAGCGCCGAAGTCAAGCACAGCGGCCCCACTATCAGCCCGTCTGCCGTCGACCCGGCCTCCTGAAGAACAGGCCAGCGTTCAGACCGTCACGTCAAGCGAATTATGATATTCGTTCGAAACCCTCACTCTCGCCCGGACGCCTCGGATTCGGAACCGACGACGTCTTGACCCATTCCTAACCCTTTGGCAAAATTTGTGCTCCTTGTGATCACTGACAAAAGAGACTTGGATGCAGCAACAGGAATCGCACTTGCCGTCATCGAAAACAGCGAGTGATGCAAAACATTACTCGATGTAACCCTGCTGTCGCAGCCTGTCTGTCGCCCCTGTGACCACTTGGTGGGCGAGAATGGAGATTATGCGCTCCGCCCAGGCGGCAATTTTGAATTGGAATACTTGAGTGAGCCCTGGATGAATTTCCCGCATAAAGACTTCGAGAGGGTCAATCCCGTTCATTGGTGATATCAGCAGGAAGTCCGGAACGTCGCTGTTGGGGACGGCTGTGAAAACCGAGACCGTCGTGTGTCCGGAGAAACTTGCTGGTGGGCCGGAGTTCATAGACACAAGCACATGACGTGTTCCTGACCCAGGCGCACGGTACGAGTTGGGGATAGGAACAGGACTGCTACCGTTCTGCCATCCCAGCTGAGCTTGCAGGAAGCCCAACTCGGCCAGCCCGGACTGCAATTCACCTTGGACCGCTTCCAGGATTCTCGCATTTAGAGCATCCACCTCGGCATGCGACAGCCCTCCTCTACCGAGCTGCACCAACTTAAATGCCGACAGCGTGGCGGAAAGATCCGGAACGTCGTGGTTGGGAACGTGTGACAAAACTAGCTGGATGCTATCTATTACTCGGTTCCTCACGAAATCAATAAACGGCGAAGGATCGCCGTCATCAGCAGACTCTAGTGCATCTATATAGACATCTTTTTGGTCTGCGAAGATTACAAGGGGAACTCCTGGGCGTCGATATAAGTAAACAGATGCAAGGGCACGTGCGACCCTGCCATTCCCGTCCGCAAAGGGATGCACGCATACGAACGCGTAATGCGCGTAGGCCGCTTGCAATATCGGGTGAGCCTCACCGAACTCGACCGAGGATAGTTCGGCGACGAGCCTCTGCATTTCCGTGGCCGCTTCCATGACCGGTGCATAATGGTGAACCCTGCCAGTCGTCAGGCTAGTTGGGTTGTTCGGAAAGCGCTTGTATTCACCTTTAGGCAGGGACTGCACTTGTGGGCCTTGGGGCGTGTGGACGGTATACGTTTCTTGGGATTCGCATATCGTCGAATGAATACTCCTGATGAATGCCTCAGTAACCGGCACGTGTTTCGTAGCCAGGTCCAGGATCAATTCATAGGCATTGAGGGCGTCTTCGATCGTATTTCTGACGCCCGGCCCATGGGCTTCTACTGCGGCTTCCCAAGCAGCCGCTTCAACTGCCACGGTCCTGGTAAATCCTCGATCGACCTGATAGATACCCTCGATAGCTCCGGTATCTACGGCGGCAATCCGAGTTGCTGTTTTGACCGCTCGCTTCAACGCCTCGGGGTTTGCTGCCCTCCGCCGCTCTTTCAGCAGTTCGGCGTACTTCTCATATGCCACTTCAAGATCTTCGGCTCGTTGCCATTTTGAGAATTCTGGGAAAGGGCGGTAGTGGTGGCTGTTGTCAGGCTCCGTCACGAGGCATAGTTTCGCATCGACAGCCGGCTGGGCCAAGGTACGCGCCGGAACCAGTATCCGCCCGGAAAGCGGCAATCGACGCTTACTCGGTTCAATCGCCTCTCACCCCCTCTGCCGTCGACCCGCCCTCTTGGGGAGCGGGCTACCGCCTGGCCCGCCACGTCATGCGGACCTTGACGCAGGTTCGGGCGCTGGCGGGCCAGGCGGTGGTCTGCTCGGCTCGCCCGGGACGATGGCAGACGGGATGGCCTACCGCAACCACCCATGGGCCGTGACCCGCCGACGGAGCCCCGGCCATCCTGGAGCCGGAGCGCCCCCGCCGGAGGCGCAGTAACCGCAACCTCGCGACCGCCGGCAGCTCGCCGACGCGGCCGGCGTGCTCTCCTACGCCGCGCGGGCTCGTGGCCGCGCGGCCCGGCCGGCTGCCGGCCCACCACACACCCGGTCAACGGCCTGTCGTTCTGCGGCGGCCCCTTGGACTTCCCGCTTTCGCGCCAGCCGCCGGGCGTGTTGCGTGGCCGGAGTCGGAGCGCCAGCGGAGCGACGGACACGCGCCCAGGCGGCGCGTGCGGCCCGTTGCGGGCCGCCTTGAAGACGTACAGAAACTTTGGACGGGGACTCTGTGAGGTTGCTTCCGCCGGCCGGGCTTGACCCGACTTTGAACTGGCTCCGTGCCCTCATGTGGACCCGCAGGAGGCAGTTACTCGTCCGCGGCACGCAAACGCCGCCACGACGGGTCGGACCCCGTACGACGGCGGCGGCCGGTCACCTTGCGGGTGACCGGCCGCCGTTGCGTCGATCAGTTAGAGCTTCGCCGCGCCCGCCTCGGTGGCCTCCTGCACCGCCGAGGTACGGCGGACCTCGGCGCGCTGGTCGCCGGCGTCCTCCCGGTCCGGGCCGGCCACCCGGGCCGAGCGGTTGGTGGTCGTGGCCGCCTGGTCACCGGTCACCCCGCCACGGATCCGGTTGTTCGCGGCCACCTGGGCGGCCGGGTCGTTGGACGTCACCGCCAACTGACCGTTGATGATGTTGTCGTCGACGGTGACGCCGCCGGTGGTGCTGGTGACGCTCACGTCCCCACCCCAGTAACCGCCGGACGCGCAGCTGTCGAGGTTGCCGTTCGGGCCGAGCTGCACACCGCCCAGGTTGCCGGCGAAGGTGGCCCGACCCTGGACGGCGCTGCCACACACCACGCTGCCGGTGGCGCTGTTGAGCACCGACAGCGTGCCGTCGACGAACGAGTCGTGCAGGTCGGTGTAGTAGGTGCCGGTGCTGCTGAGGTTGCGCTGCACCTGGGTGCCGCGGTCGAGCCGGACCTCACCGGCACCGACGTTGACGTGCCCGGTAACCGTCGACGCCTCGGCGAACAGGAAACTGTCGATGGTCGTGGAACCCTTCGGCCGTACGGTGACGGTGCCGGTGCGGGCGTCCTTCAGGAAGATCCCGTACCCCCCGGCGGCGAGCACCACCTGGCCGTCGACGGTCGTCTCGGTGGCGTCGAGGTACCCGTCGGCGGCGACGCGTACCTCACCGCTGACCCGGCCACCGGTCACCACCAGGTTGCCGCCGGCCGCGACGGTGACGTTGCCGGTGATCGTGGTGCCGGTCAGCGCGCAGGACTCGCCGGCGGGCACGAGCAGGTCGTTGGGCACGGTCACCGCGCCGCCGGTGCCGATGCAGTGGGTGACCAGATCGGCGTGTGCGCTGGGCGCCACGGCCAGCACCGAGGCCGCTATGACGGCGCTCACGGTGGCCAGCTTGGCGACGGTACGTCCGGGCATCGTTGTACTCCCTGTCGATGAGGTTCGAGGACTCATGCGCCGACGTCCGATCGGGCCGCGGCCCGGACGATGGCGCCCTGCTGCCGCCGGTCGAGCGTGCCGCCGGTCACGAGCGCGGCGGTGACCGCCTCGACGTGCCGGACGAACTCGGCGTGGCCGGGGTAGTCGGCGTGTTCGTCGATCAGATCGTTGATGGTGCAGCCGTCGCCGGTGTCCACGTTGGCCACGCCGCTGTCGTTGCCGTCGATGACCACGGTGGCCCGGGTGTCCGACTCCGGGCAGCGGTCGGTGCCGTCGGCCACCACGGTGAACGTCGTCGACTGCTCGGCGGAGGAGTTCCCCGCCGTGTCGGTCGCCCGGTACTTCAGGGTGTGCGCGCCGGGTGTACGGACCGCGACCGGAGCGGCGTACGCCGTCCAGCCTCCGGTGTCGAGCGCGTACTCGACCTTCGCCACCCCCGACTCGGCGTCGGTGGCCGTGACGGTCACGGTCGCGCCGCCGACGTACGCGCCGTCGCCGTTCCGGTCACCGGCCACCGTGACGGCGACCGTCGGTGGGGTGGTGTCCTCGGCCTGCGGCTCGACGACGGTGAAGTGGGACATCTGCTCCGCCGACGTGTTACCGGCGACGTCGGTGGCCCGGTAGTGCAGCATGTGCATCCCGGCCGCGTTCACCACGATCGGGTTCGTGTACGCGGTGAAGGCCGCCCCGTCCAGGGCGTACTCGATGGTGGCGACACCGGATCCGCTGTCGGTGGCGGTCAGCGTGGCGGTGGCCGTACCGATGTAGTTGCCGTCGCCGTCGCGGTCGCCGGCCAGTGCGGCCGTGACCACCGGCGCGGTGGTGTCCTCCTCCCCCGGCTCGACGATCCGGAACGACACCGAGCCGACGGCGCTGGTGTTGCCGGCCTGGTCGGTGGCGCGGAACTGCACCGCGTGGTCACCGATCGCGGTCACCCGCACCGGCTCGGTGTACGGCTGGAAGCTGGTGTCGTCCACCTGGTACTCGACGGTCTGCACCCCCGAGTCGGCGTCGGTGGCCGTCACGGTCACCGTGGCCGCGCCGAGGTAGTTGCCGTCCTGGTCCTGGTCACCGGAGACCGCGCCGGTCACGGTCGGCGCGGTGGTGTCGCCGCCGCCACCGCCCTCGGTGACCACCAGCTCACCGACCATCGAGCTGTGGCCGGGGATCGAGCAGAAGTACCGGTACCGGCCCGGGGTCAGCGTCACGGTCGCCTGGTGGCGGCCGTCGTTGGCGTCGAACGGACTGGCCAGGATGTTGAGGGTGACGTCGTGGTTGTAGCCCTCGGTGCTGGTGTCGAAGGTCAGGGTGTGCGGCATCCCGGTGGTGTTGCCGGTGGCCGCGCTGTTCTCCCAGATGATCGTGGTCGCTCCGGCCACCGCCGTGGTGGGCGCGGACTTGTAGCGGGTGATGCTGTCGTCGGCGGTCCAGGTCAACACCTGGTCGGCGGCGGCGCGAGGGGCGGCGGAGGCGGGCGCCGCTGCCAACGGGATCACCGTGAGCAGGAGCGCCGCCAGTGCGGCCTTCAGTCGTCGGGTCATCGTCTCTCCTAGAGTTCCCGCGCGCGGACGTTGCGGAACTCGGCCAGGTCGTTGTCACCGTGGTTCTGCAGACCGATGAAGCCGCGCAGGAACTGCCGCAGGTCGGTCGGCGGGTCGCCGGCACGCGAGGACTGCTTGCCGGGCGTGTTGTCGAACTCGTTGATCACCACGCCGTTGCGGATCATCGTGTAGTGCTGCCCGACGACTCGAATCTCGTAGTCGTTCCACTCGTTCTTCGGCGTCACGCCGGCCTGGGCCAGCGGCACCGGGTCGAAGTTGTAGACCGAGCCGGTCTTCTGCGGCTCGCCGGTGTCACCGTCGTAGATCTGGATCTCGTGTCCGCAGTAGATCGCCACCCACGCCTGGGAGGTCCGCGCCGACCCGACCGTGCCGCAGCTGTCCGGTGGGCGCTGGTCGAGGGGGATGCGGGGGTCCGGGAACCGGGTGAAGACTCCGGTGTTGGCCCGGCCGGTGCCCGGGGCGATGTCCCGGAACTGCAGCTTCAGCGAGAAGTCGCCCAGTTCCTTGGTGTGCCAGAGCATGCCCAGGCCACCGCTGGAGCGCAGCGACCCGTCCGGCTGGATGCCGAACGATCCTGACGGCGCCTGCTGCCAACCGCGCAACGACTCGGCGGTGCCGTCGAAGAGTGGCTCGTACCCGGTGTGGCCGGCGCGGCCGATCTCCGACGCGGCGGCCAGGCGGGTGAGGGTGCCCGCCTCACGGGCGGTGAGCAGGTCGTCGTCCTGCAACTCACGCGCGACCGCGGTCACGTGCCGGACAAAACCGTCGTGGTCGGCCCAGGTGCTCTCGTCGTCGATCAGGTCGTTGGCCGTGCAGCCCTGCCCGACCGTACGACTGGGCACCCCGGTGTCCGTGTCACCGAGCCACACCGTGGTTCGGTCGTCGGGCACCGCGCAGCCGACCGTCACCGTGGTCTGCACCGTCGCCGTCTGACCGTCGGCGTACGTGACGGTGAGCTTCGCGGTGTAGGTCCCGACCGTGGCGTACGTGTGTCGGGGGTCCGCCTCGGTCGACGTGGTGCCGTCGCCGAACTCCCACCGGTGGCTGACGCCGCCGGAGCGGGAACCGGTGAAGGCGATGGTGAGCGGCTTGTTCTGCACGGCGACCGAGGTCGCCGCCGGCGCCGGGGTGGGCGCCCCGCCGGTGTAGGTGATCCGGATCAACTTCTGGTTGGCGTGCAGGCTGAAGAAGCCGCCGCCGTAGTCGAGCAGGTAGAGCGCTCCGTCCGGCCCGAACTTCGCGTCCATCCAGCTCTGCAACCGGGTGTCGCCGTTGCCAGCCGGGATGATGGCCCGCAGCGACTCGGCGTACACCGGTGGGGCGGCCTGCGGCACGCCGGCCGGGTCGACGGTGACCGCGACGCGGTTGGCGGCGTTCGACTGGTCGCCGATGAACCACTTGCCGTCCCAGTGCTCCGGCCAGGCCACGCCGCTTGTGGTGTCGACGAGGCTCCGGTGGTACGTCGGGCCGGACATGATGGCCTGCCCGCCGCCACGTAGGTAAGGCTGGGTGTAGGTGGCGTCGGCCGCCACGTAGGTCGGGAGGCCGCTGCCGTCGGTCCGCTTCGGGAACACCGGGCCGCCGCCGTCCGGCGAATACCAGATCATGTTGTCCCGGGCCGCCGGGATGTCCACCAGTCCGGTGTTGCGCGGCGACTCGTTCTTCAGGTTGTCGCAGTCGTACCAGCCGGTCAGCACGGTCGCGTCGGTGTTGCTGCGGTCGCGGTACGGCTGCCGGTTGCCCATGCAGTACGGCCAGCCCTGGTTGCCGGCCGAGGTGATGATGGTGGCCGTCTCGTACTTCGCCGGGCCCAGCGTGGGGCTGGGCGACGAGGCGTCCGGGCCGACCCAGCCGGCGGTCAGCCACTGGTGCACCGGGTCGATCTGGAGGCGGGCGATGTTGCGCACGCCCATCACGTAGATCTCCGGCCGGGTCTTCTCGGTGCCCGGTGGGAACAGGTTGCCCGCCGGGATGGTGTACGTGCCGTCCGGCTCCGGGTGAATCCGGATGATCTTGCCGGCGAGGTCGTTGGTGTTACCCGACGTGCGGCGGGCGTCCTGGAACGAGATCCCCTGGTACTCCTGGGTCCAGTTGTTGCCCGCGTAGCCCTGCGACCCCTCCGAGGAGTTGTTGTCGCCGGAACCGACGTAGAGGTTGCCCTTGGCGTCGAACGCCATGCCGCCGCCGGCGTGGCAGCAACTGTGGATCTGCACGGGGAACTGCAACAGGTCCTTGCGGGTGGCCTGGTCGATGGCCTGCGCCTGCCGGTCGTAGGTGAACCGGGAGACGGTTCGCTGACCGACCCGCTTCTCCCGGTCGACCGAGTCGTGCGGCATCCAGTAGACGTAGAGCCACCCGTTCTCGGCGAACGCGGGGTCGGGCACGATGCCGAGCAGACCCTCCTCGTTCTTGACCAACTCGGAGCCGCTGCCCCGGTTGCCCATCACCTCCAGGGTGGTGAGCAGCTTGACCTGCTTCGTACGCGGGTCCCAGGAGTGGATGGTGCCGCAGCCCAGGCCGACCTTCGGGTTGGTCCAGTCCGCGATCGGGCCGCTCGGGCAGGCCGCCTTGCCGACGTAGAAGACCGTGCCGTCCGGCGCGATGGTGAGCCCGTGCGGCTCGCCGATCTGGTCCAGCTGCCCGGTCTGGTTCGCCGCGGTGAGTCGCTCCACCTTGTAGTTCGCGGCGATGGTGGCCTGGCAGTCACCGCGTACCCGACCGGTGGTCCAGTTGAGGGCTCCGGCGAGGTGCGTACGGAACGCCTCCTCGCCGTAGCTGCCCTCGGTGTGGCCCATGCCGGTGTAGAACGACCGGCCGCCGTCGTAGTCCCGGCACCAGGACACCGGGTGGAAGGCGCCGTTGGCGCTGGCCCCCGGGTTGTAGTGCCGCTCCTCGACCTGGGCGAGCGTGTGCACGGTGCCGATCGGGTTGGGGTCCCAGTTCTCCCAGCGATCGGACCGGGTGATGGTCATCGGCAGCGACGCCGTGGCCGGGTGCTTGCGGTCCAGGATGTTCACCACCGCGCGGTTCACCGCGGGCGGTTCCGGGGCGGTGGTGCTGCCGGTGAACAGGCGCAGGTCGGCGAGTTGGACCAGCGGCTCACCGCTGTTCGCGGTGACGTTCAGCCGGTAACGCGTGAACTCCTGCGGCGCGGCGATGTCGAACCGCCGGGTCTGGTACCGGTCCGGGAAGGTCTGCCCGGTGCGGCGGTCCAGGTCGGTCCAGCTCTGACCGTCCGTGGAGCCCTGCAGGGTCCAGTCCTTCGGGTCCCGACCGGAGGAGTCGTTGGCCGACGTGAGCGCGTACCCGGTGATCCGCTTCGGTGCGCTCAACTCGTACGCCACCCAGGCGGTCGGGGTGCGGACGAGCCACTTCGTGTTGGCGTCGCCGTCGGTCAGCTTCTCCTTGGTCTCGTTGGGCGGGTTCTCCCCACTGGCGGTCACCCGGGCCACCGGCTCGGCCACCGGGATGGCGCCGGCCGGGCGCGTGCCGATCAGCCCGGTGAACCAGGTGGAGTCGACCTGGGCGCGGGCGGCGTCGGCGATGCCGACGAAACCGCCGCCGGCCTTGACGTAGCTCTGTAGCGCCGACTCCTGGTCGCGGTTGAGCGCGGCGCCCGTCGCGGAGAGAAAGACCACGCTGCGGTACGCGGACAGCCCCGATGCCGTGAAGGCACCCGGGTCCGTGGTGGCCGTGACATCGATGTCATGACCGGCACCAAGCTGTTTGATGGTGTCCACCGCGCGAGAAACCGGGTCCTGTTGCTCGGCCACCGGGCCGTGGAACACCAGGACCGCGGTCTTCGGTGGCTGCGCCGCCTGCGGCGCGGCCGTCGTTCGTGGTGCGGCCGCGGCCGCCGTCGTTGCCGGGATCAGTGTCGCGAAGGCCGCTACCGCGGCGAGGGTTCGTCGTAGTTGTCGGGTCATGCCCGTCCCCACTTCCGTTTCGGTCAGCTTCCGTGCGTGTGGGTGTGGCCCTGGAACCGGTGGATCGCCTCCTCGGCGCCCGGCGGCATGCTGCCGTCGGCGTTGCGCACCAGGAAGATCCCGGCCATGCCACCGTCGGAGTGCGTCTGCACGTGGCAGTGGTACATCCACGCGCCAGGTCCGACGCCCTCTCCGGCCAGCACCTGGAAACCGAACGAGCTGCCGGGATTGAGGTCCTTGTTGTCGATCACCAGGCTCGGGTCGCTCGGCCCCTCCAACATGCCGGTTCGGTTGTCCGCCCAGCGGTGCGCGTGCAGGTGGAAGGTGTGGAACAGGTTGCCGTGGCCGATGGCGATCCACTCGACGCGCTCACCCAGGTTCGCCTCGAACATCGGGGTCGCCGGGGCCATCCTGTTGTTGATCATCATGTCGTGGAACACGACCGTGAACTGCTTCGACGGCAGGGTGTCGCCGCGCCGCCGGACGATCAGCGCGCCGTACAGTCCCTTCGCGACACCGCCGGTGCCGTGGTCGGTGCCCATCGCGTGATCGTGGTAGTGCCAGTAGCCGGCGCTGCCCGGCATGTACCGCCGACCCGCCGCGGCCACCATCTCGTGCGAGCGCCAGACGTACGTCCGCGTCTCACCGGGGTTGTTGAACGAGGCGTTGAACGGGCTGCCATCGGACTCGGTGCTGTAGTCCACCCCGTGCGGATGGATGGACAGCCGCTGACTGGTGGTGTTGACCAGGGTGATCTCCAGCGTGTCACCCTCGTACATCTCCAGGATCGGGCCCGGGACGGTGGCCTGACCGGGCGCCAGGCCGTACCCGAACAGGTTGCCGGGCAACTGCTCGGCGTAGATGGTGATTTTCCTGGTGACACCGGTGGCGGCCCGGGCGGGGCTGCCTCCGAACGCGGTACCGATCGTTGGGGCGGACGCGCCCAACGCCCCGGCGGCGAGCGCGCCGGTGGCGATCAGCGATCTGCGGGACAGGTGGCGGTGAGGGCCACCAACGTGATCGTCCATGGGTCTCCGTTCCCGACCGGGCGAAGACGCGACGAGGGCAGGGTGCATCGACCGCCGAGCACGGGCGGTGGCACGACTGAGGGTGAGGCTCGTCGCGGACTTTGCTCGGAAGACTCAGAACTTTCGATGGATGACAGCAACTTATGTAATCCATCGACGAAAGTACAGGTCTGATTGCAAAAAGATTACCTTGACATCACGACGTCCGTCGATTGACATGAAGCTGACACGCAGGCCGTCGACCACCAGGTCGTCGACCCGGTCGGTCGCGGGCGGACGCCGCGACCCGTATCGGCAACGGGGAGCAGCGCACAGCTCGACGCCGGGCTGCCATCGACGCGGCAACCCGGCGGGAAGGACGTACGGGAGCTGTGGTCAGAGGTTGTGGCGGTCGTCCGTCGGCAGGCTGGGAGCCGGCGACGGCGACGGCGACTGGTCCGGCTGACCGAGCTGCGCGACGTGGGTCGGGTCGAGCACCCGGGAGAGGAACGCGCGGGTCCGCTCGTGCTTCGGCGCGCCCAGCACCTCCTGCGGTGGCCCCTGCTCGACCACCACGCCGCCATCCATGAACACGACCCGGTCGGCGACGTCGCGGGCGAACGCCATCTCGTGGGTCACCACCATCATCGTCATGCCGTCCTCGGCCAGCTTGCGCATGACGGTGAGCACGTCGCCGACGAGTTCCGGGTCGAGCGCGGAGGTCGGCTCGTCGAAGAGCATCAGCTTCGGCTCCATCGACAGCGACCGGGCAATCGCCGCCCGCTGCTGCTGCCCACCGGAGAGCTGCGCCGGGAAGGCGTCGGCCTTGTCGGTCAGCCCGACGCGCTCCAGGTTGGCCCGCGCGACCCGCTCGGCCTCGGCCCGGCCCCGCCGGAGCACCCGGCGCTGGGCGATGGTGAGGTTGTTCAGAACGGTCAGGTGCGGAAACAGGTTGAACGACTGGAAGACCATGCCGATGCCGCGGCGGACCGCGTCGATCTCGACGTCCGGGTCGGTCATCTCGACCCCGTTCACCCAGATCTTGCCGGCGGTCGGCTCCTCCAGCAGGTCGACGCAGCGCAGCAGGGTCGACTTGCCGGAGCCGGACGGCCCGATGACGCAGACCACCTCGCCCTGGCCGACCTCGAAGTCGATGCCCTTGAGCACCTTGAGCGGCCCGAAGGACTTGTGCAGGTCGCGGATCTCCACGGCGGGGCGGGAGGGGGCGGTCGTCATGGGGTCACCGAGCCTTGGCGTAGCGGAGTTCGAGGCGTCGTACCACCTGCGACAGCGGCAGGGTGATCACCAGGTAGGCGAGGCCGGCCACCAGCAGCGGCGTCGCGTTCACCCGGTCGTTGAGCATGTCCCGACCGAACTTGGTGATCTCGATGGTCTGCGCCGTCACGCCGAGCACGTAGGCCAGCGACGAGTCCTTGGTGAGCAGGATGAGCTCGTTCGTCAGCGGTGGGATAACGATCCGGAACGCCTGCGGGATGACGATCGTGCGCATGGCGGTGAAGTGCGACATGCCGAGGGTCCGCGCCGCCTCCATCTGCCCCTTCGGCACGGCCTGGATGCCGGCCCGGATCGTCTCCGCCATGTACGCCGCGGCGGTCAACCCGAGGCCGATCGCGATCGAGCCGAACACCCCGCCCGGAATCTCGCGCTCCGGGAAGGCGATCGGGATGCCGTACCCGACGAGGAAGAGCACCAGCAGCGCGGGCAGACCCCGGAACAGCTCGATGTACGCCGTCGCCACCCAGCGGTACGGCGCCACCCGGGACAGCCGCATCAGCGCCAGGATGGTGCCGAACACCAGGCCGAAGGCGAACGCGCCCAGCGTGTAGAGGATGGTGTTGCGCAGCGCGACGGTGATGATCGTCGGGAACATCGACTTGATGATGTCGACGCGGAAGAACGCGTCGGCCAACCTGTCCCAGTCCGCGGCGACGAGCACCGTGGCGATGATGGCGATGAAGACCAGGTACTGGAGCCCGAGGGACAGCCGCTCCCGCTGGCGGCGTCGCAGCTTCACGTTCGCTCGTTGCCTTCCCGGAGGTAACCGACACGGAGGGCGCGCGGGGCGCGCGCCCTCCGGTACTTACTGCGCAGTGCTCAGGCGCTCGGCCGCTTGCCGATCCACTTCTCGTAGATCGTGTTGTACGTGCCGTCCTGCTTGGCCTTGGCCAGCACCTCGTTGATCTTCTTGAGCAGCTCCGGGTTGGCGTCCTTCTTCACGGGGAAGCCGTACTGCTCGCCGGTGTCGAACTCGGCGGCCACCTCGAACCCGCCCGGGTTCTTCTTCAGGTACTCGGTCCAGACCGGCAGGTCGTTGATGGCGGCCTCGACCTGGCCGTTGGCGACGGCCTGCTGCAGGGCGGCGAGGTCCTCGAACTCGACGAGCTTCAGGCCCTTCTCCGCCTCGAGCTTCTTGGCGTAGTCGCGGCCCGTGGTGGCCGCCTGGACGCCGAGCTTCTTGCCCTTGAGGTCGTCGAGCGACTTGTACGTCTTGCCGGTCTTCACCAGCATCGCCTGGGTGGCGTCGAAGTATGGATCGGAGAAGTCGATCACCTTCCGCCGCTCCTCGGTGATCGTCATGCCGGCGGCAGCCGCGTCGCACTTGCCGGTGTTGAGATCCTGACCGGACTTGATCCCCTCGAACGGGGTGTCGATGATCGTCTGCTCGACGCCGAGCTCCTTGGCGACCAGGTCCATGATCTCGACGTCGAAGCCGGTCACCTTGCCGCTGGCGTCCTTGGACTGGAACGGCGGGTACGGCAGGTGGGTGCAGACGGTCAGCTTGCCCGCCGCGACCAGCTTGACGCCGCTGGCCTGGACCTCACTGTCGTCCTTCTTCGCGCAACCCGCGCTCAGCGCGAGGGCGGCGACGGCCACGACGAGGCCGGCCTGACGGACGGCGCTTGGGAACCTCACGGCTGTGTCCCTCCGATTCGGCTTCCATTGCACAGAAAGCCAATCTGATTCATAGACTTTGCGATAAGCGACCGTACCCGATCCGGCGCGTCGCCCCCAGATCACGCGGCGACCGCTCGGCCGGTGCGGCACGCCGGCCGTCACCGGCAAACCCGACACCCGGCACGGAATGCGCCTCAGCCGCCCGTTCCCTCCTCCGCCCCGTCCGGGGTGAGGGCCCCTCCGTGAGGGTCTGTGTCCAGGAACACATGCTGGTGACCATGACCGGCATCGACGCTGATCTGGTCCAGCTGGGTCGCCGCGACCGACCAGATCGTCGCGGCCTCGGCCGCCTGCCGCGCGGTGACGTCCAGCAGGGCCGCACGCTGCGCGGCCGGAACGTTGGCGGCCAGGGCGTAGGCGTCCACGGCCAGCGACGCCTGCTGGACCGCACCGCGCAACCCTCCGCGCGCCACGTTGGTGGCGGTGGTCCCCGACGGCGGGTCGGCGAACGGCGCGGCCGCCTGGCGCATGACCTCCTGCCACTGGCGCGCCTTCGTCGGGTCCGGCGCGCGTCCGCCGGTCGCCTCCGTCTTGATGGCGGCCAGGACCGGGGCGACCTGGTCACGGACCCGCCGGGCCGTCTCGATCAGCTCCACGATCTGCTGGGCGTCCCGCTTCGCCTCGGCCTGCTTGATGCTCGCGATGGTCGCCTCGGTGGCGTCCGGGCGGCCCACCTGATAGCCGACCAAACCACCCAGCAACGCGGTGACCAGTGCGATCACGCCCGCGACGGCCGCGAAGCGCACTGTGCGCTGGCGGCGCACGTCGGCCTTGTCCAGCTGGTAGGAGGGTCGGCCGGTACGGCGCGCCATCGTATCTCCTCACATCGATGGTGTGGGGCCAAAGATTAGCCCGCCTCGTGACGTCCGTCGATAGCGCGGACTTTGACACACGCCGCTAGACCGGGTAACCCCACTCGGCCAGCGGCTTCTCCAGCACCCGTTCGATCGCGCCGAGCTGCGCCGGGCTGAGTTCGTCCCGGTACGCCTCCGCCCGGCCCACCGTGAAGTCGTACCGGGAGAAGCCCTTCTCGAAGGCGGCCGACCAGCTCAGGCCGAGGAAGTCGAGCATCCGGCCGACCTGTTCGCGCGGCTGCTCGACGAGGTCCTCGTAGCGCACGTCCAGCCACTGGTGGGCCGGGTGACGCAGCCGGGCCTGGGCGAAGGCGTCCATCAGCATCTTCCAGCCCAGCGCGGCGAGCACCTGGAAGGAGCGACCGGACTCGACCCACTCCTCCCCCAGATCGGACGGGAGCGGGCCGTAGATCCAGTTGTCCGGCCCGCGCCAGCCGTCCCACCAGCCCATCTGGAGCCACGAGTTGGCCACCGCCCGGCCGTCGCGCACCACGTTGACCACCCGCAGCTCCGGGTACGCGGCGTGCAGCAGGCCGGTGCGCGGCCACCCGGTGACGTGCTGCACCAACTGCTGGCAGCCCTGCCGCGCGATCCGCTCGTCGAAGAAGGCCCGCAGCCGCCGGGCCACGAACGGCGTCAGGTCCTCGGCCAGCAGGTCCCGGCACGGCCGGGAGAAACCGGCCAGCACCTGCCGGTCGAGCAGGTGGTACGCCTCCGACGGCGCCACCCGGAGCCGGCCCCGCTCCAGCAACCGTCGACTGTGGCGCAGCGAGGTCATCCCCGCCGGGCGGGGCGCCGAGCGCCGGTAGAGCGCGCCGTTGAACCTGCCCTTGGGGTTGAGCCGGGCCAGTTTGTCGTCCAGGCCGGAGACGAAGCCGACCGCGGGATGCCGGGAGAGCAACTCCTGGACCAGGGTCGAACCGCAGCGACCGGTGCCCACCACCAGTGAGAGCATCGTTCAGCCTTCCTGCCGGGTGGCGGGTGACGGGGAGACGGCCGGGTCCCTGGCGGGAGAGGTGGCCGCCGGGCGGCGCAACGGGTAGCCGAACCGGGTCAGGGCCACCGCGGTCAGCCCGGTCACCACGGCGTACGCGCGGGTGGGGAGCCCGGTCAGCCACTCGGTGTCGGCGACCACGTCGACCAGCCCGGTGCGGTGCCGCGACGGGTTGCCGGCCACCGAGTGGGTGGGGGTGAGCCGCACCGTGGCCGGTGACGGGAACGGAAGCGCGTCCGGGGTCACGCCGACGAAGCCGGCGATCCGGGCGGTGGTGCCGGCCGGGTCGGCCACGAAGTCCTCGTACCGCACCCGCAGGTAGCGGCCCGGCGCGCGGCGGCCACCCCACAGTCGTACGGTCGCGGTGTTCCAGACCAGCCAGAGCAGCGCGGCCTTGCCGACTGGTGGTCGGCTCATCAGCTGGTCGTCGGCGCGCCCGTCCAGCGGGCGTCGGCGACGCCAGGAGTAGGCGGTGGCGCGCGGGTCGCGCACCACGTGCAGGACGTACAGGTCGATGCCGGGCAGGCTGCCGAGCAGGGCGCCGTACGGCGGTAGCTTGGAGGAGTCGACGATGACACCGTCCGACCGGCCGGCCAGGGCGTGTTCGGCGATCGCGGCGTAGAGCCGGGTCAGGTGCGTGTCGTCGGGGTGGTCCGCGACCGGCGGTTGCCCCCGACGCTGGCGGCGCAGCAGTGCGGGCAGCCCCCGCAGCCGCAGCCGCTGGGCCAACCGGCCGGCGATCTCGGCCGGTTCGACGTCGGGCAGGTCGGCGCGCACCCGGGCCCAGAGCGGGCAGTCGGCCACCGGGGAGCCGCAGCCGCAGGGCCGGTTCTCCACCAGCCCGCGCCGCCACAGGTAGCGCAGCTCGCCCGCCGCGAAGAAGCCGGGCAACTGCCCCAGGACCGTGGTCACCAGCGTGCTGCCACTGCGACCACTGCCGGCGAGGTAGAGCACCCGCACCGGGCTCACCGGGCCGCTCCCCCACCGGCGGCGGCATGGCCGGCT
Organism: Micromonospora foliorum; assembly: GCF_022229015.1. Lineage (GTDB taxonomy): Bacteria > Actinomycetota > Actinomycetes > Mycobacteriales > Micromonosporaceae > Micromonospora > Micromonospora foliorum. The sequence continues at coordinate 22,467 of NZ_JAKKFF010000564.1, forward strand.
CGCCGCCGTGGGGGCAGCGCCTCGGCGGCTTCCGCGTACAGCCCACGGATCCGGTCCAGGTGCCGGTCCGGAGTGAACTGAACGGCGATCTTCGCCCGGCCGGCCCGGCCCATCCGGTACGCCCGCTGGGGGTCGGCCAGGATGTCGTTCAGCGCGTCGCCGAGGGCCGTCGGCGCATCGGCGGCGACGATGCGACCGTCCACCTCGGACTCGACCAGCTCGGGAAGCCCGCCCAGGTCGGTGGTGACCACCGGCACACCGCAGGCGAACGCCTCCAGCACCGCCATCGGTTGGTTCTCGTGCCACCGGGACGGGACGGCGACCACCGCCGCCGACCGGATCAGCTCGTGCAGGCGCGGCTTGTCGAGACGGCCGTGGAACCGGACCCGGCCGGGCACCCGCCGCGCGGCGAGCGCCTCCAACTCCGGGCGGGCCGGGCCGTCCCCGGCGACGTCCACGCCGACCCCGTCCGGCAGCGCGGCGGCCGCCTCGATCAACACGTCGACGCCCTTCTCCGGCGCCAGCCGGCCGGCGAAGACGACACCGCCGCCGGGCGTCTGCTTGGCCGCGACGCCGGTCAGGTCCACGAAGTGGTTGACCACCCGCAACCGGTCCGGGTAGACGCCCGCGCGGCGCATCACGTCGGCCAGGAACCCACTCGGGCTGACGAAGAGCTGCACCGGGTCGTACGCGTCGAGGCGCCGGTGCAACCAGGACTCGACCGCGAGCAGTCCACTGCGCGACAGCGACCCGTCCTTGCAGCGGCGGCGGGCCGCCTGCAACGGGCCGCCGGTGACGCACGCCTGGCAGGGGCGGCCCCGGTCCAGCAGTTGGTAGCTCGGGCAGGCGAGCTTGTAGTCGTGCATGGTCAGCACGCACGGCACACCGGCCGCGCGGGCCGCCGCGAGCACCGACGGGGAGAGCTGGTGGTAGATGTTGTGCAGGTGCAGCACGTCCGGCCGAAAGTCGTCGATCACCCGGGCCAGCCCACGGCGGCTCGTCGGTGACCACAGCATCCGGCCGACGGCCACCGCGCGGGGCCGCACCCCGCTGGGTGCCGGCTCCAACTCCACTTCGGACGGGAACTGATCGGCGTACGGCAGCGGCGACTCGTTCTCGGGGTGGCTCATGCCGAAGTAGGCCACCGTGTCGCCCGCGGCCCGTTGCAGGTCGGCGAGATCGAGCAGATACCCCTCGGCGCCGCCACGGCGGTAGAGGAACTTGTTCACATGCAGCACGCGCATCGACTCGGCCTGCTCACGTCGATCGGGCGAACCGGGCCCGGAGGTGATGACCGGGGTCTGCCCGCCCCGGCCAGGGCCCACGGTATGCAGGGCGAGTCGGCGAGTCCAGCTCACGTTTGGCATGTGGCTGAACGGGTGATCTTCGTCTGCCCGTGCGGTCCGCAGCCTGGCCTCCCGCCATGATCTCCCGATAGCCTGGCTGCCGCCGGTCGCACCCGCTGTGGTGTTGGGCCGGGCCGGTGCCCGACGAGGAGGACCCGTGGCAGCCGACGACGAGGTCTCCGCGCTCGCGTACACCGCGCGGCGGGTTCGGCGGCACCTGCGCTGGGCGCGTACCGAGGGGGTCGGACGGCTGATCGAGGAGGACCGCCTCAACCCGGTCGAGCGGCTCGGCACGGCCCTGGCGAAGCGACGCTGGCGACGGCGGGCCGGCCACCCACCCGGCTCGGCGATGCCGGTCTATCTGGTCGGCCTGCAACGCTCCGGCACGAACATGCTGGTCCGGGGCCTGGACGCCGCCCCCGAGGTGGAGGTCCGCAACGAGAACGACCGCGCCCTCTTCCACCGCTTCCAGCTGCGCCCGGACGCGGTGCTGACCGCCACCCTCCAACGCAGCCGGCACGCGTACGTCCTGGTCAAGCCGCTCTGCGAGAGCCACCGCGTGGACGAGTTGCTGGCCCTGCCGGGGCTGACGCCCGGCCGGGCGCTGTGGGTCTACCGCGACGTCGACGACCGGGCCCGCTCCGAGGTCGCCAAGTTCGGCGACGCCAACCTGCGGGCCCTGCGGGCGATCGCCGACGGCAGCATCGGCCGACGGTGGCAGGGGCAGCGGCTCGACGCCGACACCGTCGAGCTGATCCGGGCGCACGAGCCACAGCGGTTGGATCCGCACAGCGGCGCGGCCCTGTTCTGGTACGTCCGCAACTCGCTGTTCTTCCAGCTCGGCCTGGACCAGCGGGCCGACGTGCTGCTCTGCCGCTACGAGAGCCTGGTCGCCGAGCCCGCCGCACAGCTTCGGCGGCTCTGCGCCTTCCTCGACTTCCCCTACCATCCGCGGCTGCACGCGCACATCGCCCCACGCGAGTCACACCGCGCGGTGGGCCACCGGCGGCTACCGATCGACACGCGCGTCCGTGCGCTCTGCGACGAGCTGACCGACCGGCTCGACCGCGCCGCCGCCGACGCCCGATCCGAGACGACGAAGGCGGTCGACAGTGGCTGAGACCGGAACCCGCACCGCGCCGATCTTCCTGGTCGGCTGCCAGCGGTCGGGCACCACGATGGTGCGCCTCGTCCTGGACTCGCACTCGCGGATCAGCTGCGGCCCGGAGACCCGGTTCCTGCCGGACCTGCGACGGATCGTCGGCCGGGACTGGGAACGACTGGCCCGCTTCGGTTTCCCGCGCGAGGACTGGCTGCGCCGGATCCGCGACTTCTTCGGCGGCGTGCACGCCGACTACGCCGCCGCCCGGGGCAAGACCCGGTGGGCCGACAAGACCCCGCTGTACGCGATGTCGCTCGACTTCGTCACCGAGGTCTTCCCGGACGCCCAGATCGTGCACCTCATCCGGGACGGACGCGACGTGGTGGTCTCCCACCGCAAACGGTTCGGCTACTGGTCCGCGGTGAAGTGCGTGGTGAAGTGGCCGCGCTACATCCGCGCCGCGCGGGCGGTCGGCGCCACCCTGCCGACGGACCGCTACTACGAGCTGCGGTACGAGCAGGCGGTCAGCGAGCCGGAGAAGGCGATGCGGGGCCTCTTCGAGTTCCTCGGCGAGCCGTGGGAGGACGGCATCCTCGACTACGACAGCAAGCAGCACGACGTGGCCCAGAAGTACACCACCGAGGCGGAGCGACGGCGGGCCGCGGCGAGCGTCACCGCGCCGATCTACGGCTCCCGGGTGGGCAGCCACCGCCGCGAGCTCGACCCGTTCCTCCGCCTACTGGTCTGGGTCTTCTCCGGTCCGACCCTGCGCGCCCTGGGCTACCGGTGACCCGCCCCGGCCGGCTGCGCGCGGTCGCCACCGCCGCCATCGTCGCCGCCACGCTCCTGCTCAGCGCCGGCTGCACCGCCGGCGACGACGACCCGCCGCCGCCCGCCACCCCCTCCGCGACGGCGGCACCCGCGGCCACCAGCACCGTGGACGGGGTGCGCAACCCGTTCGGCGCGCACTGGGACTGGTCGCGGTACCAGCAGTTCGAGCCGTACCTGCGCCGGCTCGCCGGTTCGGCGACGTACGAGGAGATCTCCTGGTGTGAGATCGAACGGACCTCGGGGCAGGCGGACTGGGCCGGGTTGGACGAGATCGCCACGCGCAGCCGGGAGCTGGGCATCACCCTGCACCTGAAGATCCGCACCGGCGTGTGCTGGGCGACCGGTGGCACCGCCCGCCACACCCGGGGCACGGCGAAGAAGACCGAGTCGGCGATGCCCACCGACCTCGGCGCGTACCAACGGTTCGTCCGCTCGGTGGTGCAGCGCTACGGCCCGTACGGGGTGCGGGAGTACGCCATCGAGAACGAGGTCAACGCGCCGAGCTACTGGGCCGGCAGCCCCGAGGAGTACGCGCGGGTGGTCCGGGCCGCCGCCGAGACGATCCGCGCGACCGACCCGAAGGCGCGGGTGGTCGACTCCGGCATCAGCAGCGTCGCGTACGGCATGGGTGTCGCCGACCGGCTGGTGCGCGCCGGTCGGGGGGCCGAGGCGGTCGCCGCCTACCAGGCGTACTTCCAGCGGCGGGTCGGCACGCGGGGGCAGCAGATCCCGGCGGTCACCGGGGAGGCGCAACTGCGCAGGGCGCTCGGTACCGAGACCAACAGCCGCAGCCTGCGTTTCCTGGCGGTCACCGAGTCGCTGCTGACCGACCGCACCGTCGACATCCGGCAGGTGCACTTCTACGAGCACTTCAGCGGGGTGGCGCCGCTGCTGGACTACCTGCGCGCGACCACACCCTCGGGTACGCCGATCCAGGCGTGGGAGGTCGGGCAGTTCTGGCGCGACGGCGACGGTGACCCGGCCAGCCGGGCGGCCGAGATGGTCAAGACGGTCACCCTGCTGGCGGCCGGCGGGATCGGCGAGATCAGCTGGTTGCCGTTGGCGTACAACCCGAACAACGCGGCCGGCAGCGAGGTCCGCTACGGCCTGCTCGACCCGGACGGCACCGAACGCGAGGCCGGCCGGATGTTGGCCGCCCTGGCCGACGCGGCCCGGGACGCCACCGTCACGCCGCTGCCCGCCTCGGTGGCCGGCCGGCTGAACGGGATCGCGTTCGTCCGGGGCGGGTCGAGCACGCTGGTGCTCTGGTCGGCGTCGAACACGCCGGTGACCGTGCCTGCTGCCCCGGGCGGACGGACCGGGGCGGTGGGTTCCCCGTTGGGCGCGGCCGGTGGCGGCACCACCGTGACCGACGTCCCCGTCCTGCTCCGCGCCGACCAGCCGGTGGACCGGATCCTCGCTGCCGTCCGTTAGCGACCCCCAGCGTGCGCTCGCTGGCCCGCATGTCGGTCGCACTCATGGTGGGCAGAGGCCAAGGACTCAGCCTTCCAGGTAGGCGAGGACCGCCAGGATGCGGCGGTTGTCGTCCTCGGAGGGCTTGAGACCGAGCTTGGTGAAGATGTTGTTGCTGTGTTTGCTGACCGTTTTCTCGGTGACGAACATCCGGGCGGCGATCGCGGCGTTCGAGCGGCCCTCGGCCATCAGGGTGAGGACCTCATGCTCGCGTGGGCTCAGCTCCAGGAGCTTAGGGTCGGTGGAGCGGTGGGTGAGTAGCGCACTCACCACGTCGGGGTCCATAACGGTGCTGCCGGTAGCGACCTGCCGGACACTGGCGACGAATTGGTCGACGTCCGTAACCCGGTCCTTCAACAGGTAGCCCACCGCGCCCGCGCGATCTGACATCAGCTCCCTGGCGTAGATCTGCTCGACATACTGCGACAGCACCATGATGGGCAGCCCTGGAATCTGGCGGCGGGCCTCGATCGCGGAACGCAGCCCCTCGTCGGTGAAGGTCGGCGGCAACCGCACGTCGACGATGGCGACGTCGGGGCGGTGCGTCGTCAGCGACCGGATCAGCGCGGGGCCGTTGTCAACGGCTTCCACGACCTCGAATGAATTGGCCCGCAGGATCCTGATCAGGCCCTCGCGGAGCAGGGCGAGGTCCTCGGCTATCACGATACGCACGGCAGCGACATCCTCACCTCGGTAGGTCCGCCCGGCGGGCTGTCAACGGTCAGCGTGCCGTCGAAGGCCGCCAGGCGACGGACGATGCCACGAAGGCCCGTGCCGGAATCGATCGAAGCACCCCCACGGCCGTCGTCGGACACCAGCATCGTCAGTTCCCCGGCAGCGCCGCCCCGGTGGGGTGCGAACTCCACGGTGATCCGGATCTGCTGGGCCTGGGCGTGCTTGATGGCGTTCGACAAGGCCTCGGCGACGGCGAAGTAGGCCGCGGACTCGATCGGGGCCGGCAGCCGTCCGGGTAGGCGGGTCACCACCGTGGTCGGGATCGGATTGACCAGGGCCAAGGCCTTGAGTGCGCCGTCCAGGCCACGGTCGGCCAGCACCGGCGGATGGATGCCTCGTACCAGGTCGCGCAGCTCGGTGAGGGCGCTGGAGGTCGACTCGCGGGCCTCGGCCAGCAACTGCTGGACGGCCTGCGGATCGTGGGGTAGTAACTGTTCGGCCAAGCCCAGGCTCATACCCAGCGACACCAGCCGGGCCTGCGCGCCGTCGTGCAGGTCGCGTTCGATTCGGCGCAGTTCACCGGCCTGGGTGTCGACGGTCTCAGCTCGCGAGGTCGCCAACTGTTGGACGCGGGCCCGCAGGCGCGCCTGTTCGGTGGGGCCGAGCAGAGCGCGGATCACCCGAGCGTTGAGGTTCGCGAGGCGCACCGCAGTGACGTACCAGAGCAGAAGGAAAACCGGACCGAGCGGTACCAGCCCGAACGACTGCGCGACGCTGTGCAGCCGGAAGCCCTCTCCCAGCGGAGTGCGGAATACCTGAGAAGGCGTCAGCTGATAGATGAGCGGATAGGTCAGGTATACGACTCCGAAGACGAAGAACAGCAGCGACAGTCCGGAACTCAACCAAATGGTGATCGAGTTGATCACCAACCAGATCCAGTCCCGCCACGTCGCCGGGTCGCGCAGGATCGTCCAGAGCCGCACGGGCCACCCGGCGTCCGGCGTCGGCTGATAGGGCCGGGCGGGCACCGGTTCGCCGAGCTGGTCGGCGGCCCACTGGCGATGCAGGTCGGCAAACCAGCGCACCAGTACGGTCGCGAGCAGGGTCAGTGGGATTCCGGCGCCAAGCGCGGCGATCGATATCGAGGTGATCCAGAGTGTGGCCAGCACGGCACCTAGGACCGCGCCCGGCACCAGCACCAGCGACCAGCCCAGCAGGCTCATCCGCTGGGCCAGCGCGGAGCGCGGGATCGGACCGCTGCGAGCGACGCGACCCGGCCCGGAGCCCTCCCGCGAGGGCGAGGAGCCGCCGGACAGGGCGGTTCCGCTGTTATCGGTCATCTCACTCCATCATCGCGTATCGTGCCGAACCGCCGGGCTGGCCGGGGCAGCGCCGGTCAACCAGGCTCGCCGGTCCTGTCAGCCGTCGGCCCGATGGCCTTTACTTGACGGTGACGGTCATCTGTTCGATTTCCTTGAGCACCAGGGCGGGCTTGTCCTGGGGAACGTCGTGCGAGCTTCCCTCGGCGATGACGAGTGTGCGGTCGGGCCCCGCCTTGGTGAACGCCGCTGCCGCGTCGCGCCAGGCCTGAGCGTCCCGCGGAGATCCATCGAAGGGTGTCTTGTCCGACACGATATAGATGACGGGAACGCCATCGGGCCAGGAGACCTTGTGGTACGCCTGGTGCGTGGGACCGAAGTTGTCGGCCGTGGCGATGAGCTGGCGGTTCGCCTTCGTCGACGGCGCCTTCTTGAGCTCTTCGATCTGCGGCGCGGTTAGCGCGACGAGGCGTTGGGTCTGGGTGTCGGTGAAGAATTGCGGCACGTTGGCATCGATGAGCACCGCCCCGGAGACAACGCCGGGGTTCGCGAGGACGAAGTAGTGGGCCACCTCTCCTGCCTGCGAGTGGCCCGCGAGGACCACGTTCTGGGTGACGCCGAGTTCACGCAGACCGGCCTGCAGGTCGGAGGCGGCGGCCTTGGGGTCCCATGGGCCCTTCACCTCCTCGCTGGCGCCCAGACCGGCACGGTCGTAGGTGATGATCTGCGATCCGGTGGCCTGCGACAGCTGCGGCACCAGGGCATCCCAGTACGAGGAGTCCTCGCCACCGCCGGCGTCCAGCACGATGGTGGGAGAGCTTCCGGGCGTGACGTGGAAGGCAAGCTGATGCCCGTTGTTGGCGATCATGTGCAAGCCCGCTGCGGGGGCCGCACTTGCCGGGCCGGCCGCGCTTGTCGAGGTCGAGGGAACCGCGGCTACCGAACTGGCCGCGGGCGCGGCCTTCGGCGCCGCCGAGTCATCGCACCCGGCGACTGCCGCTGTCACGGCGACGGGAAGGACGAGGGCCAGGGCGGCCCGATGGAACCGGGAGATCTTCTGCGTGGTCATGGAAATGAGCTTCCACGGTTTCTGGATCTTGCTCGATCCTGCTACCCCCCAGTCGGGTTGGGAGTTACCCCTACCCTCGCCGGGGGCGCTACGACACGAGCTGCAGACGGGCCTGCCTGCCGATCGCGAGCATCTGACGGGGATTCCCGAGGGCTTGCCGAGTAGCGGTATACCGCTCATTGCCGTGTCCGTCCTCGGCGGCGGTGACCGACGGTGACCGCCGTGCCCTAGCCGGGCCAGGGTTCGGGCCAGTCGAGCAGGGTGGTCAGGCGGGCGTTGTGCGGCGCGAAGTGCGCGCCGAGACGCTCGCGCAGAGCCGGGGTCAGCTGCGAGACGCCGTGGTCGACGCGACGGGTGTGCCGGGTGAACGTTTCGGGGGTGAAGGCCGGCAGGCCGAGGAAGCGCAGCATGTCGCCGTACGTGCCGGCCGGGTCGGTGTGCAGGTCTTCGGTCCGGGCGACGTGGATCCGCTCCCGCGGGACCTGCGCGAACCACCGGTCCAACTGCTCGGCGTAGCGACCCCGGGCCGCGTACGAATAATTACGCAACGCCCGGTGCGCGGCGGCGCTGTCCGGGCCACCGCGCGTCGCCCGCGCCAGCCGCTCGTCCTCCGCGTCGAGGGCGTCGGCGAAGGAGAGCGGCTCGGCGCCGTACGAGCGGGTGTGCAGGTAGTGCGAGTAGGCCCGCTGCACCGGGTCACGCAGCAGGACGACGAAGCGGGCCTGCGGCAGGGTCGCCGCGACCCGGGCCGGCACGCTCGGGTGGAACAGGTAGTAGGGGCTCGCCTCGAACGTGCGCTCACCCGGGGCGAGGCGCGGGAAGTGCCCCCGGTACCACCGCACCCCCCGACCGTGGTGGACGCTGAAGTACTGCAACTCCTTGCCGCTGGCCACCCGGACCCGGGGATGCGCGGCGAGATGGTGGTACAGCGACGTGGTGCCGCAACGCTGCCCACCGATCACCAGGAAGTCGGGCAGCGGACCGGGCTCTCCCGGCCGGGCCGCGCGCCCCCAGGCCCGCGCCGCGCGTACCCCTCGGCGCAGCCGGTCGGTGACCTGACGCCGCGCGACGCCGGTCACAC
>NZ_JAKKFF010000565.1 GCF_022229015.1 Micromonospora foliorum
GTGTGTCTTTCTACGTCTCCCCAACCACCCCAACGCCGGCCACCACTCTCTCCTCAACCGCCATGGCCGCACCCACCCGCCCCCCCGCGTCATAATCGGTAGACAGCTGTTTCTTGCACGTCAGCGCGGTCGTGTGCTCCTCGTCACCCAGCACCCGCTCATACGCGGCCAGCGTCGCCTCGTACAACGGGATCGCCTCACCCAACCGCCCCGCCGCGTCATAGGCAGTAGCCAGGTTGTTGCGCGACCCCAGCGTGTCCGGGTGCTCGTCACCCAGCACCCGCTCACGTACGGCCAGCGTCGCCTCGTACAACGGGATCGCCTCATCCAACCGCCCCGCCGCGTCATAGGCGGTAGCCAGGTTGTTGCGCGACATCAGCGTTTTCGGGTGTTCGTCACCCAGCACCCGCTCACGTACGGCCAGCGTCGCCTCGTACAACGGGATCGCCTCATCCAACCGCCCCGCCGCGTCATAGGCGGTAGCCAGGTTGTTCCGCGACGTCAGCGTGAGCGGGTGCTCCTCGTCACCCAGCACCCGCTCACACGCGGCCAGCGTCGCCTCGTGCAACGGGATCGCCTCATCCAACCGCCCCGCCGCGTCATAGGCGGTAGCCAGGTTGTTGCGCGACATCAGCGTTTTCGGGTGCTCGACACCGAGTCTTGCGACGGCAGCGGCGACGACGTCTTCGCCTTGGTCGATAGCCGCCGGATACGACCCTTGGGCGGTGTAGTGGTGCGTCACGACATTGTTGACACCGACCACGTCGGCACCCAGGTCTTCGCTCATCTCGGCGATCGCACCGAGCGCTTCTCTCGCGTGGGGGGCGAGCACCTGGCACCCCTTCCAGTCGGCAGGGTCAGCCGGATGCAACCGTGCGCTCGCGGCCACGACCAGTCCGGCCGCCGCGGCGATCAGCGACGGTCGTTGCCCCTCGCGTGCGGCTCGCCATCGGCACACCTCGGCCACCAGCGGATGCACCATCAGCCCATCGCCGAAACCGCCCACCCCGGCCGGCACCCCATCGACAAGACCCACCGCCCGCAGTCCCGCCAACCCGGCCGCCATCTCCGCGCGGCCTTCATCCCCGTCAGGAAGCAGCCCGGCTTCCGACAACACGGACGGCTCCAGCATCGGCAACGGCACCACCGAGCCCGGCCCCAGAAACGACAACACGCGCAACAGGATGCGCGCCCGTATCCGACCCTGCCGTTCTAGGGCGTCTAACGAAATCTCCCACGTCGACATGATCAGCCGACGCGGATCCTGGTCCCCCCACCCCGGCGCACCCTCATCCACCACGCTCAGCGAGCGATCCGTCAACAGACGCAAGTAGCCGTCCAGCCCTACCTCGGCCATGCCCGAACCCAGATACGACCCTGCCAGGTGCACTGCCAACGGCAGCCGGCCTAACCGATCCGCCACCGCCGTCGCCGCCTCAATCAGCTCCGGCTCGTCCGCACGGCGTATCCGGTCCAGCAGCATCAACGCCGCCGCCCGCTGATCCAACTCACCCAGCGGAAACCACCCTGCCCGATGCCCCCACACCGCCCGATCAGTCACACGGGTGGTCACCAAAACGACCCCGGCACCGGCAGACCTCAACCAACCGCTACCACCCGCCACACTCGTACCGCCCGGGGCCAACACTTCAGGCGCGTCAGCATTGTCAATGACCAACAACCACCGGCCAGACATTCGATTCAGCCAACCCCACACCACCCCCGCTAACGCCAGATCCGAATCGGCGTCCTTCACCTCCTCTGCCGACGCCCCCGCCTCCCGCGCCACGGCCGACATGCCGGCCACCAATGTCGCCCCGTCCACCGCCGACACCCACCACACCCGCCAGCCAGACGCCTGAGCCTCCCGCGCCGCCGCCAACGCCACCGTGGTCTTCCCGCAACCACCCATCCCCACCAAGACCCGAACCTGCGGCGAATAGACAGCAGGCGGCGCCACGAGGTCACTGACCACACCGTCGCGTCCCCGGATGACGACCGGCAGTTCCCCCAGGGGCGCATCCACCCCACCAGGGCCGCTAAGCAGGCCAACATCCTCCGGGGCCGGCGAAACGTCGACAACGGAATCGGCCACAAGTGAAGAGCCGGCGCTACGAGCATCGCGCCCGCGCTGCACCGACACCACCATGACGCTCAACATCGCCAGTACCACCGTCAGGACCAACACCGAAGGGAACGGATAATCCTGGATCACATGCAGGCCCCACGGCCACCGCCGCTCGTCACTGCTCGCCGCGTTGACCGCCAACGCCACCACTGTGGTCACGACCGCCACCAAGACCAGCACCAGAACGAACGACAGGGCCACAAACCACCGCGACCACGGCTGACCCCGAAAGCTCACCGTCACTCCCCGGCACGACCAGATCACCAAAAGCTGACCGCTCATTGAACCGCATCTCTGAGCAATGGCCCATCCGCCAGCAGACCCAGCGAAACCCGCCCAACGTCCGACCACCACAAGCCAGACGTTGCCGCGCCGCGTCGCGGCTTGCCGCTGGCTAGCGGAGTGCATGCGCGGAGAGCCGGCGACACGGCTTACCGCCCTCCGTCCGAGAAGCCGGGGGCGGTAAGCCGCTCAGCGTCCAGGGACCAGGCGGGGACCACACGGCATACGCGATGGCAGCCGGCATGCCATCAACCACACGGCCTGATCGTGGGGATAGCGTGCGCGACGTGCGGGAACGCTTACCAAATCGTCCTGGGGGTCAAGGGGTCGTCGGTTCGAATCCGGCCGTCCCGACAGACACAAAGCCCTGACCGGCGGAAACGCTGGTCAGGGCTTTAAGTTTGTCTATGGGGTTTTGAACCGTCCCCCGAAAACCCCCCGATTACCGGGGTCGGCAACCAGGTTTTTCGTCCATGCGCATCGCTGGACAGGGCGGGTGCGGGAGGTTGCCGCTTGCCGTGGTCGGTGCCCAGTCGCTCGAGCGCCAGCGGCCTGCTGCCGGGCATCTCGGCCACGCCCCTCGCCCCGCAGGGCAGCGGCGACGACCGGATCCAGTCTGTCGAGAAACAGTCGGTCTCGATCTCGTCGCGCCCGAGCGCGTGGATGATCTCGTCGCTGCCACCTACCCGACCGGCGTTCGGGAAAGCGCGCGTGGTGACCACCGACCGCTGGCCCGACTTCACCACCGAGCCATCAAGCGCGGGGAACTGGCTCGGTGGTGAAGGTCTGTCGTTGTATGTCTGGCCAGCGGCTGGCGAGTTCGGCGAGGATCTTCACCAGTTCGGGTCGGTCGAACGGGCCGACGTGGGGGCCGCGACGCTTCGTACGTCTCGGCACCGTCGACGGTGTGGTCCCGTGGCTGCGGTTCACCACCGAATTCACTTTGCTGGCGGCCCTCGGCCTCGCCACCCTCGTACTCGCCGCGGCGGTGCTCGCCGGCGACCAGCGCCTACGTGCCCTCATTCCTTGACAACCCGAAGGCCCGCGCCGGCCAGGACGTCGTGGGAGCGTCCCGTCGATCACCGCCGCGCACCCCCCGACCGGGGCGGACTTCGGCAGTCGGATTTCACGGCGGTCGATGAAACCGTTGTTGGGCGATGACGAATCTGTTAGCTTTTCCAAACCTCGATGAGAGAGCGCTCTCCCGAGGATAGAGGTCAAAGAAGATGACGGCGCTGCACCCCCGACCAGGCACCGTCAACAGCCGCCCACCCCACCCCCACCCCCTATCCCCATCCCCATCCCCATCACGGCGCCGCGCGACCTCCACTGAGGCGCGACGTGCCGACGACCCTCCACCGCCGGGACAGACGCGGCACCGCCATGCGTCCCGGGACCTACCCGCGGGGCCGCCTACCGCGGCCACGTTCGAGACGTGATCGGCGCACGTTTCGGCTGCTTCCTCACGAGAGGTAACCAACCGATCATGATTCGCAGAGTGCTGCTAATCGTCGCTCTTGTACTGGCCGGGATGGGCGTCAACGCCGCCCCGGCGTTCGCGGCCGACTTCTCGGTGCTGATCTTCAGCAAGACCGCGGGGTTCCGGCATGACGCGATCCCCGCAGGGATCACTGCGATCCAGCAACTGGGCACGCAGGGCAACTTCACGGTCGAGGCGACCGAGGACGCCGCCCAGTTCACCGACACGAACCTGGCCAGGTTCAGAGCGGTCATCTGGCTGTCCACGACCGGCGACGTGCTCGACTCGACCCAGCAGGCCGCGTTCGAGCGCTACCTCCGCGCCGGCGGCGGTTATGTCGGCGTGCACGCCGCCTCCGACACCGAATACGACTGGCCCTGGTACGGCAACCTCGTCGGCGCCTACTTTTCCAGCCACCCCGCGATCCAGCCGGCCACCGTCCGCATCGAGGACACCGCCCACCCTTCGAACGCGGGCATCCCGGTGAACTGGAACCGCACCGACGAGTTGTACAACTACCGCACCAATCCCCGCTCGCAGGTGCACGTCCTCGCGAATCTCAACGAGGCCACGTACACCGGCGGCACCATGAACGGCGACCACCCGATCTCGTGGTGCCGGCCCTACGACGGCGGCCGCTCCTGGTACACCGGCCTCGGCCATACCCAGGAGAGCTACACCGAGGCCAACTTCCGCACCCACCTGCTCGGCGGTATCAGGTACGCCGCGCAGAACGTCGGCAACTGCTCGGTGCAGGCGCCCGTCGGCACGTTCAACCAGGTGAACCTGGCCAAGGGCGTGGCGGAGACCGGTGAACCGATGGGCCTCACCGTGCTGCCCAACCGGGGTGTGCTGCACACCTCGCGGAACGGCGTCATCCGGTACACCGACGTCAACGGCAACACCAAGATCGCCCTGACGCTGCCGGTCTACAGCCACGACGAGGAGGGTCTGCAGAGCATCAAGGCCGACCCGAACTTCGCCAGCAACCGCTGGGTGTACGTCTACTACGCGCCGCCGCTCAGCACGCCGGGCGGCGACGCTCCGTCCACCGGCACGGCGGCGCAGTTCGCCCCGTTCAACGGCTCCAACAAGCTGGCCCGGCTCACCGTGCGGGACGACAACACGATCGACCCGGCCTCGCTGGTGACGATCCTCGACGTGCCGACCAGCCGTGGGCTGTGCTGCCACGTCGGCGGTGACATCGACTTCGACGCCGCCGGCAACCTGTACCTGTCCACCGGCGACGACACCAACCCGTTCGATTCGGCCGGTTCCGCGCCGCTCGACGAGCGGGCCGACCGTAACCCCGCCTACGACGCGCAGCGCACCTCGGCCAACAGCAACGACCTGCGCGGCAAGGTGCTGCGGATCAAGCCGGGTGCGACGGGCGGCTACACCATCCCGGCCGGCAACATGTTCGCCCCGGGCACGGCGAACACCAGGCCCGAGGTGTACGCCATGGGCTTCCGTAACCCGTTCCGGATGAGCGTGGACAAGGCGACCGGGGTCGTCTACCTCGGTGACTACGGCCCCGACGCCGGCTCTGCCGACCCGCAGCGCGGGCCGGCGGGCACCGTCTCGTTCGAGCGGATCACCCAGCCGGGCTTCTACGGCTGGCCGTACTGCTCCAACTACAACACCCCCTACCAGGAGTTCACGTTCCCCAGCGGGCCGTCGTCCGGTCCGTACAACTGTGCCGGTGGGCCGACGAACAACTCCCGGAACAACACCGGCATCACCACGCTGCCGCCGTCACAGGCGGCCTGGCTGCCCTACGGTGGGCAGGGGCCCTGGCGGCCCGAGTTGGGTGGGGGCGGGCCCATGGGCGGTCCGGTCTACAACTTCAACCCGGCGCTGGCCTCCGATGTGAAGTTCCCGGCGTCGTACAACGGGAAGGTCTTCCTCGGCGAGTTCACCAGTCGCTGGATCAAGGCGGTCACCTTGAACGCCAACGGCACGGCCGGCGCTATCGAGCCGATCCCGTGGTCCGGAACCGCGATCATGGACATGGAGTTCGGGCCTGACGGCGCCCTGTATGTGCTCGACTACGGCACCACCTGGTTCGGCGGCGACGCCAACTCGGCCCTCTACCGGATCGAGTACAACACCGGCGGCAACCGGGCACCGATCGCGCAGATCAGCGCCACCCCGTCCTCCGGCGCGGCGCCGCTGGCCGTGCAGTTCAGCTCGGCGGGCAGCAACGACCCGGACGGCGACCCGATCACGTACGCCTGGGACTTCACCAGCAACGGCAGCACCGACTCCACGGCGGCCAACCCGACGTTCACCTACCCGGCGAACGGCGAGTACACCGCGACGCTGACGGTACGGGACCCCAGCGGCAGAACCTCGACGGCCAGTACCGTCATCGGGGTCGGCCGACCATCCATCGAATTGATCACACCGGCCGACGGATCGGTGTTCCAGTTCGGCGACCTGGTGCCCTACGAGGTGAGGGTCACCGATCCGAACGCCGGCACCATCGACTGCAGCCGGGTCCAGCTCAACTACATCCTCGGCCACGACAGTCATGGTCACCCGATCACCAGCAAGAACGGCTGCACCGGGTCGATCCAGACCACGGTGGACGGTGAGCACGACGCGTCCGCGAACATCTTCGGAGTGCTCGCCGCGGTGTACACCCCGGTCAGCGGGGTCGCGGTCCAGGACCAGCACGTGCTGCAACCGCGGACCCGGCAGGCCGAGCACTTCGGCACCATGAACGGCGTCCAACTCGCCGCCAAGCCCAGCGCCCACGGCGGCAACGCCATCGGGTACATCGAGAACGGCGACTGGATCTCCTTCACGCCGTACAACCTGGCCGGCGTCACCGGTATCAAGGCGCGGGTCGCCTCGGCCGGCGTCGGTGGCACGCTGACCGTGCGGGTCGACTCACCGACCGGCCCGGTGGCCGGCACGGTGCAGGTCGCTCCGACCGGTGGCTGGGAGACGTGGGCCGACGTCACCGGGACGATCAGCCCACCCGCCGGAACGCACCAGCTGTACCTGGTGTTCACCGGTGGCGCGGGATCGCTGTTCGACATCGACGACTTCACGTTCACCTCCGGCACCACGCAACCGCCGTCGGGGAACCTGGCGTTGAACAAGCCGGTGACGGCGTCGAGCACGGAGTCCGGCACATTCCCGGCCTCGGCTGCGGTGGACGGTTCGCTGACCACCAGGTGGGCGAGCACCTTCAGCGATCCGCAGTGGATCCAGGTGGACCTCGGCCAGTCGACCTCCATCGACCGGGTCAAGCTGACCTGGGAAGCGGCGTACGGCTCGGGGTACCAGATCCAGACGTCGGCCAACGGGACCACCTGGACCACGGTCCGGACGGTGACCGGCGGCGACGGTGGGGTGGACGACAACACCGCGCTGGCCGCCACGGGTCGTTACGTGCGGATCAACGGTACGGCCCGCGCCACCGCCTACGGATATTCGCTGTTCGAGTTCGAGGTCTACGGCGGCGGCGTCGTACAGCCGCCTGCGGGCAACCTGGCGTTGAACAAGCCGGCGAGCGCGTCGAGCACCGAGGCGGTCGCCTACCCGGCCTCCGCC
This sequence comes from Micromonospora foliorum, assembly GCF_022229015.1. Taxonomy (GTDB): domain Bacteria; phylum Actinomycetota; class Actinomycetes; order Mycobacteriales; family Micromonosporaceae; genus Micromonospora; species Micromonospora foliorum. The sequence continues at coordinate 7,455 of NZ_JAKKFF010000565.1, forward strand.
GCGGTGGACGGTTCGCTGACCAGCAGGTGGGCGAGTGCCTTCGCCGACCCGCAGTGGATCCAGGTGGATCTCGGCCAGTCGTACCCCATCAATCGGGTCAAGTTGACCTGGGAGGGAGCGTACGGCTCGGGGTACCAGATCCAGACGTCGGCCAACGGGACAACCTGGACCACAGCCCGGACGATCGCCGGTGGTGACGGTGGGGTGGACGACAACACCGCGCTGGCCGCCACGGGTCGTTACGTGCGGATCAACGGTACGGCCCGCGCCACGGCCTGGGGATATTCGCTGTTCGAGTTCGAGGTCTACAGCTGATTGGGTAGACCGCGCATGATGGGGCGCAGGGACCTTCGAAGG
>NZ_JAKKFF010000566.1 GCF_022229015.1 Micromonospora foliorum
GCTGGGCGGCCCGGGCGGGCGGCCCGGCTCAAGATCGCGCTAGATCCAGGAAACAGGCCCCTCCTCGCGTGGGCGAGGCCCCTACAACAAGGATCGAGCACGATCATGCGCGGTTCGGCCCGCGCACTCCCCATGGGACGGTGAGCCGGGTCAAGACGGTGAGCCGGGTCAGGACGGTGACCCGGGTGGGATGAAGGGGAGGCCGGCGGGCGGGCCGGCTTCGATGAGACGCCAGAGGGCGTCGGTGTCGAGGTGTTCCTCGACCAGGTCGCCTAGCAGGTCGAGTGAGCGTTCCCGGGCGGCGGCGAAGCTGGTGGCCGGTGCGACCCGGAACCCGCTGCGGCCGGCCAGGCGAGCCGCCTCGGTGAGGAACCACCGCCGGAACCCGTCGGACTCGAACGCCCCGTGCCAGTGCGTGCCGTGCACCGCGCCGAGCACGGCTCCCTCTCCGACACCGTCGTCGCCGGTCAGCAGCGGGGTCAGGCTGGGGTCGGCGTGGGAGACGTACCCGTGGTGGATCTCGTAACCACGCACCGGAAGGCCATCGTGACCGGTGCCCACCGACTGCCGGACGGTCTTGCGCGGATCGAAGGTGATCTCGATGGGCAGCAGACCGAGCCCCGGGATGCTGCCCTGCCGGCTCTCGACCGGGTCGTGGATGGCGCGGCCGAGCATCTGGAAACCTCCGCAGAGGCCGAGCAGGGGCTTGCCGGCCGCCACGTGGGCGGCCACCGCGTCGGCGAGGCCGGTTTCACGCAGCCACGCGAGGTCGGCGACGGTGGACTTGGAGCCGGGCAGGACGACCAGGTCGGCGGCGGCCAGCTCGGCCGGTTCGATGGTGAGCCGTACCCGGACCCCCGGCTCGGTGGCGAGCGCCTCCACGTCGGTGGCGTTGCTGATCCGGGGTAGGCGCACGACGGCCACATCCAGCCATTCGCTGCCGTGCGGGGCGGCGGGTCGGCCGAGCACCCGGCCGTAGGCGAGTGAGTCCTCCGCGTCGAGCCACAGGTCCAGTGCCCAGGGCAGCACCCCGTACGTGGGGCGGCCGGTGACCTGACGCAGCATGTCCAGACCCGGCTGGAGCAGCCCGAGGTCACCCCGGAACTTGTTGATCACGAAGCCGGCGATCAGCGCCTGGTCGGCCGGGTCGAGCAGGGCCACGGTGCCGAACATCGAGGCGAAGACACCACCCCGGTCGATGTCGCCGACGACGATGGTGGGCAGGTTGGCGTGCCGGGCCAGCCCCATGTTGACGTAGTCGCCGGCCCGTAGGTTGATCTCCGCAGGGCTGCCCGCGCCCTCGCAGATCACCACGTCGTACATCTCGCGCAGCTCGGCCAGCGCCCCGTACGCGGTCTCGGCGAGCCGGGGACGCAACTGCCGGAAGGTGCCGGCGGTGATCGTGTCGACCGCCTCGCCAAGCAGCACCACCTGACTGGCCAGGTCGCTGCCCGGCTTCAGCAGCACCGGGTTGAACCGCAGGTCGGGTGCGAGCCCGCACGCCGCAGCCTGCATGGCCTGGGCGCGCCCGATCTCGCCGCCCCGCCCGTCCGGCCCGACGACCACCGCGGAGTTGTTCGACATGTTCTGCGCCTTGTACGGCGCCACCTTCACGCCCTGCCTGTGCAGCCAGCGGCAGATGCCCGCGGTGAGCACGCTCTTGCCAGCGTCGGACGTCGTGCCGGCCACCAGCAGCCCGCCGCTCACCGCCTGTTCCCCCGCCGCACCCCGACGCCCCCGTCCACGCCGACTGCCCCGCCCGTGCCGACTGCCCCGCCCGTGCCGATAGCCGTGCCTTTGCCGGCGGCCGGCAGCCCGCGCTCGCCGGAACCGACCAGCCGGAATGCTCCAGCCACGCCGGCCAGCCCGCGCCCTCCGGCCGCAGCTACCAGCCCTCGCCGACCTACGGCGCCGATCAGGGCACGCCTACTCACGGCGCCAACCAGCCGGCCGAGGGTCACCGGGTACGCGGCGGCCAGCCCGACGGCGGCCAGCCCCACCGCGCCGGAGATCCGGGCGGCCCGCTTCAGGTGCCGCGCCTCCGGGCGGGGACCGTCGCCGAGAAACGGCCGCACCTCGGAGCGCCCGAAGTAGACGTTGCGGCCACCGAGGCGGACCCCGAGCGCACCGGCCATCGCCGCCTCGCACTGACCGGCGTTGGGGCTCGGGTGGTCGTTTCGGTCCCGCCGCCACACCTGCCAGGCGCGTTGGCGGTCCCCGTGCGCGACCGGCGCGACGGCGATGGTGAGCAGCCCGGTCAGCCGGGACGGCACGAGGTTGAGCGCGTCGTCCAGACGAGCGGCCGGGGTGCCGAACCTCGCGTAGCGCGTCGACCGGTGCCCGACCATCGCGTCGAGGGTGTTCGCGGCGCGGTAGCCCAGCAGCCCGGGCAGGCCGGCGACCGCACCCCAGAGCAGCGGAGCGACGACCGCGTCGGAGGTGTTCTCCGCGACCGACTCGACGGTGGCACGGGCCAACTCCGACTCGCCCAACGTCGACGGGTCCCGTCCGCAGAGGTGACCGAGGCGTCGCCGGGCAGCGGGCAGGTCACCGTCGCGCAGCGTACGACCCATGACGGTCGCCTCGTGCCGCAGCGTGCGACCGCCCAGCACGGTCCAGGTGCCGGCCGCCACGAGCAGAGCCCGGGTCACCGGCCGGTGCCGGGTAGCCGCCGCGGCGACCGCCCCGAGCAGCACGGGCCCCCCGACGGCCAGCGCGGTGAACGCCGTACCCGCCGTCCGGTCCGGGCGGTAGAGGCGGCGCTCCAGCGCACCTGCTGCCTGCCCGAAGCCGGCCACCGGGTGCCACCGGCGGGGGTCGCCGAGCAGCCTGTCCAGCGCGTACCCGGCCAGCAGCCCCACCGCGTTCGCCATCGGCGCTGTCCGTCGCACCCGCACCACCTCCGGCCGGCCAGCCTAGACGAGCACCCAGTGAACGAGCCGAACCCACGGTCCCCCACCGGCCACGAGAACCACTGAAGCGAACAGGTAGGCAGGCCCGGCTCACCAACTTCGGGGCCGCGCTGGAGGGCTACAAGACCACGTCGCAGCCACGTCGACGCCCGTCACGCGGGGTGACAACGCTCGTCGCGCCGCCACCCCGCCCCCGTCGTGTCGCGCCGCACCGTGCAGCGGCGCGCCGCACCGTGCAGCGGCGCACCGCACCGGACCGCACCGCACCGTCTGGTGCCATTTCGCCGCAGCCGCAGCCGCAGCCGCAGCACCCGCAACTGATACCGAGCCTCAGGCAGCTCGACCGCCGACCGACCCGCGGTGGCCGAGCCGACGCGGGTCGGCCGAGCCGATCGGTCAGGCTGGCTGTGGGATCCGGCCCCGACCGCGCCGCCCTCGACCGGGCTGCGCCGGCTCCGGCTGTCCCTCGTCGGGCACCGGCCCCAACTCGACGTCCAGGTCACCGTCGGCGTTGTCGTCGTCCGCCTCGGGCGGAGGGGCCAACTCGTCGTCGAGGCCGGGCGGGACGTTGGCCTGCTCGACCTGCCCGCCGCTCGGCAGCCCTCCGTCGTCACCAAAGAGCCCGCCGCCCAAGGAGACCCCACTTCCCGAGGAGACACCGCTGCCCGAGGAGACACCGCTGCCCGAGGAGATCCCGCCGCCCGGGGAGCTGTCGTCGTCCTCCGGGACGTTGCCGAACGGGCTGGTCCGCAGCTCGGCGTAGTCGGGCAGCTCGAAGTCGTCGTCCAGCGGACGGTCGTCGGGCAGGACGGGTGCCTGCCCGGCCGGCACCGGCTCGGTGGGCTCGCCGTGCACCCGGCTCTCGGCCTCCGTGTCCTCCACGGTGCTGGTGGTCATGCTCGGCCGGTTGCGCAGGAACCGCGCCCGGCCCCGGGACAGGTCGTGGCCGACGGCGACCGCCTCCAGCTCGTAGAGCGTGCGGTGGTTGCCGGCGTCGTCGGTCCAGTCGCGGGTGTAGAGCCGCCCGCAGACCACCACCGGATCGCCGACCATGACGGAGGCCGCCACTCCCTCCGCGAGCTTGCGCCAGCAGTTGACGCGGACGCGAAGCGAATTGCCGTCAACCCACCGGCCGCTGTCCCGATCAAGTCGGCGGGCGGTGGATGCGACCTTGAAGTTGGCCACCAGGGTGTTGCTCTGGGTCGTACGCCGCCACTCGGGCGTGGTCAGCACATTGCCGACGATTGTCACGTAAGTGTCGAACATCGTCCCTCCAAGGGGATCGGGGCCTGCCAGCGCGAGTCGACTCGACACCGAGCATCGGCACCGAGGGCGCCCGACGCGAGCGGCCATCCCCGACCTGTGGATGACGAACCCACCTGTGGACAACGCCCTGATCACGCCCGGATGTGGTACGTCCGACCCGCCCGACCCGCCGTCGACGGTTTCCCAGGCCGCCCGAACTGGGTAAGGACTTGATCAACGCACCACCGACAGCTCCACGTCGACGAGAGGTCAGCGCCATGACGATCACTACCATCGGCTCCGCGAACGCTTCCGAGGCGCAGCGATGAGCGCCGTGGCGAACCCGGCCACCGTTGCTGAGTGCCTGCGGGTGGGCGCCGGGTTCTCGCAGGGCGACCGCAACTGGATCGCCGAGCAGTTCGCCACCCTCGACGCCCGGCTCGCCGGCTTCCACGCTGACGCCACCGAGCTGGAGGTGTCGGTGAAGGACCGGGAGGCGCGCGGGCAGAAGGTCACCCTGGAGTGCTGGATCGCCGGTCGGCAGAAGATCGTCACCACCTCCGCGGAGGAGGACCTGCACGCCGCCCTCAACGACGTCCGTGACGACCTGCGGCGTCGGCTCAACGATGCCAAGACCCGCCAGGAGCCCCGGCACAACAAGCACCTGCGCGACGTCCCCCAGCCACAGCTTGAGGCCGACGAGTCCGAGGACGCGGCCCTCCGCGCCGACGCGGAAACGGTCTGACCCCACGCCCCGCTCCGCCCGCCCCACCGCCGCTCAGTCGATCATGGAATTGTGGTGGGCGTTAGATCCGCAACCACCCCTTTTGCGAGACCCCACAACTCCATGATCGACGCGGGGGGCGGGGGCGGGGCGCGGGGCCGGGCGACGCGGGAGGGCCGGGCGAGGCGGAGGGCGGGGCGAGGGGAACGGGCGCGGGCTACCGCTGGGTAGGTTGGCGGCGTAGCGTCGCGTTCGTGGAACCGGACGTGTTGGGGCCGCCGTACGAGCGGCAGACGATCGACCTGGGCACTGACGACGAGGGCCCCGTTGTCGCGACAGTGGTCCGGCGGCGGGCCGAGCGCCCCACCGGGCGGGCCGTGCTCTACGTACACGGCTTCGTCGACTACTTCTTCCAGACCCATCTGGCCGACTTCTTCGCCGAGCGAGGCTGGGATTTCTACGCGCTCGACCTGCGCAAATACGGTCGCAGCCTGCTCCCGGGCCAGACCCCGAACTTCTGCCACGACATCAGCGACTACTTCCCCGAGCTGGACGCCGCGGCCGAGATCATCCGCAAGGACGACGGGCACGACACCCTGCTGACGATGGGCCACTCCACCGGCGGCCTGATCATCTCGCTCTGGGCGGACGCCCGCCGCGACACCGGCACCATCGACGGCCTGGTGCTCAACAGCCCCTTCTTCGACCTGAACGCCCCCTGGGCGGTGCGCCGACCCCTCGCGGCCGCCGCGTCGCGGCTGGGCCGCAGGGCGCCGCACCGCATCCTGCCGTTCGGGCTGGGCACGGTGTACGGCGAGAGCATCCACTCCGACCACCGCGGCGAGTGGACCTACGACCTGGCGTGGAAGCCGCTGGCCGGGTTCCCGGTCCGGGCCGGCTGGCTGAACGCGATCCGCACCGGGCAACGCCGGCTCCGTGCCGGGCTGGACATCCAGGTGCCGGTACTGCTGGCCTGCTCGACCCGGTCCTTCCGGGGCACCAAGTGGCACGACAACGCGACCCTGGCCGACGCCGTACTGGACGTCGAGCACATGGTCCGCTACGCGCCCCGCCTCGGTCGCCACGTCACCCTGGCCCGCTTCGACGGCGGGCTGCACGACCTCACCCTCTCGGGCCCCGCCGTACGGAAGAAGGTCTTCGACGAGGTGGGTCGCTGGGCCGAGGCGTTCCTCGCCGCCGGCCCCACCGCCCCGGCCGACGCTCCACCGACCGACGCCGCGCGGTCAGAGGCGGCGCCAGCGGACGCCGCACCTACCAACGCGGCCCCAGCTGACGCCGCGCCAACCGACGCGGCCCGAGCTGACGCCGCGCCGACCAACACGCAGACGGTCGACGCGGCGGGGGCGACGCCGGGCCGCTGACCAGGCCGGACGGCGTCGCGGCTCAGACGTCGCCGGGCGTCGCCGGAAGGACGGCACGGATCCGGTCGAAGGTCGCCACCGGATGCTCGCCGACGCCGGGCAGGACCAGGCCCAGGCAGTACGGGGCAACCTCGCCGGTGGCGGCGGCCTGGACGATGAAGACCGGCGCGCCGACGTACCCCGGCGGCAGCTCCGTGGTGATCAGCACGGCGTCCCCGTCGCGGACCACTCGCTCGATCGCGACCTCCAGCGGCCGCGACCCGTCTTCGCGTACCCCATGGGCCAGCACGAAAGCGGAACTGGCCTCGGCGCCGAGGCGGGCGAGCACCTCGGGCCCGGCGGCGATCCCCGCCGGCACCGGCTGGACGCGCCACCGCCAGCCGCCGTCGCCGGCGTACCGGTGCAGGCCAGCGGTCGGCAACACCGCGACCCCGTGACCCGCGAAGCGGGCCCACCCGGGCACGATCTCGGCCTCGGATATGACGGCCGGGGCCACCCCCGTCGGCTCGGTGACGCTCGCTCGCAGCCCCAACTCACCACCCGAAGCGCCCACCAGGTCGGCCGCCGTCAACAGCGACTCCCCCACCGGGTCGTCGCCGCCCTGATAGAAGAACGCGGTACCGAATTCGCCCGATGACCGGTACGGCAGGATGGCGCGACCGACGACCTGGCACAGCTCGTAGGCGACGTCGCTCTCGGCGTCGGAATCCAGCAACACCAGCCAAAGGTACGGTCCGCGGCGAGGCCGGTCCGCGGTAACCCGGATGCCCGCTACGCGGTGGACGTGAGACTCTGCTCGGCAACGTGGACGCGGGCACCCTTTTCGCCGTCGGGCAGTGGGACGGCGGTACCCTCTGGGCGCGGCATCCACGCCACACGCGCCCGTAGCTCAGCGGATAGAGCAGGGGACTTCTAATCCCAAGGCCGCAGGTTCGAATCCTGCCGGGCGCACCACTCACACCGCAGGCCAGCGGCTTCCCGCTCCCGGTCGAGACGATCACCACGGCCTCCGTACAGCCATTCGTACAGCCAAGTCAGTCGAAGAGGTGCTTCGCGGCCTCGTCCGCGGCTGCCCGCTCGATCTCCGGCAGGACATGAGCGTAGGTGTTCATCGTCAGCCCGATCTGGCTGTGCCCAAGCACCTTCATCACGGTTCGGGGCGAGGCACCGGAGACGAGCAGGAACGTCGCGCCGGCGTGCCGTAGGTCGTGCAGACGCAGCCAGTCGAGGCCTGCCGCCGCCCGGATCTTGTGCCACGTCCGGTCGAATGTGGTCCGGGTCCATCGGCGTACCGACCTTGGACGGGAAGACCAGGCCGTGGTCCTGCCACCGCTCCCCCACCGCCAACCGATCCGCGGCTTGCTGCGGGCGATGCGCGCGGAAGAGGGCGACGGTCTGCGCCGGCACCGGAACCGTCCGCCGGGACCGCTCCGTCTTGGGTGCCACGAGTTGCAGGGCGACTCCACCTCCGACATTGAAGGTGGACAGGCAGCCGGCGTACGAACGATCGGGTTCGCCAACAAGCCTGGAAAGCGTAGACGGCTTCTTAGTGCAGGAGCCGACGCCATTACGGAAGGTCCGGAAGGGATGAGGCATATTGCAACCGCATTGCATCAAAAGAAACCGACTTGAATGCCCAGAGTCAAAGGCCAGCAACGCCGGGCTTTTGGGCAGCGAGGATCTCCTTGATTGCGCGAACTTTCCATACGATTCCCAGATCTGACTGCTCATTGATCCTGCCAGAATAAATCCCGAGAAGATTTGTCACAGGCCCATCGAAGATTGCAGTGGACCTGTCGGCCATCGAGGTCATTCCACCGGCGCTGTAGGCAATGACGGGAGAGCCAGACTGCCCTGGACGCGTTCTCGCGTCTATCAAGAAGCGCGGCAGGTCATGGAAATCCACGTCCCTTTCGCTCGCGATGAATCCGCGCGTCCATATAGCGAACCTTCCCCCACCAGTTATGCCAAATGGAAAACCAACGATGCTTACTCCGTCGGACGGGCCGACCATTATTTCGGGCGCCCTGCCCGAGAGATCGTAGGGGCGCAGCTCCGTCCCGGCGGAGTTGGCAAGTGGAACTGCGACGACATCTACAAGCCGCCCATGTGTCGGATGTTCAAGCCAAAGCGCGCGGTCTTCCTCCACGTCAAGAACGGTTTCGTATCGTTCTTTCCCAGAAGAGCCGGCCTGGCATCGGCGGTAAAAGGTAAGACACTCGGAGTTTGTCCGGCACCGCACCGCTCCGATGCCGAGGCTGACCGTCGATCGGGCTGCGGCCTGCGGCGACGTGGTAATTGGTTATCAAATATGGACGGTTGCCGTGTTCTACCACGAATCCCGTCCCTGTTCCAAGTACTTCCCCGTTGGCCATGGCTTCGAGGAACAACGACTGGACGGACGGCTGAGAAATCACGGTGACAGCTTGCCGAATTGGGCTCTTAGTAATCAAGGCGGCCCGCAAGCGGGCCGCGCCGGCCCGGCCCCGGCCTGCTGGCGACCTCCGGCCGGCATCGGCCGGGCCGGCCGGCCACGCTGACGGACGACAAGTCCACGAAGACCTCGGGGCGCTGCCCCGAACCCCGGCCCTCCTCAGAGATCCGCCAGTCACCCAGCGCCGGCAGACCTGCTACAGCGATGAGGGTGGCGCTTCCGAATGACTCCCACGCGCCACCGTGCGTGTGTCAGCGGGGGCGGTCTTAGCGTTCATTGCTTTCACTGCCAGGGCGGCGAGGAGCAACGCCCCGGCCGTGATGCACAGCAGCCGTACTGTAGTCGCCCATGGCAGCTCCTTGGCTGGCAAAAGCGGGGTTAGGGCGTACCCGACGATTGCAACAGCGCCCGCGACGGACCAGAACACCGCCGGGCGGGTGGGGACCGGCGGTGGGTCCCCGTGCCAGGCGCGAAGGAGCCGGCGGCGGCCGACCACGACGGCGACGCCGAGCGTGACCAGCGCGCCTACAAGGCTGCTGGGAATGTCGGACACGGTCCACCAGGCGACGTCGCTGACCTGGTCCCAGTCGATGCCGAATACGATGCGCAGCCACGCCACGGTATGGGTGAGGTAGTCCCACGCGATGTGACTGGCCGCGCCGAGCAGTGCCGATCCGGCGGTGATCTGCCAGGGGCGGCGCACTGTGGCGAGCACCCCGTAGTCGCGCAGCGCGAGCGGGCCGAGGTGGGGTAGGTGCGCGGCGAGGGTTGCGACGGTGGCGCGGACGATCCACGCGCCGAGCAGCGCCACTGGCAGGCACCACCACATCAGTGCGGTGAGGGTGTGGCTCTGCCACTCCGGTCCGATCCCGAGGAACGCGTATTTGATGTCGGGTGCGACCGCCCCGGTAGTCAACGCGACACCGTCGAACCATCGGGGTCGCCAGAGCTTGAGCGGGAGCACCACACCTGGATGCGACGGAAAGGTGAGCGGCATCGGAGGATCTTCCCACCTGGGGTCAATAGTGGGACCGACGTGCCATTAACGTTCAATTGGCGTAGGTCAGCCAGGAGCAGACCAGGCCGTCGAGGACCGAGCCGATCTGGCCGGAGGGCTTATTGGACGGCCGTGCATCGACAAATTCCCAAGCTGACAGTCTGGGAGCCACGCGTGGGAGCCACCGGGGCGGACTGGACCGGACGGGACGGACCCGATCGAGTCGCCGAGCGCGCTTGAGGACCAGGAGCAGGCGGACGGTATCGGACGGCCTTAACGTGGTCTTGGGAATCTACGGATCAGACAGCCAGCGCCGGCCGGTCGTACAGCCATCCGTACAGCCAAGGAGAGCGGCAGTGGCCGACGACACCCGACACCCAAGGACAGGCTGAGCAGGGGCGCGATGGCCTGACCGGTCGTCCGCGATCTTCTTCTAATCCCAAGGCCGCAGGTTCGAATCCTGCCGGGCGCACCACCGCTGACCTTCAGCTTCCGCCCATCCACACGACCGAGAACCCTCCCCAGACGACAGACGGCCCCTGCCCTGACGGGAGGGACCGTATGGCGGTCGGCTGCACCTCGCGGGCAGGCCCGCTCGGTGGGTGTGCTCAGCTCTGCTGGTGGCGCTCATTGCGCCGAAGGGCCTCTTCGAGCTGGTCCTCAAGGATGATGATCCGGCAGGCCGAGGCCATGTCGGTGCCCTGGTCGCACATCTCCCGAGCTCGCGCGGCAAGGCGCAGTTGGTAGCGGGAGTAGCGGCGGTGCCCTCCACTGGAGCGCTGTGGGTCGATCAGTTTCGCATCGCCGAGTCGGCGTAGAAAGTCCTGCGAGCAGCCGAGGATCTCGGCGGCACGGCCCATCGTGTAGGCCGGGTAGTCCTCATCGTCGAGCATGTCGTCGGGTTGAGCCATGGAACCTCCGTCACGAGGGCCCCGGTGCTCGAAAGCACCGGGGCCCAAGGGTTGTGGGTCAGGAACACCATCTACCGACAGAACGTCGGCTTGTCTTATCCGCACCGGCCGTCAGGGACGGCTTCGGGTGCGAGGATCGCGTAAGCGTGACCGGAGACCACCTCTCGTTCGAGGGAAACTGCGGTGTCCGCACCCAGCCCACGAACGCGACTGGCAGCGGGCGATCCAACGGTGTAATGCCCTCCCTTGCCTCTGCTTTCCTATGCGTACTCCGTGCTGTCCGTCGGTGTCCGAGCCCCACGCGACTTCGTGGCCCCAACACGTGCGACGAACTCTCCTTACCTCGGGTGAAGCCCTGAACAAGCGTTGGCCCCACCCGCTGTCACACGCCCTTCTGCGTACTACCTGACTACGGCAAATGTCTGCCGCCAAGCTGAGCGGGACTTGCAAACTTCCTGGCCCGCTCCTTCGCCCTCGTGCGGGGCGGCAACGTCAGCGTCTTTGTTAGCTCTGCTCTCGACTCCAGGAACCTTAGTTGCCAACGGCGCGAATGTCTAGCGCTTCGCACATAGATTTTCTCCGGGGACGGAGATAGCCCCGCCAGTACAGCCATCCGTGAGCTTGGACCGTCGCGGGTGGCGTCGTGCGCGAGATCAGTAGGGCAATGCGCAGCCAACGCCCCGTAGTGCCAAGCGCCGACGGCGAGGACGACGGGGTAGCTGACCGGCGTAGCAGCCGAGACTGGCCGGTGCCCACAACACCGACCACGAAGGCAGCCTCAAGGTGGGTGTCCCACCCCGGACCGTGATGGCTACCGGACTCCCCTCGCGGCGGGCTGTATGTTCTCTCGGCCGCCCTACAGGGTCGCGGCATGGCAGTCGATCGGAGGCGCTGTGGGTGTTCTGTACGACTACTTCCGTGCTTCTGACGACGAGGCTGTCGCTGAGCTGATGGCTGCCATCGATGGCGGCCCGGTGGTGCGAGAGGGAGACTCCCCGGTCGAGGACGCCGTGGATGGCAAGGGAATCGATCCGTCCGTCGCCCTCGGCAAGGTCGTATCGTTCGCCCTCGGCAGGCCGTGGGGCACCGATGTGATCGGGGATCAACTTGTCTGGCCGGAGGGTGTTGGTGAGGACCTTGAGTACGAAGGCCCCTGGGTCGTCGTACTGAGCGAACGCGCCCGGGATGCGCTTGCCGAGATCCCGGATGACCGCTTGCCGGACCTGGCCGACCGGTGGTCACACATCGAGGAGCTGTCCCACTACAGCGATACTCAGCCGGAGGTCATGCTGTCGCGCTTGCGCGAGTTCGTTGGGCTGGCCCGCAGAGCAGGCACGAGCGGGGACAACATCTACTGCTGGATCTGTCTCTAGCCGGGGCCGACAGCAGCGCATGTGACGGAAATTCGTAGCGTCGGGTGGTGACGATGTTCCGCACTCCTCAGGTGATCCTCTTCAGCGAGGACGTCTCCCGCGCCGCCCAGTTCTACGCCGGTCTCGGTTTCACCGAGACCTTCCGGGTGCCGGCCGAGGGCGAGCCGATCCACATCGATCTCGTGCTCGACGGCTACAAGATCGGCATCGCCTCGGTGGCCTCCACCCGCGACGACCACGGGCTCGACCCTGCGCCCCAGGGCCAGCGGGCCGCCGTGATCCTCTGGACCGACGACACCGCGGCCGCGTACGCCGAACTCACGGCGAACGGCGCCCCCGCACTGGCCGCACCGCACCGGTGGCTCGATCGTCTGCTGATCGCCTGGACGGCCGATTCGGACGGCAACCCGATCCAGATCGTCCAACAACTCTGACCTCATGGAAGGGCGGACTGCGGCGACTTTCGTAGCCGTGGGGGGCTCGTGCGGGCCTGGGCGACGTTCCGGCCGGGCGGCGGCGAACCGGGATGTTCCTGCTCGACGACGATGCCCGCACGCTGGACGTACACCTCTCGCTTGTCGGTAGCTGCGCCCTTCGCGTCGAGGACGTAGCCCGTCAACCACACCCAGCCGTCGTACGGGTCGACGCTGCCGATTGAGACGAGCCGAAGCCGGAGCGCCCGTTCGCCGCTGAACTGCACCGAACACGCCGACCCGATCAGCACCACATCGCCGGAGTTGAGCCCGGTCACGGCATCCAACCGAGGAAGCGGTGCCGGAGGGCCTCCGGCGGGGCCCAGCTCATGTCCGTCCGGGCGGACACCAGGCACGCGCCCATGTAGAGGGCCAGCGAGAGTGGGGTGTCGGCGTGCTCGCCCAGCAGCTCATCGCGGCGTGGAACGCAGGGCCAAGGCCGATGGCACGTCTCGCACAGCCAGAGCGGCAGGATTGGTCCGTGCTTCGTCATTGATCTTCACCGGGCCAGTGCCCTCGATTGATCGGGACGCGGTGCCGGAACCGGCAGGGAAGCTCGGCACCGCAGCGGCACACGTAGCGCCAACATTCCCAGCTCCATGCCGGACGGTGACGCCGCGCCAGGGTCAGCGCCACTGACAGTAGGTAGTCGTCGAAACGGACCCTTCGCATCCGACCTCCTACGGTGCGTCGCCCTGACGACGACCGTAGCGTTGTACGTCCCTGTACGTCTATAGACGTACCGAAGGTTTGAACGTCTATAGACGTCCCCTAGGTTGCGTCCATGATCGATCCACTGTCTCCGACGCCGATCTACGTTCAGCTCGCAGACGTGATCGCCAAGCGAATTGAGACCGGGGAGCTGCCACCCAGGCGACCCATCCCGAGTGAATCCACGCTTCAGCAGGAGTACGGCGTCGCTCGCGGCACGGTCCGCGCGGCAGTGCGCCTCCTGCGAGAGCGTGGACTGGTGATGACTGTGCCGCAGCGGGGCACCTACGTCAGCGAGAAGTAGGCGCGCCACGGGCCCGCTGCGCACAAAGTGCCCGGCAGGTGTCTACGGGCTGGCCGACCTACGGCGTTAATAGGGCGTGACGTTCGAGGAGTACGCGTTCGCCCGCACGTCGGCGCTGGTGCGGCTCGCCCGGCTGCTGACCGGTGACGAGCACCGAGCCGAGGACCTGGTTCAGGATGTCCTCGCCCGGGCGTACGCCCGGTGGGGGCGCATCTCCCGGACGGATCGGCCGGACGCCTACGTCCAGCGCATGCTCGTCAACACCCACAACTCGTGGTGGCGTCGGCGGAGCAATCGCGAGATCTCCGTCGCCGCGGTGCTCGATCGGGCGGGTGACGTGGACGAGGCCACCGGGGTCGCCGAGCGCGACGCACTGTGGCGGCTGGTCTGCGAGCTGCCGGCGCGTCAGCGCACCGTGATCGTGCTGCGCTACTACGAGGATCTGGACGACACGTCGATCGCCGAGATCCTCGCCTGTTCGGCCGGGACGGTTCGCACCCACGCGAGGCGTGCCCTGGCGGCGCTGCGTCAACGGCAGGTTGCGGCAACCCCCGCACGGGCAGGAGAGCTCTGATGTTCAGTGACCTCGATGAGCAGCTCGCCACGACGCTGAGGCATCGCGCGGGCGGTGACGTCGACCCGACACCGATCGTGGAACAGGCCCGGCATCGCGGCCGGCGGCTGCGACTGCGGCGGCGGGGGCTGATGGCCGGGGGCGTGGCAGCGGCGTGTGTCGCGCTCACCTCGGTGGTTCTGGCGATGCCGGCCGGTCGGAGCACTGACGACCCGGTCATGCCGGCCGCGGCGCTCATGCTGCCGGACGCGCAGAGCGATGCGACCGTACGCCCCGAGGAGGTCGGCGCCGATCCCGCGACGGTGCACTTCTCGACCGATGCCCTGGTCAGCGATGCCGACTCCGCGACGTGGCGCACCGGGCGGGGCGTCGAGAGCGTCGAGTTCCGGGGGCCGAGCGGTCAGGCCCGTTTCGTGCTGGCCCGCACCGAGGTGTTGCTGGACGGGCTCCAGCAGACGTTGTCCTCGGAGGGGCGACCGCAGGCACGGACCGAGGTACGGGTCGGCGACCGCCCGGGGTTCGCCTGGTTCGATCCGTCCGGCGACCGGAAGCTGTGGTTCGTCCGCTGGCAACCCGCCGACGGGCTCTGGGCCCAGCTCGATACGTACGCGACCACCCGTGACGATGCGACGGGTACGGCGGGCCGGGTCCGGTTCGACGGTGCCCACCGCTGCGTCGTGCCGTTCCGCCTGGGGTCGCTGCCGCCCGACGGACGGCTGCTGGAGTGCTCGGTCACGCTGAGCCGGTCGGCGCGGGACTCCTTCGTCGAGGGCTCGCTGGTGGTCGGTGACGCATCCGGCCGTTGGCTGACGGTTCGGGCGCAACTCGCCCCGGACGGCGACGAGGCCCGGCCCGGGGATCTCGTCGCCGGCCCCTACCGGGTACGCCGGCAAGGCAGTGACGTGCTGGAGATGGCCGTCGAACCGTGCCTCGTCGAGGCGTTCCGCAAGGGTTGGGGGAACGGCTACACCGAGGCGGAGGGCTTGGCGGTCCTCGGCGGGTACCGGCCGGCCCGCGATCTCGACCGCCCCGACACCTGGTGATGCCACCGCATGGCGGCAGCACGGGTCCTGCACCGCGGATCAGCCGAGCCGGGCGATTGGACCGGTGTCCTGCTCGGGACCCAGGAGCAGGCGCTCCACCCCGGTGATCCGCAGCACCCGCTGGGTGATTCCCGTGGCGCCTCTGATCGAGAAGCGGGAGCCGACCCGGTTCGCCCGGTCGCGCGCCACCAGGAGTACGTGCACACCCGCGGCGCTGAAGAAGCCGACGCCGCTCAGGTCGCAGCAGACTTCGGGATGGCTGTCGATCGCGTTCATCAGAGCCGTCGCCAGGCGTGGCGCGGTGTCCATGTCGACGTACCCCACCGGGGCGACGACCATCCGGTCGGCCGAGACGGTCGCGGACAGGTTCGTGGGTTCGGTGTAGCGAGTCACCTGGAACGACAGCCCGGAGGTGTCCACGTCGAGACGGCCATCCCGCTGGCTGTCGGCGAGCGGCGCTGGCGTGACCTGCCTGAGGCTGACCGGCGTCGGGAAACTGTCGAAGTGGCTCTGGGAGAACCAGGAACGCTCAGTCATAGGAGCACACGCTTCCTGTTGAAATCCGTAACAGGATTGGCGCATGGCTTGACCAACCTCGACGATAACCGGCTGGGCAGTCGGCCGCCAGTCGGCACGGCCGTCCCTGGCCGAGCTCAGCCGGCGCTGCGCTGGTGGGCGGCCACTTTCGGCGGCACCACAGCCCGTTGCCCACCGCCTACGGCAGGTTGCCTGACCCACCGCGATCACGCTTGACACTCTGCGGCCGGGTGGCCCTCTCCACCAGAGCGGCGGCGACCTCCCGCAACTTGCGGTTGGAGTCCTGGGAAACCTTCGCGAGGACGGCGAACGCCTCGTCGGGGGTGCAGCGGCGTTCGCCCATGATGATGCCCTTGGCCTGCTCGATGACGGCCCGGCTCTGCATGGCCAACTGCATCTGTGCGGCCAGGGTGGCGGTGGCGTCGTAGAGGTGGGCGTTGGCGAGGGCGACGGCGGCGTACCCCGCGAATGTCTGTGCGAGGGTGACCGCGTCCTCGTCGAAGGCACCCGCTTCGGCCCCGTAGATGTTCAGCGCACCGAGCACGGACTCCTGGATCGGGAACCCGATCGACAGTGAGCTGTGAGCTCCGCCCTGCACGGCTTGCGCCGCCCACTGCGGCCAGCGGACCTCTTCGGACATGTTCGGGACGGACACGACGGCGGCGTCTCTGGCCGCCTCCAGACACGGACCCTGGCCATGCTCGTACTGCAGTTCGTCGAGTCGCAGGGCCATCTCACCGCTGAACGCGGCGGTGTGCGCACTCTCCTGCTTCAGCAAAGTCACCGACACCTCCTGCGCACCGGGGATCGTGCGTCGTGCCAGCTCGGACACCTGGGTCAACACCCCGGACAGGTCGGTTTCGCCGAGCTTGATCTGGCCGAGTTCGGAGATCGCCGCATTGGGATCAATGGGCTGCTGTGCCATGACTTCAAGGTCCTCGTGCCCGGGGCGCGTACCGGTTGCAGGAAGGCGACGGCAGCGCGCGTGGTGATGGCGCACCGCGAGCACGGGGCGCCGCACGGACTCGCCAACCGAGCCCGGGCGCCCGCTGCTGGACGCTGACTGACCGACGCCGAGGCGTCGGCTGCGGCGACAACTATACGACGCCGAGTGGAACCTCCCCGAAGGTGCAGCCGGATCGGCTCGGGGGCACTCGTTTGACCCCCCGGACGCCGGGGCATCGTCCTCAGACAGCGTGAACACCACGCCGCGGCTCGCAAGTGCCGATGGCAGTCAGAAGCGCGAGCCGGGTCTGGACCGCACTCGACAGCGGAGGTGGGAGGCACCGATGCCAGCAGGATCAAGCCCGAAGAGAGAACGGCAGTACGAGCACATCAAGGAGAGCGCGCAGCAGCGCGGCGCCTCCTCCGGGCGGGCGAAGGAGATCGCGGCCCGCACGGTCAACAAGGAACGGGCCCGCTCGGGTGAGTCCCGCACGGCGAGCCGGTCCTCCCGCAACGACGTGTCGTCCGGGCACCGTGGCGGTAAGCGTTCCCACAGCGGCGCCCAGGGTCGCACCAAGGAGCAGCTGTACAACGAGGCCAAGCAGCGCGGCATCAGGGGCCGCTCGTCGATGTCCAAGAGCGAGCTGGAGCGGGCCCTGTCGAAGTAGCGACCGGTGGTCCCCGCCCCGGCAGGGTGGGTGGCGCAAATCGGCCGAGCCGGCTCAGACGGGCCCGAGCAGGGCGACCAGCGCGTCGTCGCCCTGGCCGAGCTGCGCCCCACCCGTCGCTGGCGCGACCAGGAACCGTCGGCAACCGTCGAGTTCCACGTACCGGTCCGGGCCTGCCCCGTCGAGTGGGCGCAGCACCGCGAAGCGGGTCGCCGGGATGTCGCAGTCGACCACCGCCCGGCGGTTGGACAGCGCCCGGAGCACACCCGCCTGGCGCTCGGCCGGCAGCGGCCCGCCGTACACGAAGTCGCCCGCCGGTTTGTCGCCGTCCTGGAGCGACGCGGGCACCTGGTAGACGCAGAGGCGCAGCGGTCCAGCGGCCGGCCGGGCGACCGGACCGGGGTTACCGTTCCGGGTCTCCACCCACACCATGTCCGTCCACTGCTGCGCGCATCCGGCGGCCTCGGCCGCCGCGGATTCGATCTGCCGGATGGTACGGGTGTCCACCGTGGTCCACTGCGGCCCGGCCAGCGCGTCGATCACCTCGGCGCGCGGCTTACCGCAGGAGTCCGTCGGGATGTGTGGCCGCAGCCAGCGTCCCCGGTCGTCCAGCAGGGCCAACCATGGCGGGATGACCAGGTCGAGGGTGCAGGCGACCTCCCCGCCGGCCTGCTCGTTGGGCAGGCGGAGCGCCGTGAGCAACGGTGCGATCTCCTCGGCGCGTCGCTCGGTGGCGATCTGCTCCTGGCCGCCGTTGGGCCCCGGCCGGACCTCCCGTCCGCAGATCACGGCGGCGACCGGGGAGAAGGCGGGGTCGATGCGACCGATCGTCGGCTCCTGCACAGCCGGTGGCGGCGTCTGCGTGTTCGGCACCGCGAACGTCTCGCCGGCTCGTGGCGCGTCCTTGGCGCAGGAGGTCCACCCATCGACGATCTGGGCCGGAGCTGGCTCGTCGACCCCGCCCGGCCCCGTGCCACCGCAGCCACTCAGCGCCATGCCGAGCAGTGCCACCGCCAGTACCGTCCGGGACGAACGCATCCGGCTCACCACCTTTCACCCGGAGGATGAGACGGACGACAGGCCCGCCTGGTTCCGGCCGGTCCGAGGCGTGACGCGGGTGACCGGCGGGGACGTCGCCGGCTGGGGCCGGGGCGCCGGTCGGCAGAATGGCCGAATGGCACATCTGGGACTTGTCGCGCTACTGGTCAGGGAGTACGACGAGGCGATCGACTTCTACGTCGGCGACCTCGGTTTCGAGTTGGTGGAGGACACCGCCCGACCGGACGGTTCACGCTGGGTGGTGGTCCGCCCGGCAGGGGCCCGGGAGACGGCCCTGCTGCTGGCGCGGCCGGGCAACGCCGAGCAGCGGGCTCGGATCGGCGACCAGACCGGTGGCCGGGTCGGGCTGTTCCTGTACACGGAGGACTTCGCCCGGGACCACGCCCGAATGGTGGCGGCCGGGGTGCGTTTCCTGGAGGAACCACGGCACGAGGCGTACGGTTCGGTAGCGGTGTTCGTCGATCTCTATGGCAACCGGTGGGATCTCCTCCAGCCCCGGAGCGCAGAGTGACACATTAGCGACACTCCGCAACACAAGGGTCACCCCGTACCGTCGCCCATGCTATTGTCCGATGTCGATCTACGCCGCGTGGACCCGGACCGGGTCGTTGTCGGAAGGACACTTCCCGATGCCGGCCGTTGCCACCCCAACCGTGCCGCCGACCACGCTGGACAATCCGGCCGGTGGTGCCCTGGGCCTCATCTTCACCACGTTGCCGGCGCTGCTGAGGCTGAGCTGCGGGCTGTTCGGCGCGGCGGTGGCCGTGTCGGTGCAGACCCCGCCGGTCGAGCAGGCGGTGTTGCTGCCCGCCGTGGGTGTGTTGACCGGCTGGTCCCTCTGGTACGCACACCGCGCGTTGCGCCACGGCATCGGCCCCGCCCTCGTCGCCGGTGACGTGGCGGTCACGGCGCTGGCCTGCCTCCTCATTCCCGTGCTGGTGGCGCCCGAGGTGCTGCCCGGCGAGGGCAGTTGGATCGCCGTGCTGGCCAGCACCACGGTGATCAACGCGCAGGCCACCGCCCCGGCGCGCTGGTCGATCCCGGCCGGGCTGCTCGTGATCGCCACCTACGTGACCGGGGCGCAGGCGGCCGACAACCCCACCGAAGCTCGGGCGCACGCCGCCACGCTGCTGGCGCAGACCGCCTGTACGGCGATGATGGCGGCGGTCATGCGCCGACGCATCGGCCGGGCGGACCGGGCCTTCGTCGAACACCATCGACTGACCCGGGAGGCGTTGGTCGCGCGTGCCGCCCGCGAGGCCGAACGCCAACAGAACCGCGATCTGCACGACACCGTGCTCGGGACGCTGACCATGGTGGGGCTGGGCGCGGTGGCCGGTCCGTCGACTGTCTTCCGGGACCGGTGCGCGGCCGACCTGCGTACCCTCGTCTCGCTCACCGACGGCAGCCCGGTGGCCGGCGACGGCCCGGTGCCGCTCGACGGACGGTTGCGGGCGGTGGCCGATCGGCTGCCCGAGCTTGCGGTACGGCTGGACCTGGCGTCCTGCGCCGTCCCGGTGGGGGTGGCCGACGCGATCGGTGAGAGCGCCTACGCCGCGCTGTCCAACGTGGTCCGCCACGCGCCGGGCGCCGGGGCCACGCTGCGGCTGACCCGGGACGCGATCGGCGTCGTGGTCGAGGTCGTCGACGACGGTCCCGGCTTCGACCTGGCCACCGTCCCACCGCACCGGTACGGGTTGCGCGAGTCGATCCGGGGCCGGATGACGACGGTCGGTGGGCGGGCCGACGTGCGCTCGGCGGTCGGTGCCGGCACCCGGATCCGACTGGAGTGGCCCGGTGTCGGCTGACCTGAACACCCCGGCGCACACCACCGACGCTGCGGAGGCACCGCACCGGAGGAGCGTTCCGACGCCCCGGGAGCCGGTCTCCCCCGCGGCGCTGGCCGCGCCGGCCGACGTCGCGCACGCGTCCGACCGGGGTGCCCGGATCGCCGCCGTCGTCATCGCGCTGGCCTGGCACGTCGCGATCGCGCTGCCGCCGGTGTTGTCCGAGCGCACGGAGTTCGCCGAGCCAGCGGTTGTGCACGGCGCGTGGATACTGGTCGCCGTGACCGGCGCGGTGGCCGGGGTGCGACTGCTGCA
>NZ_JAKKFF010000567.1 GCF_022229015.1 Micromonospora foliorum
CGGACAAGGCAGGGCTCCGGGCCAGGCCGGGCTGGGCAAGGCAGGGTTCCGGGCCAGGCCGGGCTGGGCAAGGCAGGGCTCCGGCGGGCAGTCTGCGCGTGCAGACTCCGGGTTGCGTGGCGCCGGGCAGCGAGGTCGGCGCGTTGCCTTTGGAGCTGATGTCGCAAACGATTCAGACCCGATGCGTGCCGCTCGGGGTGTCCGGCCGCAGCCCCCACACGCGCACAACCCCCACGCGTCCAGAAACCCCACGCCTACGCCCACAGGCGCTTACACCCCACCGGCCACACGCACAGAATCCCGCAGCTCGAAGACCCCACGGCCTGAGCCCTCCCCAGCTCGAAGACGACAGCTCGAAGGTGGCAGGCGAAGCCCGAAGCGGGACCCGGTCAGTGATGCCACAAACGATTCAGCTCCAAAGGCCCCGACCAACACCTCGCCATCCCGACGCGGAGAGGATCGGACCCGGAGGTCACAGCGGCGGACCCCGTTGATCCGCGCCGCGGCTGCCGGAGGGTGAGCGGCGTCCACCCGTACCCGTGGTCGTGGCGGCACCGCCGACGACCGGGAGGTGACCGCGGTGTCGTCGACCACCTGGCCCGCTCGGGACCACACGGTCGCGCGGCCGCGCGGTCAGCTCGCCGGTCCGGCCTCGCGGCGTCCGCGATGGCGAGGGTGGTACTCGGGGCGGAGCTTCGCGCTCGCGAACGCCGCCTTCACCGCCGCCGAGAGCGCGGCGATGTCGTACGCGCCGTGGTGTCGCCGGCCGTTGATGAAGAAGGTGGGGGTGCCGGTGACGCCGCTGAGGTCGGCGGAGTCGACGTCCTCGGCGATACGGTCCACGCCCTTCCGCTTCACCATGTGCTCCCGGAACCCGTCCAGGTTCAGGCCGAGCTGTTCGGCGTAGCCGAGCACGTCGGCGGGGTTGAGAGCATCCTGGTGGGCGAGCAGCAGGTCGTGCATCTCCCAGAAGGCGCCCTGCTCCCCTGCCGCCTCGGCGGCCTCGGCGGCGAGTTGGGCATGTGGGTGGACGTCGGTGAGCGGCAGGTGCCGCCAGACGTACCGGACGTTGGCGAAGTCCGCCAACAGCTCCCGGACCACCGGCTCGGCCTGCCCGCAGTAGGGGCACTCGAAGTCGCCGTACTCCACCACCGTCACCGGCGCCTCGAGCGACCCGCGCAGGTGGTCGCGATCCGGATCGACCGGCAGCATCAGGTCGACGATCCCCTCGGCGGCGCCCAGCAGTGCACGGCTCCGCCGCGCCGGGGAGAGCCGTCTGACGGAGCGGAACACCAACCAGGTGACGAGGGACGCGCCGAGCGTCGCCACGAGGATGCCGAACTTCGCCTCGTCGAGGGCCGGGCCGCTCAGGGCATGGGTGGCGATCAGGAGCGCGACGGTGAAGCCGATGCCGGAGATCGCGCCGACCCCCGCGACGGCAACCCAACCGACGGGCGGCCGGAACCGGTTGCCGCTGAGCCGGGTCACCAGCCACGCGGTGACCACGATCCCGACCGGCTTGCCGACGACGTACGCGACCACGACCCCCACCGTGACCGGAGAGGTCACGGACCTGGCCAGCAGGTCGCCGTCGATCACGATGCCGACGTTGACCAGCGCGAAGAGTGGCACCACCACGTAGCTCGCCAACGGGTGGTAGAGCGTCTGCAACCGTTCGTTCGGTGACAGCGCCGAGGTGAGCCCGGCCCGGGCCATCCGGGCCAGTTGCGGGGTGGGCTGTTCCCGGAAGAGGCGGAACTGGTCGCTGGCCCGCTGCAGGTCGCCGCGGCCGGGGGCGTAGGCGTAGGTCAGCAACCCCATCACCAGGCCAACCGCGACCGGGTCGACACCGGACATCGAGACGGCGAGCCAGGCCGCCACCCCGAGCAGCGCGTAGACCGGCCCGAACCGCACCCCGCAGCCCCGGACGAGCAGCACGACGCCGAAGATCCCCGCCGCGACGATCAACGCCGTCAGCGAGGGGTGGCGCGGGTACGCGATGGCCAGCACCGCGATCGCCACCACATCGTCGACGACGGAGACGGTCAGCAGGAAACCCCGCAGCCGTTCCGAGAAGCGCGGCCCGAAGACGGCCAGCGCGCCGAGCGCGAGCGCGGTGTCGGTGGCCATCACCGCACCCCAGCCCGCCGCGGTGGTGTGCCCGGCGTTGATGGCGAGGTAGATCGCGATCGGCACGAGCATGCCGCCGACCCCGGCCAGCATCGGCAACGCCAGCCGACGCCGCTCCCGCAACTCGCCGATGTCGAACTCGCGGCGCAACTCCAACCCCGCGACCAGGAAGAAGAACGTCATCAGGCCGCTGTTGACCCAGGTACGCAGGTCGTGCGACACCTGCCAGTCGCCGAGCCGGACCGAGAGGGAGGTGCTCCAGACCGACTCGTACGACGATGCGCTGAGGTTGGCCCATACGAGAGCCGCCACCGCGGCGATCAGCACCACACGCGCGCCGCCGGTCTCGGTACGCAGGAACGAGCGCAGCGGGGCGTTGAACCGCCTGTCCCAGACGGTCCGGCTGGTCCAGCCCCGGGGCGTGTTGTCGCTCGTCACGGGAACAATCTTCGTCGACCTGACCGTCACGTGGTCCGGATTGCCACTCCTCCGCGAAGACGACCGCGCGCCGCCTCCCCGCACGCCCCCACCGCGTCGATCTTGCAGTTTCAGTTCGCCGAACTGTGGGATTCTGCGTCATTTGTCGCGACAGAAAGTGCAAGATCGCGCTCTAGCTTCGTCGATCATGGAGTTGTGGTGCCTGTTTGGCACTACGGCGGGTGCTTTGTCGCCCACCACAACTCCATGATCGGCGAGGCGGTGCAACCACGGTGGCGGCGGGCCTGCACGCAGCGCCACCGGTTGGTAGCGTGCCGGTTATGTCGCCGGCCGCAGCCGGCCGTGGTCCCCTGGGGAGGGTCGACGTGTGGGCGGACGACGCTGCGCTCGACTCGTACCGTAGCCGGTTCTTCCGGGACCAGGGACCAGACGATGCCTGCCGGTGACTGCATCCAGGTCGACCCGGACGACCTGACCGCCCATGCCGCGCGCAGCAGACGGAGCACGCATGGACGGAAACGCCACCAACGCAGCCCAGATTGCCGCCGCGGTTCGGGAGAATCCCGCCTATGACGGCGGCCCCTCCGTTTGGGTCTCCTGCTATGCCGGCACCGTCAATCCCGACATCGACGCGGTACCACTCGGTCAGCAGGTCGCCGACGAACTCGGGGTCAACGTGCTCGCCCCGACGGCTCGGGTGGGGACGCAACGATGGGCCACTGAGCCTCAGCCTCCAGTCGTCGAGAGCGGCGGCTCCTGGGAGGTCTTCGTACCACGAGCGAGGGGACACCAATGAAGACTGTGGGGTTCTTTAGTGCTTACGGATGGCGAGTGGTTGTGGCGCGACGATCTGCGGTTCTACCTCGCCACATACCATGTGCGCCTGCCTACGAAGTTCCTCGAGACAGTGCGCGGCAATGACTACCGTGTGCCTGATCTCCCAGGAGATCAGCTCCGGCTGGTCGGCGAAAAAGCGACACGGATCCTCGGATACCACTGACGCCCCGCCAAGTATCACCTGTACGTCCCGCAGCACAGCAGGAGATCGTCAGCCACTTGCGCAGCGGGCTGGTGACGGCTGGCGAGCGACAGCTACCGGAGACCGAACACAAGGTCGACGTCATTCGTCATCTTCAGGAACTAGTAGACGCAACCCATTCAGCTGGGCTGCCCAGAACGAGCGATCCAGGGTAGTCAGGACGCCACGCTGCGGTCCCATCATCACCGGAGTCGCGTCGCGAACCGGTACGATGCGTCCATGAGCTCAGAGGCGGTTGGCAGATACATGCCCCCTGTCGTGACGCTCGACGACCTGACGGCGATGATGGCCGCAGACGAGAACCACCGGTACGAAATCAGCCCCGAGGGAGTCGTCTCGATCATGCCGCCGCCGGGTTACAACCACGCGATCATCGCGACCCGGCTCATGGTGTGGCTCGCTCAGGGCGGTGTCCCCGCGGAACACATCGCCCAAGCTGTCGGGTTGCGCATACCGGGCCGTGACGGCGGTGTCGGTGGACGGATTCCGGACCTGGTCGTATGGAGCAAGGCTCAGGCAGACGGTGTGTGGCTGCCGGTCGCCGACGTGCTTCTCGTGGTCGAGATCGTCTCACCCGGCTCCGAGGGCGTCGACACGGTAACCAAGCGCAGCGAATACGCTTCCGCCGGCATTCCTCAGTACTGGGTGGTCGATCAGGATTCGGCACAGACCGTCACCATGCACCGCCTGGACGGCGACCAGTACGTCATCCAGGCCACCATGCCGCTCGCTTGGGTCCTCAACACCGGCCTGGACGAGCACGGCCTCGGCTGAGCGCGTCCGCCCGACGAGTTGGCCGCCTACGAGCGTGTCTGGAGAGGGCTGGATGGGCTGGCCCTCGGCGAGGCAGAATCGAAGGACATGATCAAGCGAATCGCTGGGGAGATGCGGCATGACTGACCTGAGCGGCGCCGTCTGGCGCAAGAGCACCCGCAGCGGCGACAACGGCGGTGCGTGCGTCGAGGTCGCCACGAACCTCGCCGAGGTTGTCGCCGTCCGCGACTCGAAGGATCCCACGGGACCGCTCCTCACCTTCACCGCCCAGGCATGGACCGACTTCCTCGCGACTGCCCAACGCGACGGACGCGCCGGCTGAAATCGGCTTCGCCTGCGACGTGCAGGCACGACACAGGCTCCGGGCAGCGGCTCGAACGTCTGGGAGTTGGGCAATGGTGCGGTATCAGCCCACACCGACTGTATGCCAATTGCGCATCCGGGAATTGCGGGGTCGATGACTGATGTAACTCAATCTGACCCTTGATGACCGTCAATAGTCCGACCAACGACAGCATCCATTCGAGCCGGATAGCTGACAGGAACATTCTTCGACTGCCGCGCTAATCTGCCTTCTGCAGGTCTTCTGAAACACGCGGCTACCCCGAAGGAGAATGTCATGTTCATCGTGGCGACGCAGGATCCGAATACCCGAGGTCGATCTGCAGAGCCCGATTCGGGAGCGGCTGCGTGGGGTGCCCTCCTGCCCATCGACGCCGGCCTCACCCAGGCCGAGGCGGATCGGCAGTTGGCCACCTATCTGGCCGGGGTGCAGGCTGGCGAGCCGCTGTGCATCCGTGCGCACGGCAACGACGAGGAGATCGGTGACGCCGAGGCCGGCGCCAAGGACTGGGGCTGGACCTACAAAAAGCTGGCCAAGATGCTGGCCACCCACCTGACCGCCACTCCGAGCGTCGTCCTGATCCGGTCGTGCGCCGAAGAGGTGACCAACTTCCCGACTCAAATGGCGGTCCGCCTGGAGTCGAACTGGCCGGGCGCGAACCACCTTGACGGGGTCGTCATCTACGGCTACAACACGTCCGTCAAGGTCAGCACGCCCGTCCCCTCGCCGCAGCAGCTGACCAAGAACGTCCAGATCCAGCCGGTCATCGTCTCGCTGTAGCTGTCGGCCGCACCTAGCAATTCATTCCGTACGGCGATTCCTCTCAGGATTCTGGGCTTACCGCTTCGAGCTGACGCATTCACGCGACATTGACACTCTGAGGTTCTTCGAGCAGTTCGAGTGCCGGTCTCGCGCGGTGCGCCAGTACTGGGGTGGGCGTGGGGCCGTCCGTCGTCTACAGCGAGTCGCTGGCCGGGCTGACGACGGGTTGGGTCCGGCAGCACGACATGTGCGAAAGCGCTCGCCACCCGGTGCCACCTCGTCAAGGGACATCTGGGCGAGCGGGTCAGCGCGACTGGTCCGGTGGCTTATGGTGAGAAACCGGGCGGTTCCGGGTCCCGGGTGGGCGGGTGTCCGGTCCGGGCCGTGGGATTCACGCTGTTCAGCCGGAGGGTGGACCGATGATTGAGAACGCCCGCGGCGTCGTCGACTGCTGAGATGGACTGGGCCGGATGGGCGTTGTTCGGGTTGGTCGCCACCGCGGCGCTCACCGCATCGATGATCAGCGCTCAACTGGCCGGCCTCACGCGGCTCGACCTTCCCCTGGTGCTCGGGACCGTCGTCACCGAGGATCCCGACCGGGCGCGGGTCGTCGGGTTCTTCCTCCACCTCTGCGCCGGCCAGGGGTTCGCCCTCGGTTACGCGGCCGCTTTCGCGCTGTTGCACCGTGCCACCTGGTGGATCGGGGCGCTGTTCGGGATTCTGCACGTCGGGATCGCGCTGACGGTGATTCTTCCGCTGCTGCCTGGTGTCCACCCGCGCATGGCCTCGCAACGGGCGGGACCGGCCAGCACGGCGGTGTTGGAGCCGCCCGGGCTGTTCGCCCTCAACTACGGCATTCAGACCCCGCTGGTCACGGCTGTCGTCCACGTCATCTACGGGACCTGTCTCGGGCTGCTCCTCCAAGCCAGGTGACCCGCGCCCGACTGTTGTCCCCGTCTGACGCAGGCTGTTCGCCAGCGCGGCTCGTCAAGGAGCGATCTCCATGACTGATGGGCCACCCATCAGCGACTACGGTCTGCTGGGCGACACTCGCACCGCCGCCCTGGTCGCGAGTGACGGCGCGATGGACTGGCTATGCGTACCACGTTTCGACGGCGATCCCCTGTTTGGTCGACTGGTCGGGGGCACGGAAGCCGGGACGTTCCGGGTCGGTCCGGCCCGGCCGGCCACGGTCGTCGAACGACGGTACCGGCGGCACACCGCCACCCTGGAGACCACCTGGTCGGTGGGCAGCGGCCGGCTCCGCCTCACGGAGGCGATGGTGGCCGAGGTCAGCGGTCGCCTGCTGCCCACGACCCTGATCGTGCGGCGGCTGTCGGCCGAGCAGGCAGCGGTCGACGCGGTGGTGGAGTTCGATCCCCGCCTCGGCGCAGGGCACCGCCGACCGCGAACCCACCACCGGCGCCAGGCCCTCGTGTGTGAGTGGGGGGCGCTTGCGGTCGGGCTGCACAGCACGCCCACGTTCAGGATCGAACCGGGTCGGCCCACCTCGATCACGGTCAGGCCAGGCCGTCCGGTCACCTTCGTACTGGCCGTGGCCCACCGTGAACCGGTGATCCACGTCGATCCGACGGCCGCCTGGGAACTGCTCATCGAGGACGAGGCGCGATGGCGGGCCTGGACCGCGGAGGTCGACGAGCGGCTGCCTTTCCGCGAACACGTCGTACGAAGCCTGCTCACCTTGCGGCTGCTGACCTACTCGCCCTCGAAAGCGCCGGTGGCCGCACCCA
The DNA here is from genome assembly GCF_022229015.1 of Micromonospora foliorum. Lineage (GTDB taxonomy): Bacteria > Actinomycetota > Actinomycetes > Mycobacteriales > Micromonosporaceae > Micromonospora > Micromonospora foliorum. The sequence goes on from NZ_JAKKFF010000567.1 coordinate 7,238, forward strand.
CCACGTCATTGCCCGAGGATCCCGGTGGGAGTCGAAACTGGGACTACCGCTATGTCTGGCCCCGCGACGCCAGCATCGGCGTCAGCGCCTTCCTCAGCGTCGGCAAGACCGAGGAGGCCCGCGGTTTCCTCGCGTGGCTGTTGCACGCCAGCCGGTTGCAACGGCCACGCCTGCCGGCGCTGCTCACCCTTCATGGCAGGCACGTACCCGCGGAACGAGAATTACCCGCTTGGCCCGGCTACCTCGACAGCCTTCCGGTACGGGTGGGCAACGGTGCCGCCGGTCAACACCAGCTCGACGGCTACGGCTGGGTGATTGACGCCGCCTGGTCGTTCGCTCAGGCCGGGCACCGCCTCTACTCCGAGACGTGGCGGGCAGTGCGCGGTTTCGCCGACGTGGTCGCCGGTTGTTGGCAGGAGCCGGATGCCGGCATATGGGAGGTACGGGAGCCCGACCAACACGTCCATTCCAAGCTCATGGGCTGGCTCGCCCTGGACCGTGCCCTGGCCATCGCCGACACGCACCCCCTGCGGGACCGTCAACGTCGACGCTGGCAGAAATCCCGCGATGCCATCGCCGCCGAGGTCCGGACGCGCGGCTTCGACCCGGTGGCGGCCAGCTACGTCGGCAGCTACGGCTCCCAGGATCTCGACGCGGCCCTGCTCGTCCTGCCGTTGCTCGACATGGACCGGGCCGAGTCACCCCGGGTGCGGGGCACCATCGACGCCATCCGGGACAGGCTGTCCGCCGGCGGTCCACTGCTCTACCGCTACCCGCCGGGACGTGACGGCCTCCCGGGCACCGAGGGCGCGTTCCTACCCTGCTCATTCTGGCTCATTCAGAGCCTTGCCCGCACCGGCCGTCGCCGCGAAGCCGTCGAGCTGTTCCGGGCCATGGTGGACCACGCCAGCCCACTTGGCCTGTACGCCGAAGAGTTGAACCCCGCGACGGGTGCCCACCTCGGCAACTACCCCCAGACGCTGACCCATGCCGCGCTCGTCCAAGCCGCACTCGCCATCCGGGACGCCCCCACGTGCGGGTAGGGTCCCAATCATGACGATTCCGCACCTGACGGCCGCCGACGGCACGACCCTGCCGGCGATCGGGCTCGGCACGTACCGGCTGAACGGCTCGGCGGGTGTCGACGCGATCGGTCAGGCGATCCGGGCGGGCTACCGGTTGATCGACTCGGCGGTGAACTACGAGAACGAGGGCGCGGTCGGTCGGGCGGCCCGGTCGGCCGGTGACGTGCGGGACGAGCTGGTCGTCACCTCGAAGCTGCCGGGGCGGCACCACCGCTACGACGAGGCGCTGACCACCATCGAGGAGAGTGTGTTCCGCACGGGCCTCGACCACGTCGACCTGTACCTGATCCACTGGCCGAACCCGAAGGTCGACCTGTACGTGCAGGCGTGGCGGGCGCTGATCGAGGCGCGTGAGCGTGGCCTGGTGCGGCACATCGGGCTCTCCAACTTCCTGCCGGAGCACATCGAGCGGCTGGTGGCCGAGACCGGGGTCGCCCCGGTGGTCAACCAGATCGAGGTGCACCCGTACTTTCCGCAGCAGGAGGCGATCGACTACCACCGGGAGCACGGCATCCTGGTGCAGGGTTGGAGCCCGCTCGGCCATGGCAACGACCTGCAGCAGCACCCCGTCGTCGTGGAGATCGCGACCGCGCACGACGTCAGCCCGGCGCAGACGATCCTCGCCTGGCACGTGGCCCGTCAGGTGATCCCGCTGCCCAAGGCCGCCTCCCCGCAGCGGCAGGCCGAGAACCTGGACGTCTTCGGCATCAAGCTCACCGACGCGCAGGTCGAGGCCATCACCGCGCTGGGCCGCCCGGACGGGCGGCTCGCGGACCAGGACCCGGCGGTGTACGAGGAGTTCTGACGGCCACCCTCCGCTGACTGTCGGTGGGGTGGGAGAGCATGGGGCGTGCTCGACGGACTTGACGACATCGACTGGGCGCGGCTGGGCCACGCATACGGGGCGGCCGACGACGTGCCCGACCAGCTGCGGGCCCTGCTCTCCCCCGACCCGGCCACTCGGGACGAGGCCCTGGGCGACCTCTACACCAACGTCTTCCACCAGGGCAGTCGGTTCGAGGCGAGCGCGTACGCGGTGCCGTTCCTGCTGGAACTGCTCGCCGATCCGGCCACCCCGGATCCGGCGGCGGTGCTCGGGCTGCTGAGCGTCCTGGCCATCGGGTACGACGAGGGTGTGCTGCCAGAGGGCTTTCCGGTGGCCGAGTACCGCCGGGCCGCCGAGGGTGGGCGTGAGCTGCTGGCCGCGAAGCCGCCACCGTGGACCGGCACGGACCAGTCGAAGAAGGAGTACGTCGAGTACACGTACGTCGAGTCGCTGTCCGCTGCGGAGCAGAGTCGGCTGTGGGCGTACGTCGAGTTGGCGACCTACGACGCGGTGCGTGCCGGGGTTCCGGTGTTTCGCGCCCTGCTGACGCACGCCGATCCGGGTGTGCGGACGGTCGCGGCGTACACCCTCGCCTGGTTTCCGGAGGAGGCCGACGGCAGTGTGTCTGCACTGGCCGCCGCGATCGACACCGCTCAGGAGCCGGGCGTCGAGTTGACCCCCGGCGAGCTGGCCACCATGTTGGTGGCCTCGGGGCTGCTGGGTGCCGCGCCGGACGTTCGATGGTTGGCCGATCCTCGCCCGGTGCTCCGCTGGGCTGCCGCGACCGGTCGGGCCCGGGTCCTCGGCGCGGCGGTCGACCCGGCGACCGTCGAGGAGCTGTTGACCTGGGCGTCTGCGCCACCAGACGACGCCGGCACCGGGCCGGTCGAGGGCGAGTGGGTGCCGTTCCTCGACGGTGATCGTGGTGGTTACGCGGGCCTGGCGCTGCGGCAGCTCGGCCCGCGGCACGAGGACCGCGCCTTCGACGCGCTGCTCGACCGGCTACCCACCGTCAGCGGGGAGCGGTCGTTGACGGTGCTGGGGGTGGCGCTGCGCCTCGCGTTCCCGGACGGTCCGGCAGCGGCAGGGACGCCGGTCGTGGCGTTGCCGCCGCGGCAGCGACGGCTCGCCGAGGTGCTGGGCCGGTCGGCCGAGCCGTGGCTGATCGACGGGCAGGAGTTCGGCAACGTGGCAATGCTCGTCGGTGAGTACGGCCTGCCGAGGAGCCGCGAGGCGATGCTCGCGTACCTCGGAGGCGTTCCGTAGCCCTCCGGTGTCGCGTTGCCGATCGTCGTGCGGTGAGGGCCGTGCATCGGCGGCATGGCGTGGCCGCTACGAAGCGTGACCTCCGGGCGAGCGGGTAGTACGGCGAGCGTGATGACTCACAGGCATAGATTTGCCTGTGAGTCATCACGCCCAACGAGGCATCCGCCTCCAACCAGCGAACGTCCGGGCCGCGCAGCGGAGCGGCGGGCCGACAGCCACGCGATGGGACGACAGCGAGGCGACGGGCCGAAAGGCGGGGCCAAGGTTCGTCACCCGGGCCGGCAGCGGCCCGGGCGACGCGGTGTCACTTAGACGAGCCCGCCGAGGGCCGGGTCGCTGATGCTGTCCTTGCCGTTCTCGACATGACCCGCGCAGCGGTACGCGAAGTCGGCGTCACCGGCGACGGAAACCGTCAGGTCGTACCAGCCGTGGGTGCGGGCGAGCGCCCAGGTCGCGCGCTCGGTCTCGCCGGGGCGCAGCGACAGCGTGACCGGACGGCCGTTGTACCCGTCCCGGACGGTCACCTCGACCCGCTTCGACCCGCGGTTCTTGAGCGTGAGGGCGAGCTTGTAGTCGCGCTCCTCGTACGACGGGGTGACGTCGAGGTGGGACCGGCCGTCGGTGAACCGGCGGAAGAACCCGTTCGGCCCGTACACCGACAGGTCGTACCCGGAGGTGACCGGCCAGGTGTCGGTCAGCTGCTTGCCCGGCTCGACTGTGTAGCTGCGCGGGGCGTCCGCGCTGCCCGCCTGGCGGACCTGGAAGACCGCGGCGACCCCGCCGGAGTTGCGGAAGTCGATCCGGAACGAGTCGTCGCCGAGGCGCCCGTCGGCGTGCAGGGTGTACGGGATCGGCCGCGCCGGGCGTACCCCGTGCTCCTGCTTCGGCAGCCGCTGGTCCGCTGGCGGGACCGGCACCTCGTCGGGGTGCCGGACCAGCTCCTCGGGCTTGAAGTCGTCGGTGTCGGGCAACCTGACCTCCCGCGAGCGGTTCGGGTGCCGGAAGTCGAACGCCGTGGTCAGGTCGCCGACGACGGCTCGCCGCCACGGGGTGATGTTCTGCTCGATCAGGTCCGGCCGGCCGTCCCCGAACCGCGCCTCCAGGAACTTGATCAGTGAGGTGTGGTCGAAGACCTGCGAGTTCACGAAGCCGCCGCGCGTCCACGGCGAGACGATGACCATCGGCACCCGGATGCCCAGGCCGTACGGCCCGGCCGGGTGGTCGGCGTCGCCGGGGAAGATCTCGTTGGTGGTCGGCACGGTCGACTGCCCGTGCGCACGGGTCTGCGGGGGCGTCGGCGGGACCACGTGGTCGAAGAAGCCGCCCTCCTCGTCGTACGTGATGAAGAGCGCCATCTTGCTCCACACCTCCGGGTTCGAGGCGAGGATGTCAATGACCTGGGAGATGTACCAGGAGCCGTACGCCGGCTCCCAGTTCGGGTGCTCGGTGTACGCCTCCGGCGCGGTGATCCAGGAGACCTCCGGCAGGCGTCCCGCCTCGACGTCGGCGCGGAAGTCGGCCAGCAGCGCCTCCGGGTCGCGGCCCTGGGTCCTGACCTCGGTGCCGGTCTTGGCCTTGTCGGCCAGCGGCGTTCCGGGCTGCGCGTTCTGGTACTGGTGGAAGTAGAGCAGCGAGTTGTCGCCGTAGTTGCCGATGTACGGGTCGTTCGTCCAGCCCCAGGACCCGGCGGCGTTGAGGCCGGTGCCCACGTCCTGGTAGATCTTCCAGGAGACGCCGTTGCGCTCCAGCCGCTCCGGGTACGTCGACCAGTCGTAGCCGGCCTCCGCGTTGGTGATGACCGGGCCGCCGCCCCTGCCGTCGTTGCCGACCCAGCCGCTCCACATGTGGTAGCGGTTCGGGTCGGTCGGCCCCATCAGCGAACAGTGGTAGCTGTCGCAGACGGTGAAGGCGTCGGCGAGCGCGTAGTGGTACGGCAGGTCCTGGCGGGTGTGGTAGGTCATCGCCGTGACGCCCTTGTTCGGCACCCACCTGTCGAAGCGGCCGTCGTTCCAGGCGGCGTGCCCGTCGTTCCAGCCGTGCGGCGGGTCCGGCAGGAAGGTCTGGCCGAGATCCTTGACCTCGGGGCGGAAGGGCAGCAGCTCGTCGGCGCCGTTGGGTTGGTGCCACACGTCCTTGCCGGACGGCAGTGTCGCCGGATGGGGGTCACCGAATCCGCGTACGCCGCGCATGGTGCCGAAGTAGTGGTCGAAGGAGCGGTTCTCCTGCATCAGGATGATGACGTGCTCGACGTCCTTGATCGAGCCGGTCCGGTTGTTCGCCGGGATGGCGAGCGCCTTGCTGAGGTCCAACGGGAGCGCCGCGCCGATCGCGGGAACTCCCATCGCCTTGAGGAACGTACGGCGATCCACCGTGCCCATAACTCCGCCTTTGTGCGACCTGGTCGGGAAACTGGCGACCGGACGCTACCGACGACGGGTTGACGGCAGATGACCGTAGTTAGTTGGTTTTGCGACCACTCGTCGACCGCTCTGGGCCTGGAAGAGCAGCCGCTCAGGCCGCCGTGGCGTCGAGCCGGGTGAGCCGTCGGTGCCCACTGGGGCTCATGCCGTGCACGCGTTTGAAGGCCGCGCTGAAGCCGAACGCGTCCGCGTACCCGAGGTGACGCGCCACGGCGGCGACCGTCGCCGTCGACTCGGCCAGCATGTCGGCGGCCAGGGTCATGCGCCAGTCGGTCAGGTAGGTGAGCGGCGGTTCGCCCACCAACTCGGTGAACCGTTTGGCCAGTGTGGACCGGGAGACCCCGGCCTGCGCGGCCAGGCTGGCCAGTGTCCACGGCCGGCCCGGCGCGTCGTGCATGGCGCGCAGCACCGGACCGACCGTGTCGTCGCCCAGCGCGCGGTACCAGCCGGGCGCCTCGGCCTCCGGCTGGTCGAACCAGTCCCGCACGGTGCACACCAACAACCAGTCCAGCAGGCGGTCCAGCACGACCTGCCGTCCGGGCCGACCGGCGTCGAGCTGGGCGTCCAGGTAGTCACGCAGCGCGGCGCAGTCCTGGTCCTCCGGCACCACGAGCACCGGCGGCAGCGCGCCCAGCAGCCGTTGGGGCACCCGGCCCCGGACGTGGTAGACCCCGACCAGCAGCACGAGGCGGTCGCTGTGATCCGCGCCCACCGGGTCGACCACCCCGGTCTGGCCGCGTCGGACGTCGCGGAGTTCCCCGGGCTCGAAGCTCGACCGGGGCTCGGCGGAGAAGACGAACGGTGCCGGCCCGCGCACGGTGGCCGCCTCCCCGACCCGGACCAGGCGTGGCTTGTCGCTCTCCGGGTGGGAGATCCAGCCCTCGCCCCGCATCGGGACGCAGAGCGTCAGCGGGGCGCCGTCGGTGAACCGCAGCGCCCACGGCGGCGTCAGCACCGACCGGCCGAAGGCCGCGCCCTCGGCGTGCACACCCCGCAGCAGACTGTCGAACGGGTCCATGACATCGACGATAGATCGCGCAGGACACCTCGCGGACGATCACACATGCCCGCCGTACGACAGGACATGTCCCGCCCGCGACCGGGCGAGTTGACTCGTGGTCATGACGACGGATGCACCTTCGACTCTCGTGATGGCCGGCACCGGCAAGACCGGTCGCCGGCTGGTCCAGACGCTGCGGGCGGCGGGTCGGCACGTCCGGGCCGCTTCTCGCTCCGGTGAGGTGCGGTTCGACTGGGCGCTACGGGACACCTGGCGGCCGGCCCTGGCGGGCGCCTCGGCGGTCTATCTGCTCGCGCCGGAGGACCCCGCGCTGGCCAGCGACTTCGTGACCCTGGCGGTCGACTCGGGTGTCGGTCGCATCGTGGCGCTGTCCGGCCGCGGGATCGACAGGATCGGTGACTTCTCCCCCGGCATGGTCGCCGCCGAGGAGGCGGTGCGGAAGTCCGGCATCGAGTGGACGATCATCCGCCCGAACAACTTCAGTCAGAACTTCAGCGAGGACCTGTTCCGCCAACCGCTGCTCGACGGTCGGCTGGCCCTGCCGATGGGCGCCACGCCGGAGCCGTTCGTCGACGCCCAGGACGTCGCCGACGTGGCCGCGACGCTGTTGTCGTCGTCCGGTCACCACGAACAGGTGTACGACCTGTCCGGTCCTCGTGCGCTCACCTTCGCCGCTGCGGTGGCGACGATCGCCCGGGTGAGCGGCCGTCCGATCCGTTACGTGGAGCTCACCCCGGAGCAGTACCTCGCCGAACTGCTCGCCGAGGGTTACCCGGCGGAGACGGCGACGGCGCTGAACGCCCTGTTCGCCGGGATGCGGGCGGGCCATCTCGCCGAGCCGACCGATGGGGTCCGCCGGGTTCTCGGACGGGAGCCGCTCGACTTCGACACCTACGCCGCCCGGGCCGCGGCGGCCGGCGCGTGGTCGTAGTCGGCCCGGCGGGCGGCATGAGACGCGGCGTGAGAGCCGGCTAACAGGTGATCTGCCCGCATACCGCGAGCACCCCGACGTACCGTGAGATCGTGCCGACGAGAGAGAAACTCACCAAGGCTGACCTCGCCGAACTTCGCCGCTCGGCGCTCGGGACGGCCAATCCGCTCGGTGTCGCCGCCGACCTCGCGGAGGCCGCCGAGCAGGGCCGCCTGGAAGATCCGGACGACGCCGGGGACGCGCTGACACTGGCCGCCGAGATCGCGGAGATCCGGGCCAGGCCCGAGGCCGCGCTGCGGTACGCGGAGCAGGCCCTGGCGGCATACCCGTCCGGAGACGACCCTCGGGCCGGGTTCGCCCGCGCGCTGCGGGCCCGCGCCCTGTTCCGGGCCGGCGGTCACGACGACGAGGCGATGGCGGAGTTGACCGCGTTGCGCCCGCTGCTGCTCGTGCAGCCCGACGCCCCCGCCTACGTCAGTGCCGCACTGGACGCCGGTGGGCGTTCGACGACCGCCGAGACGTGGCTGAGCGAGGCGGTCGACACCCTGCTCAACGAACGCGCGGCCGCCGCGTCCGGGCCGGCCAGCACCGCGATCGACCCGGTGGTCGATCTCGGTCCGCCGGACGCGCCGGGTGTCACCTTCTTCCTGTTGCAACAGCGGCATCGGGTACGCCGGAATCTGAACCTGCCGCACGACCGGCAGGACGACCTGGCGGACCGGCTGGAGACCCAGCTCGTGCGGCGGGCCGGGGAGCGCCGGGACGCCGAGTCGGATCTGCTTTTCTGGCCGCGGGCCGAGTTCGATCGTCTGCTCGCCGAGCATCCCGCCCTCACGCAGGTGTACGGGCCGGACTGGGACGCGCACCGGGGCCGGCTGGAGACGGAGTTGGTTCGGCTCAGGGGTGCCGGTCAGGCCGGGTTGGGCGTGTTCGGGGCGACCGTGGCCGGGTTGACCGCGTTCGCGGGTCAACGTGGCGGCGATCCGGCCGACCCGGCGGTCCGGGCCGGCTACGCGGCCGAGGTGTCGGCGCGGCCCAGCGCACGGATCGCCTGGCCACCGGAGCGCAACGACGCGTGCTGGTGCGGCTCGGGCCTGAAGTACAAGAAGGACTGCCTGCCGCGCTCCCGGAGCTGACCGCGCCGGCTGGCGCGCTGCGGTCGGCCTCGGCCCGCCGCGGCGCGCGGCCGGCCTGGCCGAGAGTAACGTCCCTGACGGCTCTGATGTTGACAGCCGTTAGGAGACGCTTCGTGCTGGTCATCGCGCACCTCAGTGACACCCACCTCGACAGCCACCCCCGGTCGGCCGAGCGGACGGCCCGGGTCATGGACTATCTGCACGCCCTGCCACGACAGGTCGACGCGATCCTGATCACCGGGGACATCGCCGACCACGGCGAGGTGGCCGAGTACGAGACCGCCGCGAAGCTCTTCGACTCCTCGCTGCCGGTCATGGTGTGTCCCGGCAACCACGATGTGCGCGACGCGTACCGCAAGGGTCTGCTCGGTGACGACCGCGGCGGCACCGGCCCGATCAACGCCCGCCACGACGTGGCCGGAGCGGTTTTCCTCCTCGCCGACTCCTCCGTGCCCGGTGCCGACGACGGTCACCTGGACGAGGAGACGATGGCCTGGCTCGCCGGCGAGCTGGGTTCGGTGCCGGCCGGGACGCCGACGTTCATCGCCCTGCACCACCCGCCGGTGGTGCTGCACCATCCGGTCATCGACCCGATGCGGCTACTGCCGGCCGACCCCCTGGCCGAGCTCGTCACCGCCCACCCACAGGTCGTCGCCGTGCTGACCGGGCATTTCCACACCGCCGCCGCGAGCACCTTCGCGGGCCGTCCACTGCGGATCGCGCCGGGTGTGGTCTCCACCCTGCGGATGCCCTGGGAGGGCGAGGGGCCGTTGGCCACCCAGACCCAGCCGCCCGGCGTCGCGTTCCACGTGTACGACGACGCCGGACTGCTCACCACCCACTACCGGGTGGTGGTCTGAGGGTGCACGGGGTCGCGGTGCTCGGCTTCCTGCTCGCCGTCGCTCCGATCACCGCCACGCCGGGCACGAGCCTGACCCTGGTCGTGTCGCGGGTCGCCACCGGCGGGCGGCGGCAGGGCTGGTGGGTGATCCTGGGTACGGTCACCGGGCTCTACGTGCACGCCACCCTGGCCGCTGTCGGTCTGGCCGCGCTGGTGCTCCGCTCGTCGCAGGCGTTCTGGGTGGTCAAGCTGGTCGGGGCCGCTTATCTGGTCGGGCTCGGGCTCTGGATGCTCTGGTCCGCGTCGCGCCGTCGTGTGGGGGCGGCACGGCGACCGACGTTTTCCGCCCGAAGGCTGCCCTGGCGGGTGGACCACCCGTACCTGCAAGGGTTGCTCGGCAACGTGCTGAACCCCAAGGCCGCCGCCATCTACCTCACGTTGGCACCGCAGTTCCTGGAACCGGGCCGACCGGTGCTGGTGCCGATGGTGCTTCTCGCCACGGCGCACGCCGCGCTGAACACCTGTTGGCTCGCCGGCTGGACCGTCGTCTCCGGTGCCGCCGCCCGGTTACTGCGCACCGCATCGGTGCGACGAGCGCTCGATCGGCTGACCGGCGTGCTCCTGGTCGGCCTCGGCGTACGCGCGGCGGCGACCTGAGTTTGCCGTGGCCGGCGCATCGCCGACTCTAGGACGGAGCACTGAGGCAAATCAATACTTGAAGAAGTTAAATATTCGCCTTAGATTTCGTCCATGTTTCCTGGGATCGACACCGGTACGTTCGCCGGGCCACCGGCGGCGACGGCGGTCTTCACGACGGTGCTGACCGAGGGGCCGGTGAGTCGGGTCGCGCTCGCCCGCCGGCTCGGGCTCTCCTCCGCCGCCGTCACCAAGGCCGCCCGACCGCTGATCGACCTGGGCTACCTGCACGAACTGGCCGCCACCGAGCGCTCCGGGCCGGGCGCCGGACGCCCCGCCAGCCCTCTCGCGGTACGCGCCGAACGCGAGTTCTTCCTCGGCGTGAAGATCACCGCCGACGAGGTGATCGGCGTGGTCTGCGACCTGCGCGCGCAGGTCCACGCCAGCGCCCGCCGGCCGTTGGACGACCCCGACGTCGACGCGGTCCTCACCGAGGTCGGCCGGCTCGCCGACGACCTGTTCGGCACGTTCCCCGGTGACCGCACCCGGGTCCGCCGACTCGGGCTGACCCTCTCCGGTGACATCGACCGCGGCATCGGCCTGGTGCGCTACTCGCCGTTCCTGCACTGGCGGGACGTGCCGCTGGGCCGACTCGCCGCCCAACGCACCGGTCTCACCGTCACCGTGGAGAACGACGTCAAGGCCCTCACCGCCGCCGAACACTGGTTCGGCGAGGGGGTGGGCGCCGAGTCGTTCGCCCTGGTCACCGTGGGCACCGGCATCGGCTGTGGCCTCGTCGTCAACGGCCGCCTGGTCTCCGGGTCGTACGGCGTGGCCGGCGAGATCGGCCACCTCACCGTCGACGCCACCGGCCCGGACTGCCACTGCGGTGGTCGCGGCTGCGTCGAGTCGATCGCCGGCACCGACGCGATCGTGGCCCAGGCCCGCGACCGCACCGGCCGCCCCGACCTCACCTTCGACGAGGCGGTGGCCCTGGCCCGCGCCGGCCAGGAGCAGGTGCGAGCCGTCTTCGCCCGAGCCGGCGGCGCGATCGGTTGCGGCATCGCGGCCGTCGCGAACCTGGTCGGTCCCACCCGCATCGTCGTGTCCGGTGAGGGGCTGGCCGCGTACGACCTGTTCGACAGCCACATCCGGGCCAGCTTCGAACGGCAGGCCTTCGGCGCCGCCGCGCGGTGCCCCCTCTCCATCCGCCCGTTGCCCTTCGAGGAGTGGGCCCGCGCGGCGGCGGCCGTGAGCATCCAGTCGCTCGTCGTCCCCTGACCCGGCGTCATCCCGGCCATCGGCCGTCCATAGCGCCCGACCCACCGTGCCACCAGGAGGTTGACCATGTCGTCACCGACAACCCCGCGTAGACAGCCCCGCACCCGGGTGCCGCTCGTCGCGGCGGCGCTGGGTGTGCTCCTCGCCGCGGGCGCCGCCCCGGCCCAGGCCGCCCCGACGACGGCCGCACCCCCGGCCGCCCCCGCGCCGGCCGCGGCGGAGATCGCGCAACTCCCCTTCATGGGGTGGACCAGTTGGACCATGCAGTCCTCGAAGTACCCGGGCCTGAACCCCGACGGCGACTACAGCTACCTCACCGAGGCCAACGTCCTGAAGCAGGCCGACGCCCTCGCCACCAAACTCAAGCCGTACGGCTACGAGTACGTCAACATCGACGCCGGATGGTGGCGCAACAACGACTGGGTGCCGCGCTTCGACCAGTACGCCCGGCAGACCCCCGACCCGGTGCGGTTCCCGCGCGGGATGCAGGCCGTCGCCGAGCACATCCACGGCAAGGGGCTGAAGGCCGGCATCTACCTGCCCGTCGGGCTGGAGAAGGAGGCGTACGCCAACGGCGAAGCGCCGATCTGGAACGCCCCCGACTGCACCACCGCCGACATCGTCTACCCGGACCTGCGCACCACCAACGGTTGGGACAGCGCGTACAAGTTGAACTTCGACAACCCCTGCGCGCAGAGGTACATCGACTCGCAGGCGCAACTCTTCGCCGACTGGGGCTACGACTTCCTGAAGCTCGACGGGGTCGGGCCGGGCTCGTTCAAGTCCGGTGACAACTACGACAACGTGGCCGACGTGGCCGCCTGGCAGCGGGCCATCGCCACCGCCGGCCGCCCGATCCACCTCGAACTGTCCTGGTCGCTCGACATCAACCACGCCGCCGACTGGAAGCGGTACTCCAACGGGTGGCGCATCGACACCGACGTCGAGTGCTACTGCAACACCCTGGTCAGCTGGGAGAACTCGGTCGACGACCGGTTCGACGACGCGCCGGCCTGGAGCCGTAAGGCCGGCCCCGGCGGGTGGAACGACCTCGACTCGCTCAACGTGGGCAACGGCGAGATGGACGGGCTCACCCGGGCCGAGCGGCAGTCGTACGCGACACTGTGGGCGATCTCGAAGTCGCCGCTGTACACCGGGGACGACATCACCCGCCTCGACGACTACGGGTTATCGTTGCTGACCAACCGCGAGGTCATCGCCATCGACCAGAACGGCGGCGCGCCCGCCCGGCCGGTCACCCCCGCCGGCGACCAGCAGGTCTGGGGCGCGAAGAACCCGGACGGCAGCTACACCGTGGCGCTGTTCAACCTCGGCGACGCGCCGGCGTCGGTCACCGCGCACTGGGCGTCGTTCGGGTTCACCGGCAACGCCTCGGTCCGGGACGTGTGGAACCGCCGCGACCTCGGGACGCAGAGGAACGCCATCACGGCGGCGCTGCCCGCGCACGGCTCGCGGTTGTTCACCGTACGGCCGGGCACCGCGCTCACCTCGACCAGCTACGAGGCCGAGGCTCCGGTCAACACCCTGACCGGCAACGCCTCCGTCGGCGGCTGTGACGCCTGCTCCGGCGGTCAGAAGGTCGGCAACCTCTACGTCGGCGGCGCGGTCCGGTTCAACGACGTCACCGTACGCAAGGACGGCATCTACACCGTCGCCGTCTCCTACGTCAGCGGTGACGCGCGATCGGTGCACGTCTCCTCCAACAGCGGCAACGGCAGCTACCTGAAGTTCCCCTCCACGGGTGACTGGGGGACCGTCGAGACGGTCAGCGTCCAACTGGCGCTGAAGGCCGGCGTCAACACCATCACCTTCGACAGCGGCACCTGGTACTCCCCCGACATCGACCGGATCGCCGTACCCCAAACCCTCTGACGTGCCCGGCGCGGCCCGGCGCAACAGCCGGGCCGCGCCGCGCGCATCCCCCGAACGCCCAGGTTGGAGAACCCGACATGGAGATCCGCAGCACGCGCGACAACCACCCCAGCCGTCGCGGCTTCCTCGCGCTGGCCGCCGCCGCCGGCGCGGCCACCACGCTCGGTGGCCTACCCGCCTTCGCCGCGACCCCCGCACCCCGGCGTCCCACCGCGTCGCCGATGCTCGCCCCGAACGTCGCCGCGAGGAACCAGCTCTGGTGGCGGGCACCCGGCTCCGCCACCTCGTTGATCGAGCAGGGCCTGCCGGTGGGGAACGGCCGACTCGGGGCGCTCGCCAGCAACGACCCGTCCCGGGAGTTCCTGACGATCACCGATGCGACGCTCTGGACCGGTGGCCGCAACGACACCCTCGACGGCGACGGGCAGTTCCCCTACGGGCGCGAGGACTTCGGCTCGCTCACCATGCTGGCCACGCTCACCGTCGACATCCCCGGGCACGACCTCGGCGCGGTCGACGCCTACCGCCGCACCCTCGACCTGGCGCAGGGCCTGGTCAGCGCCGCGTACGACATCGGTGGGGTCGGCTACCGACGGGAGATCTTCGCCAGCCGCCCGGACGACGTGATCGTCCTGCACTTCACCTCTGCGGGCGGCACGTACACCGGCACCGTCTCCCTGGCCGGCACCCACGGCGAGTCCACCACCGCCGACCCCACCGGCCGGTACGCGTCGTTCGGCGCATCCTTCGCCAACGGACTGCGCTACGGTGCCGCCGTCACCGCGTACAGCGGCACCGGGACGGTGGCGGTGACCGGGACGTCGATCTCCTTCACCGGCTGCGGGGACCTCACCGTCATCGTCAGCGGCGGCACCTCCTACGCGCCGACCGCCGCCACCGGGTTCCGCGACGACTCGGCGCAACCGGAACGGCTGGCCCGGGACAAGGTCCTGGTCGCGGCGCGAGCGTCGGTCCGCGAGCTGCTGCACACCCATGTCGCCGACGTCCGAATGGCGTTCGAGCGGTTCGCCATCGACCTCGGCACGTCGTCCGCCGCCCAACGGGAGCTGGACACCTGGGAGCGGGTGCAGGCGCGCTGGCGGGACAACGTCCCCGACCCGGAGTTGGAGGCCGCGTACCTCCAGTTCGGCCGGTACCTGCTGATCTCCGGGTCGCGGGGCAGCCTGCCGATCGGTTTGCAGGGCCCGTGGCTGGACGGCAACGACCCGGACTGGATGGGCGACTACCACAGCGACGTCAACATCCAGATGACCTACTGGCCCGCCGACCGGGCCGGCCTCACCGACACCTTCGACGCGTACGCGGACTACTGCGTGTCGCAGTTGCCGGTCTGGACCGAGGTCACCCAGCGGCTCTTCAACACCCCGACCAACAGGTTCCGCAACACCAGCGGCCGGGTCGCCGGGTGGGCCGTCGCCTTCTCCACCAACCCGTACGGCGGGAGCGGGTGGTGGTGGCACCCGAGCGGTAACGCGTGGCTCTGCCAGAACCTGTTCGAGCACTACGAGTACACCCAGGACCGCGCCTACCTGGCGAAGATCTACCCGGTCGTCAAGGGTGCCGTGGAGTTCTGGGAGACCCGACTCGTCACCGCGACCGTCACCGACGCGTCCGGCGTCGCGCGTGAGGTGCTGGTCGCCGACCGGGACTGGTCGGCCGAGCACGGGCCGCAGGACACCCGGGGCAACACCTACTCCCAGGAACTGGTGTGGAACCTCTTCGAGAACTACCACACCGCCGCCCGGGTGCTCGGCCGCGACGCCGACCACGCCCAAAGCGTCGACGCGCTCCGCAAGCGCCTCTACCTGCCGGAGGTCAGCCCCACCTCGGGCTGGTTGCAGGAGTGGATGTCACCGGACAACCTCGGGGAGACCACGCACCGGCACCTCTCCCCCCTGATCGGTCTCTTCCCCGGTGACCGGATCCGCCCGGACGGCTCCACCCCCGCCGCGATCGTCGCCGGCGCCACCGCCCTGCTCACCGCGCGCGGCATGAACAGCTTCGGTTGGGCCAACGCGTGGCGCAGCCTGTGCTGGGCCCGGCTGAAGAACGCGGAGAAGGCGTACCAACTCGTCGTCAACAACCTGCGGCCGTCGACGAACGGCAGCAACGGCAGCGCCATGAACCTCTTCGACATCTACGAGACGAACCCCGGCCGGGGCATCTTCCAGATCGACGCGAACCTCGGCACCCCCGCCGCGGTCGTCGAGATGCTGCTCTACTCCCGGCCCGGTCACGTCGAGTTGCTGCCGGCGCTGCCCGCCGCCTGGGCGTCCGCCGGTTCGGTGGCCGGCGTCGGCGTACGCGGTGGTTTCACCGCCGACCTCAGCTGGCGCGACGGGCGGGTCACCCAGGCCCGGTTGACAAGCGTCGGTGGCCGCAGCACGACCGTGCTGGCCAACGGCCGGTCCCGCCAGGTCACCCTGCGCCCCGGCGAGTCGGTCACCCTGAGGAACCTCTGATGCGGGCCGGCTTCGCCCGGCGCGGGGCGGCCGCAGTCGTCGCCGCGCTGCTCTGCGTACCCCTGGTCGGGTCGGCGGCGCAGGCGCGGACACGGCTCGACCCGGCGGCCGGTGACGGCCGGCACTTCGCGGTCACCTGGGCCGCCAGTGCCGACCGGCAGGGCCCCGGGCCCGCCGAGCGCAGCTACCGGCTGGTGGTGCGCACCAGCGTCGGCGGGGACGCGCTGCGGATCCGCCTCACCAACGCCTTCGGCGAGCACCCGGTGACCTTCACCAGCGCGTACGCCGGGTTGCAGCGGCAGGGCGCCGAGCTGGTCCGGGGCAGCAACCGGCGGCTGACGTTCGGCGGGCAGCCGTCGGTCACCGTCGCGGCCGGGGAGACGATCCTCAGCGACCCGCTGCCCGGCCGACTGGCCGCCCAGAGCAACCTCGTGGTGAGCCTCTACGTCACCGGGGCGCAGGGCCCGACGAGCGGGCACGGCATGGCCCTGCAGACGTCGTACGCGACCGCCGGTGACCACGCCGCCGAGGAGGCGGCGACCAACTGGACCGACTCGATGACCTCCTGGTACTGGCTGGACGCCGTCAGCGTGCGGACGTCAACCGCGACCCGCTCGGTGGTCGCCCTCGGTGACTCCATCACCGACGGGTGGGCCTCCAGCACGGATGCGAACCGGCGCTGGCCCGACTACCTCTCCCGACGGCTGCAGGCCGCGCCGGACAGCCCGGTCAGGGGCGTGGCCAACGCCGGCATCTCCGGCAACAAGGTGCTCGCCGACGGCGCCGGGGAGGCCGCGCCGCGCCGGTTCGACCGTGACGTGCTCTCCCAGCCGGGGGCCGACACGGTGTTCGTGTTCGAGGGCATCAACGACATCAAGGCGCACACCGGCGTGACCGTGGACGACCTGACCACGGGCTACCGGCAACTGGCCGACCGGGCGCACGCGGCCGGCCGGTGCGTCGTCGGCGCCACGGTCATGGCCTACAAGGGCTGGCCGGAGTACGACGCCGCCGGGGAGGCCGTGCGCCAGGGCGTCAACGACTGGATCCGGCACAGCGGCGTGTTCGACGCCGTGGTCGACTTCGACCGGGTCACCCGCAGCCCGTACGACCCGCAGGCACTGCTGCCGTTCTTCGACAGCGGAGATCACCTCCACCCGAACGACAAGGGCATGCAGGCGATGGCGGACGCCGTCGACCTGGCCGCGTTGCGCTGCGACAGGTGAGCGATCGACGGGGATGACACGCCCCGCTTGGTACCGATAGCGTCCCTGACTGGACGATCAACGTCCAGGCCGATGTCACCGGAGGAGACGCCGATGTTCGAGGAGTTCATGGGCATCCCGGCCCACCCCCTGGTGCTGCACGCCGCGGTCACGTTCGTGCCGCTGCTGGCCCTGCTGGCGGTCGGTTACGCGTTCGTCCCGCCGATCCGGCCGCACACCCGGTGGGTGCTGGGACTGCTCGCCGTGGGTGCGCCGGTCGCCGCCCTGCTGACGAAGCTCTCCGGGGACGCCTTCCTCGAGCGCATGCGCGCCGCCAACCGGGTCACCCCCGAGTTCCTCCCGAAGCTGCAGGCGCACCAGGAGCTCGGTGACCTCACGCTCTACACCAGCATCGGGTTGGGAGTGGTGGCCCTGGCACTGGTCCGGTTCGTCCCACCGCGCCCCGCCGAGGGTGTGCGCCCCCGGCTGCTGACCCCGGCGTTGCAGGTGGTGTCGCTGGTGGCCGCCGCCGTCACCGTGTACTACGTGGTTCGCACCGGCGACTCCGGGGCGAAGGCGGTGTGGGAGGGCCAGTGACGGTCAGCGACACAGAGCGGTGGTGCGGCCCGGCCGGAGCCGGGCCGCACCACCGCGTCGACCGTCAGCCGGCGTGGTACGCCCGGATGATGGTCTGGTCGATTCCGCTACCGCCGTTGGCGGCGGCCTTCACCCGTAGCGACACGGGCTGCCCGGATGTGGCCTTCGGCAACGCGACCCGGTAGCTGTCGCCGCTGCCGGTGACTCGGGCCGACGTCCAGGTGGCGCCGTCGTCGGTCGAGGTCCAGACCTGGAACGACGTCACCTTCTGCGTCTTCACACCGTGCGCCTGCCGGACGGCCAGCTCGGCCGTTCCGTCGACCGGGTGGTTGTTGTGGTCCATCGGCAGGGCGTAGTCGACCGCGAGCAGCGGCAACGGCGCGCTCCCGGTTCCGTCGGGGCCGGCGGACCGGAACGTCCACGAGGTGTTGACCCTGGTCGAGATCGGCAGGATCAGGCTCGTGTCGACGTCGAGGGTCACCCGGTAGTCGGCCATCGACTGCGGGACGGTGAAGTCGCCGTACGGGCCGGACCGCTCGTCGACCAGCTTGCCGTTGCGGTACAGCGACAGCTTGCGCTTCACGCCGATCGCCTCGCCCTGGAGGCAGTCGGCCCGCTGGTGCTGGTCGGTCAGCGACACCAGGTCGAGGTGCAGGTTGCCCCGGGTCCGCGACGGCGCGGTGGCGCAGCTCCACTCGGCCCCGGCAGGGTCGTCGTACCAGTCGGAGTGCAGGGGCTGACGCGCCCAGATCTTGGTCTGCCGGCTGCCCGGCTGGTAGCTGCGGGGTGCCTCGTCGGCGGCCAGCCCGCCGTAGACGCCCTGGTCGGCCCAGAGGATGTCGGGCGAGAGGTAGTCGGTCCGGTACGGCGGCAGGTTCCCCTCGTGGGTCTGGGTCACCCCCACCCCGTCGCGGGTCATGCCGGTACGGACCAGTTGGGTGAACATCTCCGGCGAATCCGTCTGGTGGAACCGCTCGTCGATCCGGGCCAGCTTGGCCTGCTCCGCCCGAGTGACGCGGAAGGCGGGGTCGGCCGGTACGCCGCCCGCGTACTCGTGCACCAGGTTGTAGCGGTACGGGTTGGCGGTGCCGGCCGGCGAGTCCAGGTTGACGGCCGCCCAGGTGCGCCGGGAGCCGACGGTGGGCTTGGGCAGCGCGGTGGTGCGGACCGTCGTCTTGGTCCCGTACCCGCTGATCTGGTGCCACCAGGACAGGCCGTTCGGCGCGGTCTGGACGTTGGTGAAGTCGGTCCGGGTGGGCGTGGTGGGCACCCCGTCGACAGTCGCCGTCACCGGCTTGGCCCGCGCCGGGTCGAGCGTCACGCTCCGGGTGCCGCGCACGTCCAGGTCGGCCTCCGCGGCGAGCGTCGTCTCCAGCACGTCACTGTCGACGTAGTAGGCGACGGACGAGCCGAGGATCGCGTACCGGCCGGCCGGAACCCGCAGCGTGAAGGTGTCTCCGGGCGTACCGCCCGCGCCGCCGTAGTAGATCACCGGGTCGGTGAGGTTGGTGACCATCAGGTTGATCCAGCTCTCCGCGCCGTCCTTCAGGCCCGGCAGCGGCTTCGTCTGGATCGTCAGGTCGTAGCTGGGCTGCTCGACGTAGAAGCTCACCGGGGTCGTCGAGACCAGCCTGCGGCCGGAACGGGCGGTGACGGTGGCCAGGTAGAAGCCCGGTCGGGCGGCCAGCGCCGCACGGTTGACCCGCAGGGTCGCCGAGGCGGTGGTGCCGTGCGTGAGCGTCAGCCGGCTCGTCGAGAGCGACGCCGCGCCGCGCGGCACCGGTTGGCCGTCGTGGTTGACGACCGACACGTCGAGGTCGAGAACGGCCGTCGACTCTCCGGCCCAGCTCAGCTTCGTCTCGCTGGTGCCGGACTGCGGGTAGGCGAAGGTGCCGAGGTTGACCACCGGCTGGTTGCTGGTGGGGCCGCCGAGGGCCCGGGCCGCGTTGAGCCGACCGGCGCCGACGGCGTACGGGTCGACGCCGGTGAGCGGGTCGGCGGCACCGACGAGGGCGGCCTTGAGCCGCTCACCGGTCCAGTCCGGGTGGCGCTGGGCGAGCAGCGCGGCGGCGCCCGCCACGTGCGGGCTCGCCATCGAGGTGCCGCTGATCGCCTCGTAGTACCTGTCGATCGGATCCTGCAGGTTGGTGCCGGCGGCCCGGGCGGCGACGATGTCGACACCGGGCGCGACCAGTTCCGGCTTGGCCACGTTGCTGGTGACCAGGGGCCCGCGGCTGGAGAAGCCGGCGAGCTTGTCGTTCCGGTCGACCGCGCCGACGGTCAGCGCGCTGGCGGCCGAGCCCGGCGATGAGATGGCGGCGCCGCTGTTGCCTGCGGCGATGACGAAGAGCGCGCCGGTGGACCTGCTCAGACCGTCGACGGCGAGCGACAGCGGGTCGTTGCCGTCGTCCGGGGCGCTGCCGCCGAGGCTCATGTTGATGACGTCGGCCCGGGTGGCGGCCCACTGCATGCCGGCGATGATGCCGGAGTCCGCGCCGGAGCCGTGGTCGTCGAGAACCTTGCCGATCACCAGCTTGGCGTCCGGCGCCACGCCGCGACGCTGGCCGTGGGCGGCCGCGCCGGTGCCGGCGATGGTCGAGGCGACGTGCGTACCGTGGCCGTTGTGGTCGACGGCGTCACCGCCCTCGGCGGTGAAGTCGGCCCGGTCGGCGACCCGGCCGACCAGGTCCGGGTGGGTGAAGTCGGCGCCGGTGTCGAGCACCGCGACCCGGACGCCCTTGCCGGTGTAGCCGGCCTTCCAGGCGTCCGGCGCGGCGATCTGGCCGAGGTTGCGGTCCAGGCCGGCGGGTCGCCCACCGCCGGTCAGGGCGGTGGCCCGGACCTTGCGGTCGAGCCAGACCTTCTTCGCGCCGGCGAGCAGCGAGTTGGTCGCGAGCTTCGCGGTGGCCGGGCTCTTCTTGGGTACGCGGCCGGCGACCGCACCGATGCTGGGCAACGACAGTACGTCACCGAGTGCGGCCACCCGGGCGGACGCGGTGGCGGGCTGCACGATGAGCGGCAGCTCGGCGGAGTTGTCGTCGTCGTAGCCGTCGGCGATCAACGTGGTGACGTCGAACAGGTCGGGGTCGAGGACCGAGCCGACCTGGGACGCGACGCGGGCGGGAATGACGTGCAGGTGGCCGTCGGGGCCGCAGCTCTGGAGGATCACCGCGTTCTCGTCGGCCGGCCGCACCGTGGCCTGCGGGCAGCCCGACCCGGTGTCCCGTACGGTCACCATGTCCCCGGTCAGCAGGGTGACGGTGTGCGTCTTCTGGTCGGCCGAGGCTGGGGGTGTGCCGGTCCGACCGATGTCGCTGGTCCCGGCTGTGGCAGCGCCGCCCGGTAGGGCGGTCAGCGTCGTGGCCGTGACGGCGACGGCCAACAGCCACCGCGTTTTCCTGAGCATGATGCTCCTCGTCTAATGTGGACGAAGCCGCCTCTTCGGGCGACTTCGGCAAGATCATATGCAGGCAGAGGATCATCCGGGCACCCTTCGACCGAGGGGTTTTCCGGCCCGTGCGCTGAGGATTTCGGCGCTGTTTCACGACCGGGCTCGGTTCGATGTCGTTTCGATTGCCGCCCGCCTGGACCGGCAGCGATGATGTGGACGACGGATGCGTCCCCGGCCGAAGGGATCGACGGGACGCCGACCCGGACCTAGCATGGCGACGAATGGATCTTCGAGATTGGCCCCCTGCCGACCCCGGCAACCAGCCCAACCGAAGGGAGACGCGCATGCGTCGACCCCGTCATCTGGCACTCCTGAGCGTCGGCGTGTCCGGCGCCCTGGTCCTCGGCGCAGCCCCACCAGCGGCTGCGGCTCCGCCCGCGCCCACCACGCCCACCGGCATCGTGGTCAGCGACGGCATGACCCAACCGGTGTTCTCGCTCGCCGACGCGATCGAGGAGCGGGTGTTCGTCCAGACCCCGGTGGACACCGACCACGACGGTCGACCCGACCGGGTGGCGATCGACATCTCCCGCCCCCGGGAAACCGCCACGCAGGGCTTCAAGGTGCCGGTCATCTTCGAGCACAGCCCGTACCGCAAGGGCACCTGGGGGGACGTGCCGTACCCGAGCGTGCTTGTCGACGACCTGCCGCAGAACGGCCTGACCGACCGCAACGGGCGTCGCGCACTCGACGCCGGCGCACAGCGGGCCCAGGCGAAGGCCAACCTGCCCGGCTCGCTGGACGACTACTACGTGCCCCGCGGGTACGCGGTGGTGCTCGGCCAGAGCGTCGGCACCGGCGACTCGGACGGCTGCCCGACCAGCGGCGACCAGGCCGAGACGCTCGGCACCAAGGCGGTCATCGACTGGCTCAACGGCCGGGCGAAGGGGTACGACGCGAACGGCGCCCCGATCACCGCCGGCTGGACCACCGGCGCGGTCGGCATGACCGGCGTCTCCTACAACGGGACGCTGCCCAACCAGGTGGCCACCACGGGCGTCAAGGGGCTCAAGACCATCGTGCCGGTCTCCGCGATCAGCAGCTGGTACGACTACTACCGGGCCAACGGTCTGGTCGTCGCACCCGGGACGTTCCAGGGTGAGGACCTCGACATCCTGGCCCAGTACACCGCCGGGCAGACCCGCGCCGAAGGACCCTGCGCCGACGAACTCGCGGAGATCACCGCGAAGCAGGACCGGGTCACCGGCGACTACTCGACGTTCTGGCGCGACCGCGACTACCTCGACGCCCGCGACGTCAAGGCCAGCGTCTTCGTCGTGCACGGCCTCAACGACTGGAACGTCAAGACCGAGCACTTCGCCGGCTGGTGGGACCAGCTCGCCAAGCGCGACGTCCCCCGCAAGATCTGGCTGCACCAGGGCGGCCACGGCGGCCCGGGCAGCAGCGCGTCGGTGACCCTGCCCAGTGGTCAGACGTGGACGTACAAGCAGACCGAGAACCGCTGGTTCGACTTCTGGCTGTGGAACGTACGCAACGGCATCATGGACGAACCGACGGCGGTGCTCCAGCGCGAGGACCGCGCCTACACCACGTACGCCAACTGGCCCGACCCGGCCGCGCGGGAGGTCGGCCTGCGCTTCGCGGCCACCGACGCCACCGCACCCGGCGCGCTCACCACCGGCAAGCCGCCGAAGGCCAAGGTCGAGCAGAGCTTCGTCGACGAGGGCCGGACCATCCACCCGGACACCCTGGTGTCCAACCCGGACACCGGGAGCGCCAACCGACTCGCCTACCGCTCCCCCGAGCTGACCCAGAGCGTGCGTATCTCCGGGCGTCCGGAGATGCGGCTGCGGATGGCGATCGACAACAAGCCGGACGCGAACCTCACCGCGTACCTGGTCGACTACGGCCCGGCCGGGTCGACCGCCGCCCCGACCGTGGTGACGCGAGGTTGGATGGACCCGCAGAACCGCAAGGGCGCCGCGCGCACCGAGCCGGTCAAGCAGGGCAAGCTGTACGACTACCGGTGGACCATGGAGCCGAAGGACTACATCTTCCCGGCCGGGCACCGGATCGGTGTGGTCGTCTTCTCCAGCGACCAGGAGTACACCCTGCTGCCGTTGGGCGGCACCGAACTGCGGGTCGCACCGAACGACAGCGAACTGCGGCTGCCGGTGGTCGGCGGGCGGAGCGTCCTCGGGTTCTGATCGCATCCCCGCACTCCCGGGTGGGGCAGTCCGACGCGTTCGGGCTGCCCCTACCCGCACGTCGGGACCACTCCGCCGCCGCAGATCCGCGCCGCCGATGCCGCTGCCCAGCGTGATCCACTCGACTTCCTTGAAGTCGCGGGGTTCCCGGCACCGGGACACCGCGGTTTCCGTGAACCCGAGTCGATCACGCCGTTCGTCCGCGGTGTCCGGCTCACGCTGGCTGCCCCCGCTCGCCCCGTGCTGGTCGGTCGGTCACGGCCGCGAGATCGTGCTCGATCCTGGATGTAGTGGCCTCGCGGCGCGGGGAGGGGCCTGCTTCCTGGATCGAGCACGATCATGCGGGTCGCGAGGTGCCGTACCGGGCGTTGTCCCTGCCCAGGCCAGTCGGCACGACGGTCGGCCCCGAGTCGGCCCGGGCCGCACCGCGCCGTGACCCCAGACCGGGCGATCCGCCCGACGCTCTCCCCCGAGTCAGGCCCGGCCGCACCGCGCACCGACCTCAGACCCGGCCGACCCGCACGACGCCCCTGCCTCAAGACGGACCAGGTCGCACCGGGCACCAACCTCAGACCCGGCCGACCCGCACGACGCCCCTGCCTCAAATCGGGGCCGGACCCAAACTGCGCACCGACCTCAAACCGGGCCGATCTGTCCGATCCTGTGCCCGTGCCCGTGCCCCTCCCCTCCGGCCCGGTCCAGGCGCGCGAACGGCGCAGACCCTCATGATCCACTCGGCTTTCATGACGTCGGGGTATCCCCGGCACCCGGACACCGCGACTTTCAGGAACCCGAGTGGATCACGCCACCTCGTCCGGCCTGTCCATTTCGCCGGGTGGGCAGGCTGGGCGGGTTGTCGGGTTTGGGCCGTTGGTGTCGGGTGGTCGGGGCCACCCCGGCGGCGGAATCGGCGGCCGGACCGGGTCGTTATACCTGGCAGGCCACCGCAACAGTCCGGGTCATTGGCCCGCCGGCCCCGCCGGGAACACCTGCCAGGTCGCCCCGGTTACACCCCCCGCACGGCCGAGCACCACAACAGGCCGACCCCCACGGGGTAGGCGGAATGATCCGCCACCGCGAACGGTTACATCCTGTCCCGACGCCGACCCCCTCGCGGGTCACCGGGCAGAACCCCTCGAACTTTCCCCGCACGGTCGCACTGACCCCCCGTTGAGTGTTGTGCGGGCACCCCCCGATGCAGAGGAGCACGCCACCATGCGTACCGATCTGATCCGTAAGACCGCCCTGACCGCCGCTGGCCTCGCCTTCACCGGTGGCGCCATCGCCGGCCCCGTCACCACCGCCTTCGCCGCCCCCAGCACCGCCAAGCCCACCACCCAAACCCAGACCGACCGTAAGGGTCACGGTGAGCGGGAACTCGGTGTGCGCTACGAGGCCCAGCCGAACTTCTACTACTGCGGGCCCGCCGCCACCCGAAACGCCCTGAGTGTGCAGGGCAAGAACATCAACGTTGATGACATGGCCAAGGAAATGGGCACCACCGAGGCCGGCACCAACTCCATCAACGACATCACCCCCGTCCTGAACAAGGAAACCGGCAAGAACAACGCCTACCGGTCCGTGGAGATCAGCACCCCCGACGCCGACGCCAAGCAGACCGACACGCTGCGCGCCGACATCGTCAAGACCGTCGACGACGGCCGCGCCGTGGTCGCCAACATCGCCGGCACCAGCACCGACACCGACGGTGTCACCCACTCCTACGAGGGCGGGCACTACATCAGCGTCGTCGGCTACCGCGACAACGGCAACACCGTCACCATCGCCGACTCCGCCGACCCCAACCAGGCCGCCTACCAGATCACCGTCGAGCACCTCGCCGACTGGATCGCCACCCGCGGCTACGCCACCAGCTGACCCCACACACCAGCACACCAGCACACCAGCACACACCACGCACCACGCACGAAGCGAAGGGCCGGACCCCACCACGGGGCCCGGCCCTTCGTCGTCATTTCCACCAACTGCCGCACGTATTGACAATTGTCGACTTCGGCGTGAGGCTGAAGGGCAGTGAGAGCGCTCTCTGGCG
>NZ_JAKKFF010000568.1 GCF_022229015.1 Micromonospora foliorum
GCTACACCTGCCCCCACGCCTAACCCCCCGCCGTCCCTGCCCCTGCCTCCGCCTCGGTTGATCATGAAGTTATTGCCACTCGGCGCGGCGTGTCGGCGCAATAACTTCATGATCAACGGGACGGGGTGGGGGTGCGGAGGGTGCTGCGTTGGACGGCGCGGCTGATGTCGCTGGGGGAGACGATTCCGGTTAGGTGACCGTCTTCGCTCACCACCAGAGCGCGGCCGTCGGCGCACTCGCTGAGCCGGGGGAGCAGGTCGTTGAGCTGTTCACCGGCCTGGGCAAGGACCAGTTGGTCGGCTCGGCAGGCCACCTCGGCCAGCGTGGTCGATGCCCGCCGCTCCGGCGGTACGCCCCGCACCCGGTCGACGGTGACCAGGCCGGTCGGCCGGCCGTCCTCGGTCAGCGGCAGCGCCGAGTGCCGGTACGCGAACAGGTAGTGGTCGACGAAGTCCGCGACCGTCATCTCCGCCGACGCGGTCTGCGGCTGCGGGGTCATCACGTCGCCCACCCGTATCCCGCGCAGCGCGTTGCCGGTGCGGGCCTGCCGCTCCTCCATCCCGGCCGCGCCGATCAGGAACCAGCCGATCAGCGCCAGCCAGAGCCCGCCGAAGCCGACGCCGGACAGGAACTGCCACAACCCCAGGCCGATCAGCAGCACCCCCAGCACCCAGCCGGCCCGGGCGGCGACCACGGACGCTCGGGTCCGGTCACCGGTGGCCTTCCAGACCGCGGCGCGCAGCAACCGACCACCGTCCAGTGGTGCGGCCGGCAGCACGTTGAAGATAGCCAGCAGCACGTTGATGCCCGCCAGCCAGGCCACCGCCCCGAACAGCAGCCCGCCCTGCCCGGCCAGCGCGAGCAGCGCCGCGATGGCACCGAAGAACGCCCCGATCAGCAGGCTCACCAGCGGGCCGACGCCCGCGATCCGCAACTCCGCGCCCGGGTCGCGCGGCTCACCCCGCAACTCGGCGACGCCGCCGAACAGCCACAGCGTGATGCCGTCGACCGTCAGCCCGTTGCGCTTGGCCACCACCGCGTGCGACACCTCGTGGGCGAGCAGGCCGACGAAGAAGACCACCGCCGCGGCCAGCCCGGCGAGGGTGTACGCCACGGGCGAGTGGTCGGGGTACGAACGGGGGAACTGGTTCGCGGCCAACCCCCACGCGATCAACGCGAAGATGACCAGCACGCTCCAGTTGACACCGACCGGTACTCCCGCGACCCGGCCAAGCCGGAAACTGGCCCTCATCTCACCGAGATACCCCGCCAGACCGTGGGCATGCGAGAAAGGATCCACTCCGGTTTCATGAAGTCGGGGTGTCCTGGCGCCAGGGATACCCCGACTTCATGAAAGACGAGTGGATCATGCCCGCTGTCTGGCGGCCGAGCCCAGGTCAGCGGCGGGGGGTTTCGCTGGCGATGGTCGCCTCCCGCGGTAGGGCCGCCGCGCGCAGCGCCCAGTCCAGCGCGTAGTCGGCGATCTGCTCCCAGCCGTCCTGCCCGACGGTGAAGTGTGATCGGCCGGGGAACTGCTCGTACGCGGTGAGCGCGCGGGACTTCTGGTAGAGCCCGGCGTTGGCGCGGACCACCGACGCCGGCACCACGTGGTCGACCTCACCGGCCATCAGCAGCAGCGGTGCCCGGTCGTTACGCCCGACGTCGACCCGGGCTGGCGAGCGCGGGTCGAGGTTGGCGAACGCGCCCTCGAAGAAGACCCGTCCGGCGCCGGGGACCGCGTAGCGCTGCCAGGCCCGGTCGGAGTCCTCGCGACTCATCGTGTTGCCGAAGGTGTAGGCGAAGTCGTCCGGGGTGAACGGGACGGCCCTGCTCCGGTTGGCGGGGCTGCGCAGGATCGGGAAGCCCGAGCGCAGCTGACTCAGCGGCACCTTGAGCACTCCCTTGATCGCCGCGGGATGCACCCCCACCACCGCCGCGCCGAGACCGCGATCGGCGAGGACCTGGGCGAACAGGCCGCCGAACGAGTGCCCCATGATGATCGGCGGCCGGGGCAGCGCCCGAATGATCCGGTCGTAGTGCGCCACGATCGTGGCCATACTCTGCTCGGCGATCGGGCTGGGGTCGTCGCGCAACTGCTCCACGGACCGGTCCATGCCCGGCCAGGCGGGGGCGATGACGTGCATGCCGCGCTCGGTGTACCGCTGGGCCCACCCCTCCCAGCTGCGCGGCGTCATCCAGAGCCCGTGGACCAGCACGACCGTGTCGACCTGACCCTGCGGCGTGGCACCCATCGCGTCCTCCCGGTGTCGCGGTTCGGCCCGGCGGTTACCCGCTGTGCCCGTCCGGAATCCGGCCGCCCTGACAAATGTCACGGTCGGGGCGTGACGACCGCTCCGGGCATCGCGGTACGCCCCGCCGGAGCATCAGTGGCATGACCAGTACGCATCCGGCTGTCGAGTTGGACGGCCTCACCAAGAGCTTCGGCGCGGTCACCGCGGTAGACGGGTTGAGCCTACGGGTGCAGCCCGGCGAGGTGGTGGCGTTCCTCGGCCCGAACGGCGCGGGCAAGACCACCACCATCGACATGCTGCTCGGGCTGTCCCGGCCGGACACGGGCACCGTCCGGGTCCTCGGCGGCACCCCGGACGACGCGGTGGCCCGGGGCCGGGTCGCCGCCGTACTCCAGACCGGCGGGCTGCTCAAGGACCTCACCGTGGGCGAGACGGTCCGGATGACCGCCTACTTCTACCGGCACACCCGTCCGGCGGCGGAGGTGCTGGAGCGGGCCGGCATCACCGACATCGCCGACCGGGTGGTCGGGCGCTGCTCGGGTGGTCAGCAGCAACGACTGCGCTTCGCGTTGGCCCTGCTGCCCGACCCGGACCTGATGGTGCTCGACGAGCCGACCACCGGCATGGACGTCGAGGGCCGGCGGGACTTCTGGCAGGCCCTCCGCCGCGACGCCCGGCGCGGACGGACGGTCATCTTCGCCACCCACTACCTGGACGAGGCGGACGCGTACGCCGACCGGATCGTGCTGGTCCGGCAGGGGCGGATCGTCGCTGACGGCACCACCGCCGAGATCAAGAACCTGGCCGCCGGCCGTACGGTGCGGGCCACCCTGCCCGGTGCCGACCAGGCCGCGCTCGCCGCGCTGCCCGGCGTGGACGCCGTGGAGGTGCGCGGCGACAGCGTGCTGGTGCGGACCGGCGACTCGGACGCGATCGCCCGGCACCTGCTGACCCGGACCGCCGCCCGGGACGTCGAGATCACCTCGCGCAACCTCGAGGACGCCTTCCTCGCCCTGACCACCGCGCAGACCGGAGCCTGAGATGACCACCGCCACCCCCACCCGCGCCGGTGCCGCGGGACCGGACCGTCGGCTGCCCGCACTGGGCGGGTTCGCCCCCGGCGCCCTGCGCATCGAGCTGCGCCGGGTGTTGCGCAACCGCCGCACCCTCGCCTTCACGCTGATCATGCCGGGCGTCTTCTTCCTCATCTTCGGCCTGCCGCAGGGCGGGCAGTCACTGGACAACGGCCGGCCGGTGACGGCGTACGTCATGATCAGCCTGGCCGTGTACGCGGCCATGGTGGCCACCACAAGTGTCGGTGGCGCGGTGGCTACCGAGCGGGCCCTGGGCTGGAGCCGGCAGCTGCGGCTCACCCCGCTCCGCCCGGCGGCGTACGTGGCCACCAAGCTGATCACCGCGATGAGCCTCGGTCTGCTCGCGGTCGTCGTCGAGTTCCTGGTGGGCGCCGTGGCCGGTGTCCGCGTCCCGGCGTACGTCTGGCTGCTGTCCGGGCTCGCCGCCTGGCTCGGCTCGCTGGTCTTCGCCGCGTTCGGTCTCTTCATCGGCTACCTGGCGCCGGCCGAGAACGTCATGCAGATCATCGGCCCGGTGCTCGCGGTGCTGGCCATGTTCGGCGGGCTGTTCGTCCCGGTCGAGGTGCTGCCGGACGTGCTCCAGCAGGTCGCGAAGTTCACCCCGGTGTACGGCATGGGCGTGCTGGCCCGCGCCCCGCTGACCGGCGACGGGGTGAGCCTGGCGGCGGTGGCCAACCTCGTCGTCTGGGCGCTGCTCTTCGGCGTCGGCGCGGCCCGGCTGTTCCGCCGGGACACCGCGCGGGTCTGACCGGGCCGGGCCGCTAGCGTGAACCCGATGGACCTCTCGACCGGGCAGCCCTGGCCGGTGAGCCGCCACTGGCGGGTCACCGGCTGGCTGCTGGCCGCCGTCTGGCTGTTCTTCCTCAACGTGCCGCTCGCCACCGCGCTGCACCAGCCGGAGCCGTGGCGGCGGGTCCTCGGTGTGGTGGCCCTGGTCGTCTTCGGCATCGGTTACGTGCTGCTGTTCCAGTGGGCCCGCAAGCTGCGCCAGTCCCTGCAACCGATCCCGGTGGGCCGGGCGCGGGCCGGGCTGACGCTGCTGCTCGCGGTGGGCCTGGCCAGTCTCCCGGGCACCGGCGGGGACTGGCTGGCCACCCTGGTCTACGTGGCCGCGGCGGCGGTGTTCCTGCTGCCGCCGTGGGAGGCGCTGGCCGCCGTGGTGGTCTGCGCGGTGACCCCCGTGCTGGCCTCCTGGCTGGTCCCGGGGTGGGAGGCGGAGAACGGCATCGTCTTCGCGGTGCTGCTCGCCTCGTTCGCCATGTTCGGGGTGTCCCAGCTGGCCCAGCGCAACAGCGAGCTCCGGGCCGCCCAGCAGGAGATCGGCCGGCTCGCGGTCGCCGAGGAGCGGGCCCGCGCCGCCCGCGACCTGCACGACATCCTCGGGCACTCGCTGACCGTGGTGGCGATCAAGGCCGAGCTGGCCGGGCGTCTCATCGAGGTCGACCGGGAACGGGCCGCCGCCGAGATCGCCGAGGTGGAGGCGCTGGCCCGGGCCGCGCTGGCCGACGTACGACAGACGGTCGGGGCGTACCGCGAGGTGAGCCTCGCCGCGGAACTGGCCGGCGCCCGCTCCGCGCTGGCCGCGGCGGGCATCGCGGCGGACGTGCCGGCCGAGGTGCCGGAGCTGACGGAGGAGTGGGACCGGTTGTTCGGCTGGGCGGTACGGGAAGGGGTGACCAACGTGGTCCGACACAGTGGGGCGCGATGCTGCGTGATCCGGGTACACCCGGATCGGGTCGAGATCAGTGACGACGGTCGTGGCCCGTCCACTCCCGACGCCAACGGGCACGGGCTGGTCGGCCTGCGGGAGCGGGCGCGGCGGCTGGACGCGGTGGTGACGGTCGGTCGTCGACCGGCGGGTGACGGTTTTCTGTTGCGGGTGCACGCGCCGGGGGAGGCCCGGTGAACGGCGGGTCCACGCCGATCCGGCTGCTGCTCGCCGACGACCAGGCGCGG
>NZ_JAKKFF010000569.1 GCF_022229015.1 Micromonospora foliorum
GAGCTGAATCGTTTGTGACATCACGGGCCCGCTTGCGAAGCCGGCGGCCTTGATTCGTTGACGACATCAGCTCCACAGGCGCCCCACCCAACGGTCACACCCCCGACCGGTGCGTCGTCCCCAGCTCCGTTCGGGGGGAGATAGGAGGAATGTTCGGTCCGTTCCGATCCCGATGATTACGGTGTGTTTCAGGGCGAACCATCAGTGCCGTGACCGGAGAAAGGGACCCGTCATGCGAGTGCCCAGCCGTAGCCCGGGACAGCAGCCCGGTTCGCCTCCGTCGCCCACCGCTCCGGCCCGCCGTCGACCGTCCGGCGCGACCCCCCGCCGCGTTCCCGCCCCCGCGCCCGACCTGGCCGCGTACCGGGCCGCCGTCGCCGAACTGCTGGTCGAGGTCGGCGCGTTGGCCGACGCGGCGAGCACCCGGGCCCGGCAGGTGCTCATCGACGAGCGGTTGCGGGAGCCGGCGCTCGCCGCGGTCCTCGACGCCACCCCGCAGGGGCTGATCGGCGCGCGCGAGACGCTGCTGCTGGAGATGGCCCGCTACCAGCCGAACGACCGCACCTCCGCGAGTGACCTCAGCGCACTGGTCCGGATCTACCTGCTCTCCCGCATCGACGTCCTGTGGTGGCAGGACGCGCCGACCTTCGTCACCGACGACCAGGTCAACGGCAGCGCCGAACTGGTCGACCTGGAGTGGCTGCGCCGCCGTGACCTGCTGCGCTTCCGCTACCAGGAGCAGCCCGCCACAATGCTGGGCCGGGCCGCGCGTGGGCTGCGTCGCCGGCTGCGACCCGACGCCACCCCGCACACCGCGGGCCTGCTGTTCCGCCGCGCCCGACGCGAGGTGGTGGCGCTGCTCAACGACATCGGACGGGAGTTCACCGCCGTCGCGCCGCCGGCCACCCCGCCACTGTGGGTGACCAGCCTGGTCCGCAGCGCCGAGCACCAGTACCGGCTGCGCCGCCTGGGCTACGCGGCGATGCTGCCCAGTGGGCACTGCCTCGGCTACTCCGTCGACGTCGAGCTGGCCTGGTTCGAGCGCTTCGGCGCGCGGGACGCCCTGGCAGAGCTGCTGCTGAGCCGGCAGGAGGCCGGCGAGCTGAACGTGATCGACGAGGGGCAGGCCTGGCACCTGTGTCTCGCGCCCACCGCCCGGCGTCGCCTGCGCCGGGCGTACGAAGCCGAGATGGGGGTCTGAGCCGGTGTGCGGCATCGCGTTGAGCATCGGGCCCGAGGCCGACCCGACGACCTTCCGGCGGATGCTCGCCGTCCTGGCCGCGCGCGGTGAGGTCACCGAGACCCGTTCCGAGAGCGGACTGCTCGCCGGCACCCGCCGGCTGCGGGTCGTCGACCGGGACCGGGCCGTGCAGCCGTGGACCTCGTCCGACGAGCGGTGGCTGCTCTGCTTCAACGGCGAGATCTTCAACTACCGCGAGTTGCGGGCGCAGCTGACCCGCCTGGGGCAGGCGTTCCGTACCGAGAGCGACACCGAGGTGCTGCTCGCCGCGTTCCAGCAGTGGGGCGAGGCGGCGGTGACCCGGCTCCGCGGTGAGTACGCCTTCGCGGTCGTCGAACGGGCCACCGGCCGGGCGTACCTGGCCCGCGACCCGCTCGGGGTCAAGCCGCTGTACTGGTCCCGTCGGCCCGGCTGCCTGCACCTCGCCTCCGAGGTCAAGGCGCTCGTCGGGCACGGCGCCCCGATCGCCGAGGTGCCGCCCGGGCACCACGGCTGGGCGGAGGCGGACGGGCACGTACGACTGAGCCCGTACGTGGACCTGCTCACCATCGGCGACGGCCTGCCGGTCATCGGCGACCCGGACGAGGCCGCGCTGCTGGTCCGCGCCGCGCTCAGCGACGCGATCCGGATGCGGGTGGAGACCGACCTGACCGTCGGGGTGGTGCTCTCCGGTGGTCTGGACAGCTCGCTGACCCTGCGGCAGGTGCGCGACATCCACCCGGACTGCGTCGCGGTGACGGTCGGCGTGGCGGACAGCCCCGACGTGGCGTACGCCCGGCGGCTCGCCGCCGACCTCGACGTGCCGCACGTGGTGGTCGAGCTGCGTCCGCGCGACATCCGGCTCGCCGACGTCCGGGAGGCCATCCGGATCTCCGAGCTGACCGAGTACGGCGACATCATCAACGCGGTTGTCTCGGTGCCGATTTTCCGGCGGCTCCGCGACCTGGGCATCAAGGTGGTGCTGACCGGTGACGGCTCCGACGAGCTGTTCGGCGGGTACCCGATGTACCACCAGGTCGACCCGGCCGCGGCCCGCAGGCTGTTCCTGCACCGGATCCGCAACCTGTGCCGCACCGAGTTGCAGCGGGTCGACCGGGCCGCCATGGCACACGGCGTGGAGGCCCGGGTGCCGTTCCTCGACCTCAGCGTGGTGGAGCTGGCGATGCGGCTGCCGCTGGACCTGAAGCTGCGCCACGGGCAGGAGAAGTGGATCGTCCGGCGGGCGTTCGCCGACGTGCTGCCGGACTACATCCTCCGCCGTCCGAAGAACCCGATGTCGTACTCGTCGGGGTTGCACGAGCGGGTCCGGCTGTACAAGCCGCTCTTCGCCCGGCTGCACCGCTCGTTCGGCTACGACCTGCAGGAGCCGGTCCGTCGGGACTTCGACACCGTGCTGAGCCGCTGCGGCAACGACCTGGACCGGGCCATCGCCGACGGGCTGACCCGACCCGACTACACGGTCCTGGAGCACGCCCGCGACCTGGTCGGCGCGGCCAAGTGGAACGCCGCGCCGATGGTCCGC
Source organism: Micromonospora foliorum (assembly GCF_022229015.1). GTDB lineage: Bacteria > Actinomycetota > Actinomycetes > Mycobacteriales > Micromonosporaceae > Micromonospora > Micromonospora foliorum. The sequence continues at coordinate 2,763 of NZ_JAKKFF010000569.1, forward strand.
CGGCTGGTCGGCCCGCGCCCGGCCCGGCACTGACCCCCCGGGCAGGCCACGCCTGACTCTCCCACGGACCGAGCCGGTCGCCACGCCGCCGAGGGGCGCTCAGGTCACCAGCAGCAGCGCGCCGACCGCGGTGAGCGTCGCGGTGACCGCGAGCAGGGTGCTGGTCAGCACGAACCGGGTCACCGGCACCGCCACCCCGGCCGCCCGGCAGCGCTCGAACCACAGCAGGGTGGCCAGTGAGGCCCAGGGGGCGGCCAGCGGGCCGACGTTGGTGCCGATCAGCAGGGCCAGCAGGCGGGTGTGGTCACCGGTCGGCAGCACCGACTCGCCGGCCAGGTAGGCGGGCAGGTTGTTCACCGCGTTGGCGAGCAGCGCTCCGGTGCCACCGGCGCGCAGGGCACCCAACGCGCCACCGTCGTCGCCGAGCAGGGTGCCGACGAGGTCGTCCAGCCCGTGCCGGCCGAGGGTCTGCACCACCAGGAACAGGCCGCTGACGAAGAACAGCAGGCGGACCGGGACCAGCCCCGGGCGCAGCGTCGCGGGGGAGCGGACGAGGAACCCCACCAGCACCAGCGCGACCGCGACGGTGGAGGCGAGCCCGATCTCCACGCCGGCGAGGATGCCGGCGACGAAGATCAGGCAGCCGACGAGCGCCGTGCGGTGCAGCACCGGGTCGGCCGGCACGTGCCGGGTCGGCGGGACGAAACGCCCACCGGCGGGCCGCTCCCGTCGCCACCACCCGAACCAGAGCAGAGCCATGGTGACCGTCACGGCGGCGAGCTGCGGCAACGCCATCCGGGCCGCGTACGCCAGGGGCGCCAGCCCGACCCGGTCGGCGGCGAGCAGGTTGGTCAGGTTGGAGACCGGCAGCAGCAGGCTCGCGGTGTTCGCCAGCCAGACCGTGGTGACGGCGAGCGGGGCGGCGGGGATCCGCAGGTTCCGGGCCAGTGCGAGCAACACCGGGGTGAGCAGCACGGCGGTGGTGTCGAGGTTGAGTACGAGGGTGGTCAGCGTGGCGAGACCGCCGCAGAGCAGGAACAGCACGGCCCAACTGCCCCGGGAGGCGATGGCCAGTCGGCTGGCCAGCACGTCGAAGACACCGGCCACGGCGGTCAGTTCGGCGAGCACGATCACGGTGCCGAGGAACAGCAGCAGCGGCAGGATCCGGTGCAGGGTGGCGGTGGTCTCCGCGCCGGGGAGCAGCCCGCTCAACGCGCAGGCCGCGCCGACCACGGCGAGGACGCCCGCCACCAGGTCCAGCGGGTGGGGCCGCCAGCGCGTGGTCGGTTCGGGAGGGGCGGCGAGGGTCACGCCTGATCACGTTGGCACAGTGCCTGGCCAGCCGGTTCGCAACCCTCGTCCTGGTGACGGGGCCCACCGTGCCCGCCCCCGGGGAGCCTGGCGTCGCAACGGGCCAGGCCCGGCCCCCGACGATCGGGGACCGGGCCCGGTGTGGTGCGCGGTGCCTACCAGCCCAGGTAGCTGGGCTGGGTCTGCACGTTGAGCTCCTGGTAACGGGTCAGCTTGGCCGACCAGGTGCGCCAGTCGTTCAGCTCCAGGACGTCCAGGCCCTTCACCATGTCGTTGGAGTAGATGTGGCCGTTGTAGTAGTACGCGGACCAGGTGCCACCGCCGACGAACGTGTCGGCCGAGAGCGGGCCGCGCTCCCAGAAGGCGATCTCCTTCGGGTTGGCCGAGTCGGTGAAGTCCCAGACCGAGATGCCACCCTGGTACCACGCCTGGACCATGATGTCCTTGCCGAGCACCGGGATCAGCGAGCCGTTGTGCGCCACGCAGTTCTCGGTGTCGGCGTTCGCCCGGGGGATCTTGTAGTAGCTGCGGAAGGTCATCGTCCGGGCGTCGCCGCGGCCGGCGATGTCGTAGATGGCGTCCGCGCCCCGGTTCGGGCCGACGGCCTCGTTGCAGGTCGCCGCCCCGCCACCACCCAGCTCGTCGGTGAAGATCACCTTGGTGCCGGAGTTGTTGAAGGTGGCCGAGTGCCAGAACGCGAAGTTGACCTCGTCCCGGACCCGGTTGATGACGCGGGGCGCCTCGCGGTTCTTGATGTCGAGCAGGATGCCGTCACCCATGCAGGCGCCGGCCGCCAGGTCCTTCGACGGGTAGGCGGTGATGTCGTGGCAACCGGTGGTCGCCGAGCCGGTCTCGCTGCCGGGGAAGCCGCCGTCCGGGAAGAGGTTCGGCGTCGCGACCACGGCCGCGTCGGTCGGCTTCTTCACCGGCACCTTGATGATGGAGATGGAGTCGTGCGGCGGCTGGCAGTCCGGGAATTCGGCCCGCGGGCTGTACGACGAGACGTACAGGTAGATGGCCTTGCGGTCCTTGCCCGGCACCAGGGTGTGGGTGTGCGAGCCGCAGGCCGTCTCGACGGACTTGATGTAGCGCGGGTTGGCCTTGTCCTTGATGTCGAAGACCTTGATGCCCTCCCACGAGCCCTTGACGTTCGCTCCCTGCGAGGTGCTGCTGCAGGAGTCGTCGCTGCGGGACGAGTCGGTGGAGAGGAAGAGCAGGTCACCATGGACGGAGATGTCGTTCTGCGACCCCGGGCAGAGCACCCGGGCCTTTACCGTCGGGGCGCTGGGCCGCGAGATGTCGTAGATGACGAAGCCGTTGTAGTTGCCGGCGAACGCGTACTTGCCCTGGAAGGCGATGTCGCTGTTGGTGGCGTCCAGTGGGGCGACCTTGGGCACGTTGGCGATCTGGCGCAGGTTGGGGCTGCTCACGATCTCGTCGACGCCGGGGATCGTGTTGGTGAGCGCGGGGGCCGGAGCCGCCTGCGACACCGTCTGGGCGCTGCTCGCCGGGGCGGCGAGAGCGCTGGCGACGAGGAGGCCGGTCGTGGCGAGCGCCACGACACGCAGTTGTCGTAACCGTGGCTTGTGGAATCTGATCATCGGCGGGGGCCCTTCGCAAGGGGGAGACGATGGTTGACACGTTACCGTCCGACGAAGAACGTCGATGTGAGCTGGCTCACATCAAAGTGGGTTCTTCAATCGATAACATCGCGGTGACCTCGACTCCAGGGAGTGGCCCATGACCAACCGCCGCGCACGCACCCTGGCGGTCGTCACACTGGCTCTCGCATTGCCGCTGGTGGTGTTCATGGTGATCCGCCTCGGCGGTGACACCGGCACGGGCGCCGCGCAGCCGGTCTCCGCGCCTGCCACCTCCGCCGCGCCGCCGACGGCCAGCCCCGTCCCCACCGACCTCACCGTCATCGCGCCCGGCCGTCCAGGCGAGACGGCGGCCACCCGCCCGGCGCACGAGGTCCGCGACGCCGGCCCCGCCCCGCACAACTCGCTGGACGTCTGGTTCGTCCGGATGATGATCCCGCACCACGCGCAGGCCCTGGCGATGGCGGAGCTCGCCCCCGATCGGGCCGCCGACCCCGACGTCCGGGCCATCGCCGAGCGCATCCGGGCCAGCCAGGGGCCGGAGATGGGCATGATGCGCGGCTGGCTGCAGACCCGTGGCCTGCCGGCGGAGGTCCAGGGGCACGACCACGGCACCATGCGCGGCATGCAGTCGCCAGAGGCGATGCGACAACTCGCCGCGGCCCGTGGCGCGGACTTCGACCGGCTCTTCGTCCGGATGATGACCGAGCACCACCAGGGCGCCATCGAGATGGCCACCGACCTGCTCACGGTCGGCTCCGACCTGACGCTCAACGAGTTCGCCAACTCCGTCGCCACCGAGCAGACCGTCGAGATCGACCGCATGCGTGAGGTCCTCGGCCGCTGAGCCCGGCGCGGGACCCGAGGCCGAGCGTTCCGGCACGTACGCTGGGTGACCGTGAGACGCACCCTGTTCGGTCGCCCGCTGCGTGGCGTCGCCTTCGACGTGGCCGTCGCCGCCCTGGTGGTGTTCGTCTCCCTGGCCGCGGCGGTGAGCCAGCCGGGCGGTTGGGCGGCCACGGCGGTCGGCCTGGGAATGGCGGTGGCGCTGCTGTTCCGCCGCACCCACCCGAGCGCGGTCACGGTGGCGGTCGCGGTGCTCGCCCTGATCCAGGTGATCGCCCGGTGGGGCCCGCTCATCTACGACGTGGCTGTCCTGATCGCGCTCTACAGCGTGGTGAAGTACGGCCGGCGGCTGCGCGACGGTGTGCTGGCCGGCGCGGTCGCGGCCGTCGGTGTGCTGCTGGCCGCCGCACAGACCCCCAACGTCATCCAGTGGTGGGTGACCGCGCTGTGGTACGCGCTGGTGACCGGCGCGGTGTGGTTGGTCGCGTTGAACGTGCGGACCCGCCGGCTCTACGTGCTCAGCCTGGAGGAGCGAGCCACCACCCTGGAACGCGAGCGGGAGGCCGAGTCTCGGGCGGCGGTCGCCGAGGAGCGCACCCGGATCGCCCGTGAGCTGCACGACGTGGTCGCGCACAGCATGGCCGTGATGATCGTCCAGGCGGACGGGGCCCGGTTCATGCTCGACCGTGACCCCGCCCAGGCGCGCACCGCCGTGAAGGTTGTCGCGGACACCGGCCGGCAGGCGTTGGAGGAGATGCGCCGGCTCGTCGGCGTCCTGCGCGACGCCGGCCCGGCCGGCCCGGACGGGGCCGACGGGCTGGCGGTCGCAGCCGACCCCGAGCACCGACGCCTCGCCCTGGCCGAGTTGCCCGACCTGCTGGCCCGGTTCGACGACGCCGGCCTGCACGTCCGCAGCACCGTCACCGGTGAGCCACCGGCCCTGCCGCCGGGCCTGGAGCTGACCGTCTACCGGGTGGTGCAGGAGGCGCTGACCAACGCGCTCAAACACGCCGGCGTCGGCGCCGGCGTCGAGGTCGTCCTGACGTACACCGCCGAGGCCGTCGTGGTCCGGGTGGTCGACGACGGTCACGGCCGCCCGCTGGTCAGCCCGGCGCCGTCCGGGGGTCACGGCCTGCTCGGCATGCGGGAGCGGGTGACGGTGTACGACGGCAGCCTCACCGCCGGTCCCCGAGTGGCCGGGGGCTGGCAGGTCGAGGTCCGGCTGCCGCTACCGTCAGAGCCGGCAACGGAGGTGATCGCGGCATGACGGTCCGGGTAGTGATCGTGGACGACCAGGCGCTGGTCCGCGCCGGGTTCCGGATGGTGCTGGACTCCCAACCCGACCTGGAGGTCGTCGGGGAGGCGATCGACGGCGCGGACGCCCTGCGGGTGCTCGCCCGCACCGAGGCCGACGTCGTCGTGATGGACATCCGGATGCCCACCATGGACGGGGTGGAGGCGACCCGCCGACTCTGCGCCGAGCGGCCCGCCGGCGGCCCCCGGGTGCTGGTGCTGACCACCTTCGACACCGAGGCGGACGCGTTCGCCGCATTGCAGGCCGGGGCGAGTGGCTTCCTGCTCAAGAACGTCCCGCCGGAGGAACTGCTGGCCGCGATCCGGGTGGTGGCCCAGGGCGACTCGGTGGTGGCTCCGTCGATCACCCGACGCCTGTTGGACCGGTTCGCCGGGCAGCTCGGTGCCGCCCCGAGCGCCGACCCTCGACTCGCGCAGCTCACCGAACGGGAACGGGAGGTGCTGCTGCTGGTCGCCCAGGGGCTGTCCAATGCGGAGATCGCCGCCCGGGTGCACGTGGCCGAGGCGACGGTGAAGACCCACGTCGGGCGGATCCTGGCCAAGCTCCAGCTGCGCGACCGGGTTCAGGCGGTGGTCCTGGCGTACGAGAGCGGGCTGGTCACGCCCGGCGGATGACAGCGCGTACGACCTGGGTCGTAGCGACCGACGGGCGCACCGCGACCCGGGGCGCACGCAGGTCGAGCGCGCAGGTGGAGATCGACAGACCGGTGCCGGCCATAGCGTCGGAGGGGTCCGATCCGCCACCTGCACCGGGAGCCCCGCATGATCCGCCTGACCCTGCGCTCGTTGCGTGCCGAGGCGCTGCGCATGCTGCTCTCGGCGCTCGCCGTCGTGCTCGGCGTCGCGTTCGTCGCCGGCACGATGATCTTCGTCGACGGGATGCGGACCGGGGCGTACGAGCGGGCCGGCACCTTCGACCGCCACACCGACCTGGGTGTCTACTCCGCCGGCCGCGAGGCGTTGCCCCCGGCCCTGGTCGACCGGGTGCGGGCGGTCGACGGGGTGGCCGCCGCAGCCGGTGAGCTGACCAACACCGCCGGGATCGTCGGTGCCGACGGTCGTCCGGTGCTCGGCTTCACCATGCTCGTGGCCATCCCCACCGAGGACGCGCTGCGCTCGTACGACGTGGTGACCGGCCGGTTGCCCGACCGGGCCGGGGAGGTGGTGCTCGACGCGCCGACGGCGGCCGAGCAGGGCTTCGGGCTCGGCGCGGCGGTCCGGATCGGCGCCTCCGGCGGGGCAGCCCGCCCGTACACCCTGGTCGGCACCGTCGACGTGGCCGATACCTCCCGCGACGTCGGCGGTCCGTTCGTCGGCCTGGTCGGGCCGGACGCCCTGGCCCTCACCGGCGAGCGGGGCTACGGGCGCGTCATGGTGGCGGCCCGACCGGGCGCCGACGTCGCGGCGCTGACCGAGAAGGTACGCGCGGTGGCCGGCGCCGAAGCCACCGTGAAGAGTCGGCAGCAGATCCTCGACGAGGCCGTGGAGGACGCGGTCCGCAACGTCGACCAGTTCCGCATGCTGTTGTTGATCTTCGTGGGGGTCGCGATCGTGGTGGCCGGCTTCGTGATCGCCAACACCTTCGCGATCGTGCTGGCCCAGCGCACCCGACGGACCGCGCTGCTGCGTCTGATCGGCGCCACCCGGGGCCAGGTCTTCCGGTCCACCCTGCTGGAGTCGGCCGTGCTGGGGCTGGTCGCCTCCGCGCTCGGGGTGCTGATCGGGGTAGCTCTCGCCGGCGGGATGCGGCTGCTGCTGTCCCGGCTGGACGTACCGGTCACCGGCGGCCTGACCGTGACCGCTTCGACAGTGCTGACCGGCCTGCTGCTGGGCACCGGGCTGACCGTGTGCGCCGCCCTGCTGCCGGCCTGGCGGGGGACGCGGATCGCCCCGGTGGCCGCGCTCACCGACGCCGCGGTGCAGCCCAGCCGGGGCGCTGGCCGGGTTCGGCTGAGCATCGGCGCGGTGGTGCTCGCCGTCGGTGTCGCCGCGCTGGCCGGTGCCGCCGGCGCCGGTCAGCTGCTGCTGGTGGCGGTCGGCGGGGTGCTCACCTTCTTCGGGATCGTGTTGTTCGGGCCGGTGCTCGTCCCGGCGCTGGCCCGGGTGTTCGGCTGGCCGGTACGACTGGTGCTCGGCGCCACCGGTGAGCTGGCGGTCGCCAACACGGTGCGCAATCCGCGGCGGGTCGCCGCGACCGCCACGGCACTCGTGATCGGGATCGGACTGGTCTCCGCGTTCATGGTCGGCGCGCGCAGCACCAAGGACGGCATCGAACGCAGTGTGGACGCCCAGATCGGCACCGACTTCGTGGTCAGCGGAATCGGTCAGGATTTGCCGGCCGCGCTGGTCGGTGAACTCGCCTCTCGCCCCGAGCTGGGTGTGGTGCACGAGCAGCGCAGCACGGTCGTCGACGACGTCGAGATCCGAGCGGCCCACCCGGCGCTTGTCGGTCGGACGCTGAGCGGGGTGCTGGCCGGCGACGCCGAGCGGGTCGGGCCGGGGCAGGTGCTGGTGCACCGCGAGTTGGCACGGGCACGCGGCTGGCAGGTCGGCTCGCAGGTGACCGTCCGTGGGAAGCCATTCCGGGTGGCCGCCGTGGTCACCGCCGACACCCCCGGCGGCGAGGTGCCCGCGGGTCACGTCATCGACCTGTCCGACCAGGACTTCGCGGCGCTCTTCCCGGCCCAGCGGGGCTACCTGGCCGAGATCGACCCCGCCACCGGGGTGAGCCCCGAACGCGCCCGCGACGCGATCACCACGGTGCTGGGCCGCTACCCGACGGCGAACCTGATGGACCAGGGCGCGTACAAGAAGATGCTCACCGGGACGGTGGACATGCTGCTCGCCTTCGTCACCGCGCTCCTCGGCCTGGCCGTGGTGATCGCCCTGGTCGGCGTGGCGAACACCCTGAGCCTGTCGGTGGTCGAACGGACCAGGGAGAACGCGGTGCTGCGGGCGGTCGGGCTCACCCGAGGGCGGATGCGGGCGGTGCTCGCCGTCGAGGCGGTGCTGATGGCGCTGGTCGGCGCGGTGCTCGGGGTCGGGCTCGGCACCGGGGTCAGCGCGTCCACGATGGCCCTGCTGGACCGCCTCGGCGGTGACTTCCACGTGGTGCTGCCGCTCGGCCAGCTCGGGCTGATCCTCGGTGTCGCGGTGCTGGCCGCCCTGCTCGCCTCGGTGTTGCCGGCCCGCCGGGCGCTGTCCCGCCCGGTCGTCGAGGCGCTCGCCGACCAGTGATCCCGGTCGCGGTCCGGACCGTCGGGTCTGACCCCGGGCCACCGGACGGACATCCGCCGGCCGGTCCCGCCATCTTCCCCGGCGGCGGGACCGGCCAGCGGTGCCGGGTCTACAGGCGCTCGACCATCGGGCCGACGCACCGGTTGCGGGTGTCGAAGACGTAGCGGGCGTGCTTGACCACGAGGTCGTAGTCGAAGGTGTCATGGTCGGTGACCACCACCACCGCGTCGGCCGCCCGCACCTCCCGCTCGGTGAGCCCGACCACGGTGACCCCGGCGGGGATCTGGTGCGCCTCCGCGTACGGCTCGACGGCGTGCACCTCGGCGCCGAGGGCCTGCAGCCGGCGCGCCACGTCGACGGCGGGCGAGTCGCGCATGTCACCGGTGTTCTTCTTGTACGCCAGACCGAGCAGCAGCAGTCGGGCGCCGCTGACGGCCCGGCCGTCCCGGTTCAGCCCTCCCATGATCCGCTGCGTGACGTGTTCGGGCATCTCGTGGTTGACGTCGTTGGCCAGCTCGATGAACCGGAACTGCCGTCCGAGGCGGCGCTTGACCTGCCACGACAGGTAGCACGGGTCGATCGGTAGGCAGTGCCCGCCGACGCCGGGGCCGGGCCGGAACGGCAGGAAGCCGAACGGTTTGGTGGAGGCGGCGTCGATCGCCTGCCAGACGTCGATGTCGAGGTGGTGCGAGAGCATGGTCAGCTCGTTGATCAGCGCGATGTTGACCTGGCGGAAGGTGTTCTCGATCAGCTTGGTCAGCTCGGCGACGCGGGTCGAGTCCACCGGTACGGTGCGTTCCACGAGGCGCTGGTAGAACTCGTCCACCCGGGCCAGTGACGCCGGGTCCACACCGGAGACCACCTTCGGGGTGTTCTCCAGTCGCCAGGTCGGGTTGCCCGGGTCGATCCGCTCCGGGCTGTAGCCGAGGTGGAAGTCGCCGGGGCTGGTCAGCCCGCTCGCCGACTCCAACAGCGGGCGCAGCAGCTCCTCGGTGGTGCCCGGGTACGTGGTCGATTCCAGGATCACCGTGCAGCCCGGGCGTACGTACGGGCCGATGCCGATGCCGGCCTGCTCGACGAAGCTCAGGTCCGGGGTGCCGTCCCGCAGCGGGGTCGGCACCGTGATGACGCAGATGTCGAACCCGTCGGCGTCGGTGTACTCCGTGCTGGGGTGGTAGCGGCCGCTGCCCAACGCCCGGCCCAGCCGATCGGCCGGGATGTCCTCGACGAACGACTCGCCGGAGGCGAGTCGCTTCACCCGGTCGGCGTCGACGTCGAGACCGACCACGTCGAGCCCCGCCTCGACGGCCCGCATGGCCAGTGGCAGTCCGACGTACCCCTGACCGATCACGACCAGCTTTTCAGCGCTCACCCAGGCTCCCGCAGCAGATGGTGTAAATGGCCTGCTGAGAGCCTAGAGGCGTCTTCGGCGACGTAAGTCCGTTTTGGGGATATCGGTGCTGGTGGGACTGCCGGGGTCGGCGACAGCGGGCGGCTCAGCCGCCCACCGGCACCTCCGGATCGACAGGCGCACTGGAGGTGGGGGGTGGGTCAGACGGCGGCGCGGCGCTCGTCGGCGGCGCGCCCGTCGTGGGCGCCGCGCTGGTCGGCGGCGC
>NZ_JAKKFF010000057.1 GCF_022229015.1 Micromonospora foliorum
TCGAGGACGACCTGCTGGACCCGGATCCGGGTGGGTCCGTCCGGCCTCTGCTGTACACGGCCGCCTGTTATCTGGTGCCGGCGATGCTGATCTTCGTCTGGCTGTTGACGTTGGACAGCCAGGCGCCGGCTGGGTGCGTGACCGACATCAGTGGGGGCGGGTGCGAGTCGGCCCGGTCCCGCGCGTTGGAGTCACTCCTCGCCGGTTCGCCGCGCTTCGGTCTGGCGCTGGTGAGCAGTCTGGTGGTGGCGGCGCTGCTACGTCGGGTGGGTACGACGTGGCGCTCGGCGACCATCGCGGTTGCCGCCGCTGTGGTGGGCGGCGGTCTCTCCACGGTGCTGATCAGCGCGGTGACCGGCCAGCCCATCGGGTGACCTGTCTGCGGGTCGGGACCAGGCCGGGTGGGCATCGGGCCGGGGCCTCCGCAGAGCCGGTGGCGGGTCGGGGCCCCGCTGGGTGGCGGGTCGGGCACACCGGGCAGGCGGGCGGACGGGCACCTCAGCCCGGGCAGTGCGGCTTCGATGACGTACGCACGAGGGCCCGCACCGATCGCTCGGTGCGGGCCCTCGTGGTGGTGTTGCGGACGTCAGCCCTGAACGACGTTCAGGTTGAACGACGCGGTCACCTCAGGGTGCAGCTTGATCTTCACCGGGTAGGCGCCGATCGACTTGATGTGACCGGGCACCTCCAGCCGGCGACGATCGAGGACCGGGCCGCTGGCGGCCTTGACGGCGTCGACGATCTCGGCCGGGGTGACCGAGCCGAAGAGCCGTCCGCCGTCGCCGGCGCGGACCTTCAGGTTGACCTTGAGACCCTCGAGCTGAGCCTTGACCTCGTTGGCGTGGTCGAGGTCGCGGATCTCGCGGGCCCCACGGGCCCGCTTGATGACCGTGACCTGCTTTTCCGCGCCCTTGGTCCAGACGATCGCGAAGCCCTGCGGCAGCAGGTAGTTACGGCCGAAGCCGTCCTTGACCTCGACGATGTCGCCCGGGGCACCGAGGCCGGACACTTCCTGAGTCAGGATGATCTTCATATCGGTGCCTCCTCTCAGCGGGTGGTGGCCGTGTACGGCAGGAGTGCCATCTCACGGGCGTTCTTGACCGCACGGGCGATCTGCCGCTGCTGCTGCGAGGTCACGCCGGTCACCCGCCGAGCGCGGATCTTGCCGCGGTCGGAGATGAACTTGCGCAGCAGCGCGGTGTCCTTGTAATCGATGTAGGCGATCCCGTCCTTGTCGAGCGGGTTCACCTTCTTCTTGGGCTTGCGCAGTGCCGCAGCCTTGGCCGTTGCACGTGCTCCTGGTTTGCGATCGCGAGCGCTAGGCGCCATTAGAACGGTGGCTCCTCGTCAAAATTGGCGCCCGAACCGGCACGCGCGGGAGAAGGAGCAGCCGAAGCCCACGGGTCGTCGAAGTTGCCTCCGCCGCCACCCTGGTTGCCACCGCCACCGCCGCCACCGAAGCCGCCGCCGCCACCGCCGGAGCGGGACATCTTCTGCACCTTCGCCGTGGCGTAGCGCAGCGACGGGCCGATCTCGTCGACCTCAAGCTCGATGACAGTGCGCTTCTCACCCTCGCGGGTCTCGTACGACCGCTGACGCAGCCGGCCCGACACAATCACCCGAGCGCCACGCTGCAGCGACTCGGCGACGTGCTCGGCGGCCTGCCGCCACACGGTGCATGCGAGGAACAGCGGCTCGCCGTCCTTCCATTCGTTCGACGCCTTGTCCATGAAACGGGGCGTCGAAGCGACTCGGAACTTGGCGACCGCAGCCCCGGAGGGGGTGAACCGCAACTCGGGGTCATCGGTCAGATTGCCGATGACCGTGATGGTGGTGTCTCCTGCCATGACCATCTCCTCGCGCACTCAGCGTCTCGTCGTACAGGCTCGCAGAGCCGTACGACAGAGTCGCGGAGGCTGATCCGGACGAACCGGGGTTGGATGCTCTAGCGCATTTCCGGTCGGATGACCTTGGTGCGCAGCACGGACTCGTTGAGCCGGAGCTGACGGTCCAGCTCGGCCACCGCAGCAGGCGTGGCCTGCAGGTCGATGACGGCGTAGATGCCTTCGGCCTTTTTGTTGATCTCGTACGCGAGGCGCCGGCGGCCCCACACGTCGGTCTTCTCAACCGAGCCACCCGCGGTCCGAATCACGTTCAGGTACGTGTCGAGCGACGGTGCGACGGTGCGCTCCTCGAGGCTGGAGTCGAGGATGACCATTAGTTCGTAGTGACGCAAGACGTGCTCACCTCCTGTGGGCTAAGCGGCCACGGTCCTTCCGTGGCAGGAGGTCTTGTGTCGTCGTCCGCACGCGCCGAGGGAACCCGGCCGGACGCGGACAACCTGACCAGGATACCCGGTCCCAACGATCATGCCCGGAGTGGTCGGGCCCGGACCCGGACGTGCCGACGGGGGCCCACCGTCCGACCGTCAATCGGCCGATGGTGGACCCCCGTCTACGAGGCCGCGGGGCGTCCGGTCCGCATTCCTTGGGTGGGACCTGGGGAGGAACGACCACACCGATGAGGTTGGACCGAAGACGCCCCGCGGAGCTTTATCGTGTTGTTATCTGACGATACAACAGCACTCGTACCTTGTCGGGGGGAAAAGCACAATTTTCCGAGATTCGTCATCGCTCGGTAGCCGGTGTGCGATGGGGGTCGCCCCCGCTGCGCCGGGCCGCGCGGCGGGGGTGACCTCGCTGTCGGCCGCCGACCGCCGGTCGCCGGGTGCGACGCTCGCGCCGCTGGCGGCACCGGGTGCTGGTCGCCGGTTCAAAGCCATCAACGATCGTCGGTCCGTCCGGTGACGCGACACCGCCCCGGCCGTCGCCCCGCCGGTCGGGGTCGCGACGTAGGCTCGCTCGCATGCGTATCGGAGCCCACGTCGATTCGACCGACCCGCTGGCGGAGGCGGCCGCCCGGTCCGCCGACACCGTGCAGTTCTTCCTCGCCGACCCACAGGGTTGGAAGGCGCCCAAGCCTCGCGAGGACGCCGAGCGGCTGCGCGCCGCCGAGGTCGATCTCTACGTGCACGCGCCGTACGTCATCAACGTGGCCACCCTCAACAACCGCATCCGGATCCCGAGCCGGAAGCTGCTGCTCGGGCATGCCAACGCGGCCACCGCCATCGGCGCCAAGGGTTTGATCGTTCACGGTGGGCACGTCAACGCCGGCGACGACCTGGCCGTCGGCTTCGACAACTGGCGCAAGACCTTCGCGTACGCGGCGGACTCCGGCGGTTTCGGCGTACCGATCCTGATCGAGAACACCGCCGGCGGCGACAACGCCTGCGCCCGACGGCTGGACGCGCTCGCCCGACTCTGGGACGCCATCGGTGACTACGGGGTCGGCTTCTGCCTGGACACCTGCCACGCGTACGCGGGCGGCGAGGAGCTGCTCGGCCTCGTCGACCGGGTCAAGGCGATCACCGGGCGGATCGACCTGGTACATGCCAACAACTCCAAGGGCGCGTTCAACTCCGGCCAGGACCGACACGACAACCTGGGCGGCGGGACGATCGACCCGGAGCTGGTGTTGGCGGTGATCCGGGCAGCCGGCGCGCCGGTGGTCGTCGAGACACCGGGCGGTGTGACCGGCCAGGCCGCCGACATCGACTTTCTGCGTGAACAGCTCGGAGCGGAGAGCTTGGCGGCATGACGAGCGGACAGCCCGGGACCGGCAACGCGCGGCCCACCCCCACCGGCGCGGACGCCGATAGCCGACCCGACACCACGACCGCAACGGGCACCCCCACCCAGTCGGCTCGCACCCCCGACCAGGCCCCCACCCAGTCGGCTCGCACCCCTGACCAGGCCTCCGCCGAGACCACCACGGACCATCGACCATCGGGCGACGGTGGAATGACCGGAGCCGCCCCGAGCGGCGCCCCCGAGACCGACCCCGCGACGGGCGGTGCCGCCAAGACGGACGCGGCCCGGCATGGCGACAAGCAGGGCACCACGACCCAGAAGGACAACGCGGCCAAGCAGGACGCCGCGGCCCAGCAGGACGCCGCAGCCAAGCAGGATGCGGCCGAGGGCGGCACCGCAACCAGCCACAGCGACCCAGCCAAGGGCAGCCACCCAGCCAACAGCAGCGACCCGGCGAAGGGCAGCGGCGCGGCGGGTGGCAGCGGCGCGGCGGGTGGCGCGACCAAGGACGGCGACCCGGCCGGTGGCGCGACCAAGGACGGCGACCCGGCCGGTGGCGCGAGCAAGGACGGCGGCCTCGCCGAGGACGCGAAGGCGAGCGACGCCGACGGTCCGGACAAGGCCGACGGCGAGGCGAAGCCGGTCGGCCCGGAGCGTTGGGAGGCGTTCGCCTCCGCGCCGGAGCCGCGGCCCTCCATCGTCACTCGGGTGGGCCGGGCCGTCGGTCGGTTCCTGATCCACGAGTGGAGCCTGGCCTCCCTCGGTGCGTTGGCACTGGCCGTGCTGATGACGTGGCCGACGCTGCGCTATCCGCGCTACACCCTGCCGCAGGACTACTGGGACCCGAGCCTGCAGGCCTGGCAGATGGCCTGGTCCGGGCACATCCTGCTGGCCGACCCGGCGCGCCTGTGGCAGTCGAACACGTTCTTCCCCGAGCTGTGGAGCTTCGCGTTCTCCGACACGCTGCTCGGGTACGCCCCGGCCGGGATGCTCGGCAGCGGTCCCGAGGACGCCGTGCTGCGCTACAACATCATGTTCGTGCTGGCGCACGCGCTCGCCACGCTCGGGGCGTACGCGCTGGCCCGACAGCTCGGAGCCGGTCGGATCGGTGCGGCCGTCGCCGGGGTGAGCTACACCTACGCGCCGTGGCTGCTGGCCCAGGCCGGGCACCTGCACGTGCTCTCCAACGGGGGGATCCCGCTGGCGCTGGCGATGTTGGCGCGCGGGCACGGGTGGTCCCTCCGACACGGCTACCGGCCGGAGCGCCGGCACGACGGTTGGGTCTACGCCGGTTGGCTGGTGGCGGCCTGGCAGCTCAGCCTCGGTTTCGGCATCGGGCTGCCCTTCGCGTACCTCCTGGCCGGCGCGGTGCTGGTCGCTGCCGTCCTCTTCTTGGTGCGGCGGCTGCGCACCGGCCAGGCCGTTCCGTTCGGTCGCCGGTTGTTCGTCGCCGACGTGCTCGGCGGGGTGTTGTTCGCCGGTGTCGGTCTGCTGATGGCGTTCCCGTTCTTCAAGGTGACCGAGCTGCACCCGTATGCCGAGCGCACCATCGGCGACATCAGCCTTTTCTCGCCGCCGGCGACGGGCTTCGTGACGGCGCCCGGGGAGTCGCGGATCTGGGGTGGGTTGCACGAGGGAGCCCGGGCGGCACTGCCGTGGCATCCGGAGATGACCCTGCTGCCGGGCTTCGTGCTCTACGCGCTCGCCGCGGGCGGGTTGTTCTTCTCGGTCTGGCGGCTGCGGCACCGACTGCTGCTGCTCGTCGGGGTGCTGGTGACGATGGTCTTCGCGATGGGCACCCGTTTCTTCGACGGCACTTTCACCTACGTGCCGCTCTTCGAGCATCTGCCGGGCTGGAGCGGGTTGCGTACCCCCGGGCGGTTGATGCTCTGGACCACGTTGTTGCTGGGCCTGCTCGCGGCCGGCGCGGTCACCGCGCTCACCGACCGGGTCCGCGAGTTGACCGCGCAACGGATTCCGTCGTGGCCGGGGCCGTGGTTGCGGATGGCCACCCTGTTGCCGTTGCTGCTGGTCACCGTCGAGGGCTTGAACACCACCCCGCATCCGGTGGTGCCGACCCCACCGGCCGCGATGCGTACGGCGCAGGGGCCGATGCTGGTGCTGCCCAGCAATCAGAGCCTGGACCAGCATGTGATGCTCTGGTCTACCGACGGGTTTCCCGATGTGGTCAACGGCGGTAGCGGCTTCACGCCGCGCCAGCTCGACGACGTCCGTCGGGTGAGCCAGTCGTTCCCGGACCAGGCGAGCGTGGACTACCTGCGCACGCTCGGCGTCCGCACTGTGGTGCTGCTGCGCGGTCAGGTGGCTGGCACGCCATGGGAGATCAGCATCGACGCGCCGGTCGAGTCGCTCGGCATCAGCCGGCAGGAGGTCGGGGAGGCCGTCGTCTACCGCCTCTAAGGGCGGGTTTTCGGGGGAGCCCACTCGGCTCCGGGCGGTCAGGCTTGATCCCTGCGCCGGGCGGGCTCCCCCGAAAACCCTGACGTGGTGCCGGCCGCAGTCGGCCTTAGAGGGTCAGGTGGTGGGCACCGGTACGGGTGCTTGTTCGCTGGTCGTCGCGGGGCGACGCCAGCGGTCTGTCCAGGGGGCGTCCGGCGCGCCGTCGAGAACGCCGCCGTCCGGGTCGTCCGGGTAGGTGGCCCGCACCGCGTCCTGCTCGGGGTGCAGGATCTCCTTGACGACGAACACGCAGAGCACCACCACAGTGGCCAGTCGCAACGTCGAGGCCAGCACGAACACCCCCTCCGGGAACACCGGACGACTGGTTGCCGCGCCGAGCAGTTCCCCGTAGAAGGCGACGAAGTAGCAGACCTCGGCGATCTGCCAGGCCAGGAACGCGCCCCACTTCGGCCGGGCCAGCACCACCAGCGGGAGCAGCCAGAGCACGAACTGCTGGGACCAGACCTTGCTGAAGATGAGGAACGCCGCCACCACCAGGAAGCCGAGCTGGGCCAGCCGCGGTCGGCGCGGTGCCCGCAGCGCCAGCACGGCAATGCCGAGGCAGGCCAGCCCGAACAGCGCGTACGAGAGGGTGTTGAGGGTCGGGATGTTGGCGTTGAGCCACTCGAACGGGCCGAGCTTGGCGGGGTCGTTGCCGACCTTGCCGTCCAGGTAGCGCCCGATGTACCAGAGCGTGCCCCAGTCGATCGGCCGGGTGGTGTTCAGCTCGAAGAATCGGTCCCAGTTCTCCGGGTACGCCCGGGCGGCCGGCAGGTTCACCAGCACCACGGCCGCGACCGCGGTACCGATGGCGATGAGCGCGGCACGAACCCGGTTGGCCCGCAGCGCCAGGATGAGGATCGGCCCGAGCAGGAACAGCGGCCAGAGCTTCGCCGCGCCGGCCAACCCGAGCAGCACACCGGCCACCGCCGGTCGTTTTCGGGCCCAGGCCAACAGGCCGAAGGCGGCCAGCCCGATGGCGAGCAGGTCCCAGTTGACGGTGGCGGTGAGCACCAGCGCCGGGGCGAGTGCGAACAGCGCCGCGTCCCAGGGTCGTCGGCGGCGCAGCGCCAGGATCACCGCCACCGTGGCCACCGCGAGCGCGCCCAGCACCAGCGCGTTGAGGTTGTAGAACCACTGGCCCTGGTTGATGCTCGGGTCGCCGTCACCGATGGCGTGCACGGGCAGGCCCAGCGCCCCCATGAAGTAGCCGGTCAGCACCGGGTACTCGACCGGGTGGTCGCGGTAGGGCACCTTGCCCTCGTTGAGCCCTTCGGCGTAGTAGAGGGCAAGGACGTCGGTGTAGCAGAACCGGGTGTACTGGACGTTGTTCTGCCAGGCGCCGTCCTGGCAGGGCGATTTCTGCACCCAGTGCAGCGCGAGCGTGAGGCACGCCAGCGCCAGCACGATCCGCACGGCGGTCCAGAAGCGACGCTCCCGACCGGCCGGCCGGTCCAGCGCGGTCGCGTGGTCGCCGAGCGGCCCGCCGATGACGCTGGAGATGCCGCGGACGAACCCGTCGGAGCGAGACGGGTGATCAGTGGTTCCGGCGTCGTCGATGCCGGGCGTCGACTGGGTGCTCATGAAGAGGCATCCTGCCGTACGACAGGGGTGCCCGTCCCGTCCCGGCGCGGAGTTCCGGGTACGAAAACGCCGCCGCCGGCCGGGACAGGTCGTCCGGCCGGCGGCGGCGTCGTGCGCTGGTGTGGGTCAGTCCCGGTTGGGTGGCAGGCTGGGCAACAGCCCGCCGCCGCCACCACCTGTTCCGCCGCCGCCGGGATTGCCGCCGGGGTTACCACCAGGGTTACCACCAGGATTGCCGCCGGGGTTGTTGCAGAACAGGTCGATCAGCGGGTTACAGGGAGTGCCCTGGCCGGGCTGACCGCCCGGGTTGGTCGGCGGTGGCGGTGGCGGCGGCTCCTTGCCGTTGCCCTTCGTGACGTCGCCATCGCCGGTGACGTCGGGCAGGGAGATCTCCTCCTGGCCCTTGAGGGCGGTGTTCATGTACTTCTCCCAGATCGGGCCGGGGAGCGTGGAACCGCCGATGTCCTTACCGCTGGCGAGCTTGATCTGCGGCTTGTTCAGATCCCGGCTGCCCACCCACACCGCTGTGGCGATCTGCGGGGTGTAGCCGACCGTCCAGGCGTGCGCGTTGTCCTTGTCGTTGTACTCCCAGGTGCCGGTCTTGGCGGCGGCCTGGCGACCGTCTTCCAGCGAGATGTTGTTCGGCCGGGGAATCTGCTTCAGGACGCCGGTGACCTCGTCAGTGATCTTCTTGGGGATCCGCTGCTCCGGCTTGATGCGCTCGCTGCCGACCACCTTCCACTTGCCGGTGTCCTTGTCCTGCTGCTCGACCTTGACCACGAAGTGGGCCTTGATGTACTTGCCGTCGTTGGCGAACGTGGCCATGGCGTTGGCGTGGTCGAAGACGGTCAACGGGTACTTGCCGAAACCGGTGTAGTTGTCGAAAGGGGTCCGCCCCTTCTTCGACAGGTCGAAGGCCTGCGGCGGGTCGACGCCCCACATGGTGGTCACGCCCGCCTTCCGGGCCATGTCGACGACCTTGTCGGCGCCGACCGTGTCGGTGACCCAGTAGAAGGGCACGTTGTACGACTGGACCGTGGACTCTTCGAGGGTGCAGTACTTGCCGCACTTGAGGTTGGTACGGCCGGCGTTGCCGATCGCGACCTTGGAGCCCTCGGGCTTGTACGGGGTGGGGTCCCAGTGCGACTTGACGGAGATGCCGGCCTCGATCGCGGCCGCCAGGGTGTACACCTTCATCGACGAGCCCGGCGGATGACCACCGGTCAGGTTGCCGTTCTTGTCGATGTTCTTGCCGGCGTAGTCGAAGTCGGCACCGCTGTCACCGCCGTAGTAGGCGAGCACACGGCCCTTCTTCGGGTCGATCGAGACCACCGCCGCCATCAGGTTCTTCGGCTGGTCGTGGAGCTCGGAGCCCTTCTTCGACTGCATCGCGGTGTTCTCCGCGGCGGCCTGGAGCTTCGGGTCGATCGTGGTGGTGATCCGGTAGCCGCCGTCGCGCAGCGCGTCGACGCAACTCGTCTTGCCGTCCGCACCGCTGTCGGAGCAGAGGCCCATCTCGTCCATCTCTTGGCGGACGTAGTTGATGACGTTGCCGCGCGGGCTGTCGACACCGAAGCCGACGCCGTCCTTCTTGGGCGCCAGCACCTTGGGGTACTCGGTGGGCGCCGGGGGGTGGTTGGGGGAGTCCAGCCACCCCTCCTTCTTCATGCCGTCGATCACGTAGTCCCACCGCGTCTTGGCGTCGGTCGGGTTGACCGCCGGGTCGAACCCCTGGTGGGTGTCGCTCGCCACCGGCTGCTTGATCAGCGCGGCCAGGACCGCTCCCTCCGCGACGCTGAGCTTGATGGCCGGCTTGCCGAAGTAGGTCTGCGCCGCCGCCTCGATGCCGTACGCGCCGCGACCGAAGTAGATGACGTTCAGGTAGTGCTGCATGATCGTCGGCTTGTCGTACTTGTCGTTCAGCTTGGAGGCGAGGATGGCCTCCTTCACCTTCCGGCCGTACGTGTCGTCCTTGAGGTTCTCGAACGCGTTGCGGGCGTACTGCTGGGTGATCGTCGAGGCACCCTGCTTGTCGCCGTTGGAGACGTTGTTCCAGGCGGCCCGGACGATGCCCTTGTAGTCGACGCCCGAGTGCCGGTAGAAGTTCCGGTCCTCCGCTGCGGCGACCGCATCCTGCACGTGCTGCGGGATCTGCTGGATGGTCACGAAGGAGCGGTTCTCGCTGCCCAGCTTGGCGAGCTGCGTCTTGCCGTCCTTGGCGTAAACGGTGGTGGAGAGCGGCAGCGGCATCTCGTTCGGCATGACCACGTTGGTCGAGTAGTAGGTGAACCCGACCACGCCGATGCCGGCGAGCATGATGAAGACGGCCATCCCGGCGATCAGCAGGTTCATCCGCTTGCGCTTCTTCGCCCGCGCCGCGCCCGAGTCACCCGGGCCACGACCGCCCCGACCGGGACCTCCCGGCCCGCCCGGTCCGCCGGGCCCACCCGGACCGCCCGGCCCACCGGAGACCGGTGAGACGCTCGCCCGGGCGACCGCCGCACGGCCACCGACCGATGCGGAGCCCACGCTGGCCCGACCCGCCGAGGCGGTGCCGACCGAGGCCGCACCGACGGCGGCGGCACCGACCACGGCCCGACCTGCCGGTGCGCCCGGCGCCGGGGAGACGGGCACCGAGGCCCGGCAGGGG
>NZ_JAKKFF010000570.1 GCF_022229015.1 Micromonospora foliorum
CCGCGCGGCCACGAGCCCGCGCGGCGTAGGGGAAGGCGGGCCGGCCGCGTCGGCGAGCTGGCGGCGGTGGCGGGGTTGCGGTTACTGCGCCTCCGGCGGGGGCGCTCGGGCTCCGAGATGGTTGCAACCCCGTCGGCGGGTTGCGGTCCGTGGGTGGTTGCGCGGACCATCCCGCCAGCCGACGACCCGGGCAAGCCGAGCAGACCTCCGCCCGACCCGCCAGCGTCCGACCGTGGGTCAAGGCCGTCTTGACGTGGCGGGCCGGGCGGCGGCCCACTCCCCAGAGGGCGGGTCGACGGCAGACGGGATGGCGAAGGTGGGGTTAGATGCGAGGGAGACGCCGGCAAGTCCCTATCTAGCATTCCGTGTGAGAAGTGGATGAAACGACTTCGTTCTTGGAAGAGGCGACTTACCGCCAAGGTTGTTGCCCAGCTATCACGGCACCGGAATTTTATTCTGCGGGCTCTATTGCTCGTGGCCGCATGTGTAGGTGTCGCCCTCGTCGTCTTCGTCATCATAGGGCCCCTTGCGCGGATTGTGGGCGGTGACGTGGTTAGGTCACTCGCAGGCAAGGAGCACGCCGACGCAATGAATAGCGTCAGGCAGACTCTGCTGCAAACCGCTGCTGGGATCGTTGCGCTCGTTGCTCTGGTTGTAACCGTCAGTACCTACAGGCTCTCTCGCAGAGGTCAACTGACTGACCGATATCTGAAGGTAGTTGCGCTGCTTGCGAGCGAGAAAATGCATGAGCGAATTGGAGGAGTGTTTGCGGCAGAGCAAATCATGGTCGAATCCGAGAAGGATCACCAAACAATAGTTGAAGTGCTCTCCTCCTTCGTGCGCGAATGGCCGGGCCATGAGGGATACCCCGATGATCGCGAACTTCCAAAATTTTGGGGCCTGGCGGGTCGGAGAAAGTCCGACGTCAAACTGCCAGCCGATGTGCAGGCAGCATTGACAGTGTTGGGAAGGAGGCCGGCGAGGCTTGAGGTGCGCGCCTTGGATCTGACAGGCGCAGATTTACGTAACGCAAATCTGAGGGAATTCAATTTTCGCAATGCTTCTCTCGTTCGTGCCATGCTAGATGATGCCGATCTGTTTGGCGCTGATCTGACCTGGGCGAACTTGCATGACGCCAGCCTTGCGTACGCAGACCTTCGAATGGGAACACTGCGTCATGCGTACATGGTTGGTTGCACCCTCAGGGGGGCATGGCTCCCTCCAGACATGCGCGACGTCTATCTAGTGGGTTCGGATTGCTCGGGGGCGAATTTTGGCGAGAATCTAGAAGGTGCTCAAATTAACGACTGCTGCTTGGATCGCGCCAATCTGCTTGGTTGCAACTTGGCGAATACCGGGTTTGCGACGACTGATGCACGAAACACACTCTTTGCGCTGGGGAGGACCGCTGACCCGAATGACATCCCCGCCAGGGGGATGACCGCCGCCCAGCTTGAGCGCGTGGCAATCAATTCTTCGACCGTCCTTCCGTACTACCTTGACCCTTCATCGGTTGGAATTCTTGTCGAGGAAGAAGGGCCCCTCGACTGGGGATCCTTGGATCCGATCTTTAATCGAATTGACGATTCGGAGGCAGAAGGTGCCGAAGTGGGCGAGGGGCGAGGCGAGGGAGCATCGGTTGAGGTCGCTGATTGAGTGATGGCCGAGGGGTCAGGGTGAGTGACTAAGTGGGTGACGAACGGGGCGGATCCCGCCGGACATCCGTGGACGCCGCCGGACGCAGTTGCCCGCGTCCGGCGCGTGACGTGGCAGGTGGGCGAGACCTGATCGTTGCCTGGGGGCCAAGGGGTCGCGGATTGACATCCATAGGAGCATCGGGATGGCGAGACCGGGTGCGATGCTTGTCGTTATTTTGTGGCCGGATGCCATGATTGCAAGGTGAGCCAATCATCAATCGCCGCCATAGCAATAATCGCCTTGCGCCCGCAGGATGTGTTAGAAGGAGGCCAGAAACGTGGCTGACATGAACACCCTCATGCAGGCGGCGGCCGTATCTGCCACTACCTCTGCCCTAGTAGCCCTCGGCGTAGAGTGGGCTGCTAAGCCGCGCCTCGAAGCTAGAAAAGATGCCATCTTGGCGAGGCGACGCTCTGAAACCGAATTGCGTCGACAGCTTCTCCGTATTAGGGAAGCGGCAATACGGCTAAATACTTTTGACGTTGAGGGAACGGTGTTCAAATATCGGTCGGTAATTCGGCGTGAGAGCAAAACCACGACGGATCGCCTAGTGGACGCTGTTCAGGTCCTTGATCTAGTCGTAACCGACCTAGCGCCGGACCTATTGCCGGACGCATACGAGCTATATACGGCGTACCTAGGTTACCTTATTGCGGCAATAGAGATCGATGAACCGTGGGAGTCGAAGAGTAGGAGTTTACTTCTTGCCACTGGAGTGGTTATTCGCGCAAACGACACCCGCGCATTCCCGAAATGGAGGCAGCGGAAGAAGTTCAAGGAAGCTTACGCGCTTATCCATGCGGAGGACTTTTCGGCCCTCGCAGATGCGGTATTCACGGATAAGTCAGATGTGGGTGCCTGAGTGGCAGACCAGGATCCTGGAGCCGACTCGTAATGCGCGACTCAGTCGTCCACGCCGTAGTCAGATTCGTCCACGAGGCCGGTCACGAAGGTCTCGAAGTCGGGAGCGAGGACCGTGATCCGGTAGTTCCACTCCTGGTCGACATGTACGACGGCCGGTTCGCCGGGCGAGCGGTAATCGAGGGCGACCATGTCGTGACCCGCTGAAGGGCAGTCGGCGATGTAGATGCCGATGTCCGGGTAGCCCCATTCCGCCGCCCAGAACCCGCTGCCGAGTTCGCCGCAAAGGCTGAACCGAGCAGTTCGACCGATCGACGCCAGGGTGTACACGCCGACGTGATCCTCCGCCCAGGAGGTTCGGCCGGGCGCGGGATGGGCGTCGCGGGCAAACGAGCCGCCGTTGTGTCGTCGGGCTAGGTCGACGTACGCGATAGGCAGCTGGTGCCCAAGCTGCGCCTCCACGGCCCGCAGAACTTCGTCGGTGAGCGGCTTCTCCAGCGGGCCGGAGTTGTCGAAGACACTTGCGGGATCGAGCACGGGTCGACGGTAGTCGGTTGGCTCAGTTCCAGACGAGTTGACAAGATCATCGGGCACAAGGCGGGCACAAGTGACACCGACAAGGGCTGTCAACTGCTGTAAGGCAGCGGAAGAACTCACCGAGGTCAGCCCGCCGATCCGCCCGATTGAGGTCGATCAGTACCAGGCCGGAGGGGTTCAGGGTTCGAGTCCCTGGCGGCCCGCTTTTCCGCAGTTCAGCGGCCCTCCATATGGCCACTGTTGCCGCGATCGGGCCGGTGCAGCAGCGCAACGCAGCGGTAGCCGCGGAGCCGTGTTGGGTTGCCTGGGGATCAAGGAGCCGTCGCAGCTCCGGCCGTCGACCTGAACCCGAGCGGGGTCAGAACGAGAAGTGCTTGACCACCGCCCAACCCCGCTCCGCGGAGCTGGCGTACAAGGCCCGTAGGTCCTCGTGGTACTGAGCCAGGCGCTCCCGCAGCTCCTCGTCGGACTCGGACGAGGGCAGTTGCCGCCACTCCTGCCACCGGTCCAGGAACGAAACTTTTGCCAGGTACGCCGCGGTCCGCGCTACTTCCGGCGGATCGAGCGTCACGTGGCCCGGCCCGCCGCCGGGGTCCGGTATGTGCCGGCCGCCGAAGACGGGGAGTTCCCGGTCGCCGCCCAGCTGCGACTGGAGCAGGTAGAGCTCGTTCAGCTGAAAGAAGCCACTTTCCAGCCATGCTGCCGTACCTGCCCGGACCCGTCGGCGCAGCTCGTCGAACTCGACATCGAACAGGGCGTCAAAACCTGCTGGGTTCACGGGCAGGTCGGCGGATTCGAGCCCTTGGAAGTAGAGCCACATACTCACTCTCGGCAAACTACCGGGCGCCACCGACACCACAGGATGTCCCAACCCGCGTTCGAGGCGGAGAGGTCGAGTTGCCTGACGATCGTCGAGACCCATGCGGGGCGAGAGTTGTCGCTCACCGATCGCTCGGGTGTGCCGGATCCCCAGAGCTCGAATCCCTACCTGAATTAGCCGGCCCGTAGGGGCGTGGGCGGTGAGCCAGCGGTCCGGGAAGCCGAGGGACGTCCTGGGACGCTACGCCTTGGCGGCATCGGGCGAGCTTCCGCTGGCCCTGAAGGCACTTGTCCGGGTGGTTGCCGTCGCCGAGCCTGCCTTCTCCGGCCGGGCGCCGCTTTGTAACGTCGGGTCGATCGGCGACGCCGGATGAATGGAGATCTTGATCTCCAGTCCCGGCCTTCGCCGTCCTGGGAGGGCCGTCACCTGCGACGTGAGGAATTTATGCGCCCTCGTTCCCTTTCCCGCTCGATTCGACGTACCTTCTCCACCTCGCTGGCCACTCTCGCCCTCGTCGGGGGCGCGGCGGCACTCGCTCCGGCCGATGCGGTGGCGGCCGGGCGACTCCAGCCCGATCTGCTCGTCGATCTGATGATGACCGACGTGCTGAATCCCGCGGAGGGCGAGACCTTCTACGCCCAGATCGACATCCGGAACTACGGCACCGGCGCGTCGGACCCGATCAGCGTCACGGTCGCGGTGCCCGCCGGGCTCGAAACCACGACCCCGTCGGTCGGTGACCCTGGCTGGACCTGCACGGCAGTGAGCACGACGAGCTACACGTGCTCGCATCCGCAACTGGCGGCTGGAGCTCGGGCGAGCCGGCTGTTCGTGCCGTTCGTCGTAGCCGGTGCGGCGCCGGGCAGCAGGGTGCCCATCACCACCAGCATCACCCCGCAACGCCGCGAAACGAGCACCGACAACAACACCGGCTCCGTCACGGTGGCGATCTCGGGCACGTGCGTCATCCGCGGCAGTGTGTGGCACGACCTTGACCGGGATGGGCAGCGCGAGGCGGATGAGCCGGCCATCGCCGGTGGCCCGGACGGCGTGTTGGACGTGAGTCTGTGGAATCGGCAGGGACAGGCCATTGGCGGTGGCTCGGCCACCGTCAACCCGGACGGAACGTGGTCGATCACCGCCCGCACCGAGCTGCTGTACGAGGTCCGGCTGGAGGCAGCCGCCACCTACGGCCGGACTGTCGCAGACGTGGGTGACGACGCCACGGACTCGGACATCGTGACCTCGTACCAGTTCGAGCCGACTCTGCTCGTCGCCAGCGCCGAGTTCCAGGCCGTGCATGGCGGAGAGTACGTGGTCGACGCCGGCCTGGTCACCCAGAGCTGAGCCCCTCGCCGCCCGCCCGAGATGTTTCGGGCGGGCGGCCGTTCGGGAAGCGCCCAGCTCAGCGCGGTCGCTGGGCCGACGGGAATCGGCAGTTGCCGCCTCGAAATGAGTTGTCATATGGCGACCTGTTGCGTCGAGGCCACTCCAACCGGCGACGAGTTCGGCACCTGGCGCCGGGCACCGACGTGGATATCCTCTTCAGGTGCTGGCCCGTGTGGAGATCGTTGACGCCGGTCCGGCACTGCGAAGGGACTATCGACATGCCCCGTGTGGTACCGGCGGTCATCCGCGCGCTCGACGTCCTCGAACTGTTCCTGGACTGCCCCCAGCTGTCGGCCCGCCAGGTGATGGAGCGGCTCGACCTACCTCGCACCACGGTCCACGAACTGCTCGTCACGCTCGAGGCTCGCTCGTACCTGATCTCCGTACCGGGTCAGCCGGTGCAGTATCGGCTCGGCATGCCGTTGTTCCAGCTCGGCGCGGCGTTCGCTGGTCGGCTTGATCTGGTTCGCGAGGCGCAGTGCGTGGCGCGGGACGTGGCGGCCGCGTGCGACGAGGCGGTCCATGTGGCCGTGCTCGACGGCGCCGACGTCATCTATCTGGTGAAGTTCGACAGCACGCACCCCGTCCGGATGGTCTCCGCGGTCGGTCGGCGGCTGCCGGCGCACTGCACGGCGGTCGGCAAGGTGCTGCTGTCGGGCCTCGATCAGGCGAGCCTGGACGCCGTTCTGACGAAGGGCGCCCTGCCGGGCATGACGCCGGACAGCATCACCGACCCGGATCGTCTCCGTGAGCATCTTGAACGGGTCCGGACGGAGAGCGTCGCGGTCGACATCGGCGAGTCTGACACCGCCATGCGCTGCGTCGCCGCGGCGATCCGGGACCATTCCGGCACGACCATCGCCGCGATGAGCCTGTCCGCGCCGATCATTCGCTGGACGCCCGAGGCGCACGTGGAGTGGACCGGGCTGGTCCGCGAGGGCGCGGCGGCGCTGTCGGCTCGGATGGGTTACCGGGCCCAGCCTCGATAGCTGGCCTCCCGTTTTCGGTTCGAAACCACATCGAAACATTGACATTCGTCTTCGCGCTGCTCTAGCGTCGCGACCACTCGATACGGTATCTCGAACTCAGTTCGAAATCTCGAACGGTGGTGGTCTCGTGGCCCGACCGAACTGCAACGTCAGCGCAGCTTCCTCGGCCCGGTCGCCGATCACCTCCACCTCGTCGCGCTACCCGGCGTGCGGCACGCGGAATCTCTCGCGCGGCTCGCTCGGCAGCCACGACGACGCGTGCGTCAGCGGACTTCCAACGGTGAGCGGCGGCCGAAGCAGGCCCGCCGCAACCCCATCAACTGCAACAGCGGGTACGCGAGCGCACTGATCGACGCGGGCGACGCGTCCGTGGTCGCCGTCATAGGGACACCTGGAGCACAAGCACGCCTTCGGCGTGCACTGGTGCGGGGAATCAGAGGAGGCGAAGGTCCATGGAGGACAACCCGGTGTGGTCCCGGCGCGGCTTTCTGGGGGTGGGGGTGGGGGTGCTCGGCGCGGCCGGCCTTGCCGCGTGTGGGGGCAGCTCCGAATCGCCCAGCAGGGTGCAGCCGGAGGTTCCGCAGGAGCTGATCGACGCTGCGGCGTCGATGAAGGGCTCCTCGATGGGCATGCTGTCGCAGAAGCTGTACTCGACGGCGGCGAACGAAGCCCTGGACAGCTCGATCAGGAAGTTCGCCGACACCACCGGAACGAAGATCGAGAACAGTCTGGTCCAGGCCGATGCCGGCGACGTGGTGGCCAAGATCCACGCCGAGGTCGAGGGCGGGGTGGCTCGCGACCTGGCGTTCATGACCGACTCGCGGTTCGTCGCGCAGTTCCAGGCGTTGGGCGACCTGGAGGACGTGACGGACGTCGTCCAGGCGCTGACCGCCAAGTTCGGCGAACCCTGCGCCGAGGCCAAGAACTTCTGCGTCTTCGACGGCAGGTGGTTCGCCATCCCGTACCACTTCATCGGGATCGGGTCGTTCCTGCGCAAGGACTGGATGCAGGACAAGGGCATCTCCCCCAAGGACATCTACAGCTGGGAGGAGCTGCGGGACCTGTGCCTGGAGATCTCCGATCCGACCAAGCGCCGGTTCGGGTGGGGCATGACGGTGAACCGGTCCGGTGACGGCAACGGCATGATCGAGGCGCTGATCAACGCCTACGGCGGGTCGATCGCCTCCAACGACGGCCGGAAGGTCACCTTCAACACCCCGGAGACGGTGCAGGCGGTGACCTTCCTCGGGGACATCTACACCAACCCCAGGTACAAGCCGATGTTGCCGCCGGGGATCGCGAGCTGGACCGACACCAGCAACAACGAGAACTGGCTCGCCGGGATCCTCGGCTACACCCGCAACCAGTTCAGCGTCTACGCGGACTCCAGGACCAAGAAGAACCCGGTGCACGCGAACACCCACGTCTTCTCCGACTGCATCGGACCGGCGACCGACAACCCCCTGCTGCTCGGCCAGTCGCAGGGCTTCGTCGTCTTCAAGGGCGCCAAGAACCCGGCGCTCGCCAAGCTCCTGGCGCAGTACCTGGTCAGCGCGCCCGCGCTGCTCGGGGTGGCGAAGGAGGCACCCGGCCTGGTGATGCCCGCCTGGGAGAAGGTCTGGGACGCCGACCCGTTCTTCACCAGCGGCGACCCCGCGTTCCCCATGCTGCGCAGGATCACTGAACTGAAGCTGCCGCTGAACACGAAGAACGGCCTGGCCTTCCCGCAGAAGGCCAGCGCGGGCCAGCAGGCCGTGGGTTCGGCCTACGTCCTCACCGACATGATGCAGCAGGTCGTGCAGGGCACGGCGCCGGCGCAGGCCGTGACGGCAGCCCACACGAAGATGGTGCAGATCTTCAACCAGCAGGGGCTGCGGCAGTGAGGTCGGTCCGTCCCGCGCGGGTCCCGGCGGCGAGGAATCCCCCGCCGCCGGGACCCGGCTCCCTCACGGCGGTCCAGCGGCGGCTGGGGCGTGACTGGCGACTGGCGGCACTGTTCCTGGCGCCGATGGCCGTGCTGGTCGGCGGGCTCGTTCTGGTGCCGATCGCCCGATCGATCATCACCAGCACCACGGAACGGCACGGGCAGGACACCGTCTTCGTCGGCCTGGACAACTACCTCGCGCTCGTCGGCGACGAGCAGTTTCACACCGGCGTGGTGAACTCGTTCGTCTTCACCGCGTACGCCGAGGTTTTCAAGGTCGTGCTGGGGCTGGCCGCGGCCCTGCTGCTGCACCATCGGCGGCGTGGGCGGGCCGTGCTGGCCGGGTTGCTGCTGGTGCCGTGGGTGGTGCCGACGGTGGTGACCGCGTTCAGCTGGCGCGCGCTGCTCGACCCGATCTTCGGCAGCGTCAACACCCTACTCACCGCCACCGGGATCGGGCCGCTGCTGGCCAGCGCGCACCTGGTCGACAGCTGGCCGGCCGGTTGGCTGTCCGACCCGTCGCTGGCCATGCCGTCGGTGATCCTCGTGAACGTCTGGAAGGGCGTGCCGTTCTTCACCGTGTGTTTCCTCGCTGGGTTGAAGGCCATCCCGGCGGACCTCTACGAGGCGGCGACCATCGACGGGGCCTCGTCGTGGCAGCGGTTCGCCCACGTGACGTTGCCCGGCCTGCGCCACGTGATCACCGTGACGGTGACCCTGTCGTCGATCTGGACGTTCAACAACTTCGACCTCGTCTGGTTGCTGACGCAGGGCGGCCCGGGCGACGTGACCGCGCCGTACGTGCTGATCGCCTACTCGAAGGCGATCCTGCAGCTCCAGTACGGCGCGGGCGCGGCGGTCACGCTCGTCATGCTGCCGATCATCGGCGGGCTGGTGTTCGTCCTGGTCCGGTTGTTGCGCCAGGACACCACCATCAAACTGCCCCGGAAACGCCGGTCAGCGCGGTGGATCGGAACCCGGCGGTGGGCCGGGACTGCACGGAAGGCCCTGCCGTGGATCGTCGCCGCGCTGGTCACCGGCCTGCTGGCCTGGGCATCGCCGCAGATCTTCTGGAAGGCCGCGGTGGTACTCGGGGTGATTCTGCTGATCGCTGCGGCGGTCGGTCGGGTGGTCTCGTCGCTGTCGTCCCGAGGCGGTCGCCGGTCGTCGTCAGTCGTGTCGGGCCTGGGTTCCTGGGTCGCGCTGGCCGGGTTGCTCCTCTTCGTGCTGGGCCCGCTGTACTGGATCGCCGTCACGGCCTTCAAGTCCGAGGGCCAGGTCGTCATGCGCACCGACGACCTGTGGCCGACGCCGTGGACTTTCGAGCAGTTCAGCGCCCTGTTCGACAACCAGCCGTTCGGCCGCTGGTACCTCAACACTCTGCTGGTGTCCGCGGCGTCCACGGCGGTGGCCCTGGTCTGCGCCGCCCTGGCGGGCTACGCGCTGGCCCGGCTCCGGTTCCGCGGGGCGCAGGGCTTCACCGTCACGGTGCTGCTCACCTACGTGATGCCGGGTGCGCTGCTGTTCATCCCGCTGTACCAGATGCTCATCGGCGCCCGGCTCACCGACTCGCTGTGGTCCCTGGTGGTGACGTACCCGACCTTCACGCTGCCGTTCGCGACCTGGCTGCTGGTCGGGTACTTCTCGTCGATCCCCATCGAGCTGGAGGAGGCCGCGCTGGTCGACGGTTGCAGCCGCATCCAGGCGTTCGGCCGGGTGGTGCTGCCGCTGGCCAAGCCCGGGCTGCTGGCGGTCGCGCTCTTCACCCTGACCAACGCCTGGAACGAGTTCCTCTTCGCCTTCGTGTTCATCACGAAGGACGAGTACAAGACGCTCCCGGTGGGGATGCAGTCCATGATCGCCGGAGACGTCGTGCCACAGGGACAACTCGCCGCAGCGTCGCTGCTCGTCAGCATCCCCGTGGTGATCATGTACGCCCTCGGGCAGCGCTTCCTCACCGAGGGGCTCACCGCGGGCGCGGTGAAGGGCTGATCGGGGCCGCTGAAACGATGGCCGCACCGGCAACGAGACGGACTCAGCCGACCGTTCGCCGCCACCGCCGCATCTCGATCACCGCTGTTCTCGCGAGATGCGGCGGCGGACCGGAGCCATTCGCTAGTCGGTGCTGACGAGTAGGGCGCCGCTCACGGTGTCCACATACCAGCGCTGGTACTGCTCCAGCCGCCATCCGCGTTGCCGAACAAGCCAGTCGAAGTTGCGGACGTCCTGAGCCAACCAGAGGATGTCGGCCACCTGTTCGACGTCCAGGTCGGGGCGAAGGCCGCCAGTGCCGACGAGTTCCGCGGCGAACATGGCCATCCCGCGGCGACGGTCGTCGATGTTCTTGCGCCAGATCTCGGCGGCGTCCGGATCGGCCGTGGCGGCGCCGGCCAGCGCGAGCATCACCTGGGCCTGCCGCGCGTTGACCTCGGCCAGGTGCTGGGCGTAGCGCGCGAGCTTGGCGCGGGGGTCGGCGAGCGCGCGGATCTCGGCGACGAAGGGCCGGTCCGGCAAGGCCACCGGTTCGTCGTCGCCGGCCAGGGTGACGTCGACCAGTTGGGACAGCAGTTGCCGCTTGCTGCCGAACACCGCGTACAGGGTCTGGACGGCGACGCCGGCTTCCACGGCGACAGCGGTCAGCGGCGTTGCCGCATAACCGGGGTCGACGAACAGCCGGCCAGCCGCTTCGAGGATTGCCCGCCGGGTCTGTCGAGCCTGCTCCTGTCGGCGGGAAGAGTCGTAACGCCTCTTGACAACCACCCGCCGAGTGTAGTGGTCTATTCGATAGAGCTTAACTCTATCGAGAGGCGGCGGCCATGCCGTTCGGTGTGTTGCAGGAGATGCCCGGCATCAGCGAAGCGGAATACCGGCAGGTCGAACGGCACCTCGGGCCCGACCGGCCGCCGGGCCTAGTCGCCCATGTCGCAGGGCCGACCGAGGACGGCTGGCGGATCATCAACATCTGGCAGGACGAAGGGGCATTCCGCCGGTTCCAGTCCGAGCGACTGGTCCGCGCTGCTGGCCTGGCGGCACAGGAGGACGGCTTCGACCCGACGAAGGCAGCCCACTTCCGTTCGATGAGCGTCGACGGCGCCGAGATGCCGTTCTGATGGCCGACACCGCCAGCCTGCGTTCCCGCAACGTTGCCTTCTGGGCGGGGGCGGCAGCTGGCTGGATTCGCCACGCCGACAGACAGGACGAGGTCGGTCGGCCGCTGGGCGCACCGGCCATGGATCGACTGGCCGCCCGGCCGGGCGAGCGGATCCTCGACGTGGGCTGCGGCTGCGGCGGCACCACCGCCGAGCTGGCGACGGCTGTCGGCGGAACCGGCGCAGCGGTGGGTGTCGACCTCGCCGAGGCGATGGTGACCACCGCCCGGCAACGATTCCGTCCGGACCGGTATCCGGGCATCCAGTTCCACGTGGCCGACATCGAGACTGTCGATGTCGTACCGGGTGGCCCGTTCGACGCGGCGTTCTCACGAATGACCCTGATGCTGCTGGCGGATCCGGTCGCCGGCTGCGCCACGATCCGGCGATCGCTGCGAACGGGCGGGCGCCTCGCGGCGACCGTCTTTCGCGACGGAAGTGTCAACCCGTGGCTGTCCGCGGCGATGCTGGGCGCGGCACCGCACCTCGGGCCCCTACCTCCGCTACCCGTAGGTGACGAGCCTGGTCCGCACTCCTTCGCGGACCCCGCGCGCCTCGCCCGAGTCCTGACCAACGCCAGCTTCACGGCCGTCACGATCACCGCGTGCGATGTCCTCCTGGAGGCTCCAGACGACGCCGATGCGGTAGCCGAATGGCTCATCGAGGTCGGCCCCGCCGGTGCCGCGTACCGAATTTCTCCGCCGGCCAGGCAGGCTTCGGCCCGAGCGGGGGCGGTCCGGCTGCTCGACCGGTTCCGTGGCCCCGGCGGCGGCTACCGGCTGCCCGCCGGCCTCTGGCTCGTCACCGCTGTCGCAGCGGCCGGACCGCCGGCGTCCGCACGGCTCAGCGACGGCCAGCCAGTCACTTCGGCCCGTCCACGGGTCACCCACAACCAGCAACCACGTCAGGGAGACGCTTGATGAGAACGATCCGAACGCTCGCGCCGGCCCTCTGCCTTGGGCTGGCTCTGACGGCGTGTGCCGACGCCGACGCGCCCCCGCCCACCGGGGCCGCGGCGCCGGACACCCCCACCGCAACCAACGCCGCGACCGGCGCAGTCGGTGCAGCTCCGGCCGGCGGCTCCGCTCCTGCGTCGGCGGAGGAGGTGTGTGCCTACCTGGATGGCCAGTTGCCGACGCTGAAGGGGATCGGGTCCGAGACGGGCGTGATGGCCAACCTCACGGTGAACCTCTATTCCTGGTACGAGAAGCAGGGTCCCGTGCCGACCGGCCGTCAGATCGACGACCAGACCCGGCGGGAATGCCCGGCGACCCGGACCGAGGTGCTGAAACTCGCTGGCATGGAGAGCTTCGAACGGCTGTAGCCGCCGCGAGGTGGTCGTGACCGCGGCGCTACGAGCTGGGTGGCGACTACCGCTGACTACCAGGCCATGTTGATGGCCCGCTCGAAGTTGACGTAACCGGCGCGGGCGAAGGCCTTTGCCATGGGTACGTTGCCCAGGTCGGTGGCCGCGCGGATGCGTGGCACGTTCTCCTCGGCCAGGACTCGGGTGCCCTCGGCGAGGAGCCCGTCGACGTAGCCGTGGCCCCGGTGTTCCGGGACGACGCCGAGGTAGGCGATCACCGGGTGGTAGGCGTTGCGGGCTGGAACGACGAACCCGACGGGGTCGCCGTTCTCGCCCAGCGTGCCGATGCGCCACCACTCACGAGGGCTGGAGTACGTGGCCAGTTCCTGCTCGTAGTGCTTGAGCGCGGCCTCGTGGGGCGACATCTGCGCCAGGTCGTTACGGCTGTGCGCGTCCAGGGTCCCGTCCAGTGCGCGGGTCATCAGTGCGACCAGCTCGTCGGTGTCCAGGGCCGGGCGGAAGGCCAGTCGCTGGTCGGGCGTGGGCAGGCCGGCCGCGGGGCGCCATTCCAGGCGTAGGCGTTCGACAGTCAGCCGTGCGCCGGTGCTCTCGAGGACGCCCATCCTGGTACGCACCGCCCGGTACGTGTCCGGGTTCTCGCGCCAGTCCGCCGGGATGAAACGGCCGTATTCGGGAGGGACCGCGCCGGCTGCCAGGACCTGCTTCGCGGCGGTCTCGTACAGCGCCTGCGCCACCTCGGTCAGGTCCTCGGCGGTGTCGTCGATGTCGAGGATGTCCAGCAGCAGCGGAGTGTTGTCGCCGCTGCGGCCCCACCAGGCGACCCTGGCCAGCAGTCGGTCGCCGCGCAGGGCCACCCACATCCACTCCGGCCGGCGGCGCTTGTCGGCGAGGTCGTCGTCGAGCTCGTGGTTGATCGTGTACGGCAGGCGGTTGAACAGGGCGATCTCGTCCGGCCCGGTGATGGGACGGATCGTGACGGTGTCATGGAACGTGTTCATGCGGACTCGTTTCCGGTCTGTGTGCGCGTGTAGGTGAGGAAGAGGGCGCCACTGTCCAGAACGGTGTGGTCGGTCAGGCGCCAGGTGCGTGGTGCGAAGACGGCGTCGCGGCCGAAGAGCGGGATGCCGGCGCCAATGGTCAACGGGGCAAGCTTGATGATCAGCTGGTCGATCTCGGGGTAGAGGGCACCTGCCAGCGCGCCGCCGCCGATCACCCAGACGTCCTTGCCGTCGTGCCGCTTCAGCTCTCGTACCGTGGCAATGGGGTCTTGGCCGATGACCTCGACGGCCGGGTCCGGGCTGCTGCCCAGCGTCCGGGAGAACACCAGGTGGCGCAGGTGCGGGTACGCGTCGGTCACGCCGGCCTTCAGGCCCACCTCGTAGGAGTGGCGCCCTTCCAGTACGGTGTCGAACCGGCTGCCCTCGTCGACGATGCCGAACGCCTGTCGGGCCGGGCCGGGCAGGGTCTCCGGGTACTCCGCGACGAGGTGGCGCAGGTAGTCGTCCGGGATGGGCCAGAAGCCGTCCGGGCCGGTGGGGTCGGCGCCGTCGGGGCCGGCGATGAAGCCGTCCAGGGTGGCGGCGATGTAATACACGAGCTTGCGCACGACGATCTCCTCGTTCAGGCTGCCGGATGCTGTTCGGCGACGACGTCCATCAGCCTGCCCGGCGAGGCACCGGGCTACAAGATCACAACTGGTAACGTGCCATAACCCTTCGCTAATAGGTGGATCGGGAACAGCACATGGAACTCCGCGACATCGAGATCTTTCTGACCCTGGCGGAGGAACTGCACTTCACCCGCACCGCCGAGCGGCTGCACGTGACCCAGGCCCGGGTCAGCCAGGCGATCAAGAAGCAGGAACGTCGGATCGGCGCTGCGCTGTTCGAGCGGACCAACCGGCAGGTGGCGCTGACACCGATCGGCCAACAGCTCTTCGACGACATCCAGCCCATGTATCAGGGGCTGTGTGACGGGATGGATCGGGCCCGACTCGCCGCGCGCGGCAAGACCGGCGTACTGCGGATCGGGTCCATCGCCGTCAATCTGCATGACTTCCGCCATCTGTTCGACGCGTTCGCAGAAGATCATCCGGAGTGCGAGGTGCAGCTCCGGCACGTCGACTTCGGGGACCCCTTCGGGCGGCTGCGCGCCGGGGACATCGACATCCAGATCACCTGGCTCCCCGTCAAGGAGCCGGATCTCACCGTCGGCCCGGTCATCTACACCGAATACATCGTGCTGGCCGTCGGGGCAGATCACCGGTTCGCCAGTCGTGAGTCGGTCTCCTACGAGGATCTGGCGGACGAGACGGTGATGGGCGGGGCCCGGCCTGACTACTGGCGGGAGATCCTGGTGCCCCTGCGCACACCCAGCGGCCGTCTGATCCGCATCGGCCCGTCCGTCTCCAACTTTCAGGAGATGATCCCGATCCTCGCCACCGGCGAAGCTGTCTCGCCCGTCCACGCCCAGGCCGCCCGCTATTACGCCCGGCCGGACATCGCCTATGTGCCCATCAGCGATGCCCCACCGGCCCAGTGGGGGCTGATCTGGCGAGCCGGCAACGAGACGGAACTCATCCGGTCGTTCGCCGGCATCGCGGCGACGACGGCGTCCCGCTGAGATGCGCGCAGGGACCTGAGCGACAGGCACCCGGACGGCCGGCCCCTGCGGTCAGCGGGTGGCCCGGCCGGCGGATTCGGTGGGGAACGAGTCGGCGAGGTTACCCGTAGACGATCTCCCGTAACGCTTCGACCCACACCACGTGGATGCGGTCCCAGCTGCGGTAGACGCTGCCGATGTAGGTGGTCTGCCGCGCCTCCATGCTCGTGGCAGATCCGCTCAGATAGAGGCGGTACAGCGCGTCGAGGTGCCCGGGCACAGCGGCATAGGGGTCCGCGGCGAGCCTGTCGAACTCACGCAACGCACGATCCTCGAAACTGATGAGACCTATCCGCTGGTTCTCCGGGAAGGGCGCCGGCCACTCCCGGTCAGACAGTTGCGACCCTTGTAGCCGCAACTCCGTCAGGGCGTCCTGCGCATCGTCGAAATCGAGGACGTGCACCAGAGGCTCACATGGCGGAAGCTGCTGGTCCCAGAGCGCCTCATGCCGCTGCCAGTCCCGGGCCGGGTGGGTCGGTTCGTACGTCGGGGCGTTGTCCAGCCAACGGCGGACCAGGTCCCGGGCTTCGTTGCGCTCTCGTTCCTCTCTGTTCCGCTTCTCCGCGACGAGCAGATCAAGGCAGGACCTGCACCACGGCGTGCTGTGTCTGCGCTCGACGTCGCTCCGCTCACCCTGCGGAATCTGGAGCCCGCAACCACGGCAGCGCTCCGACCGCCCCTCGAACAGTCGCTTGAACATCCATCGATACTTTCACGCCGGCAGCCCTTCGTCGGCAGGCCGCCGGCCAACCGGTGGACCCGAAGGACCGACGTCGCCCGAGAGCTGACCCGACCCCTATGCCGTCACCAGCCGCTTCTCGAACCAGTGGTGGGCGTAGTGCTCGGTGTTGTACGCCTCGATCTCCCGGTAACCGGTCGCCCGGTACAGGGCGATCGCCTCGGTGAGGTTGCGGTTGGTGTCCAGCCGGACGGCGGTCGCGCCGCGCTCGGCGGCGTACCGTTCCAGCTCGCCCAGCAGCCGCCGCCCGACGCCGAGCCCGCGTACGGTGTCGGCCACCCAGACGCGTTTGATCTCGGCGGGCGCGTCGGGGTGGAGTTTCACCGCGCCGCAACCGATCGGTTCGCTGTTGAGCGTGGCGAGCAGGAGCACCCCGTTGGGCGGCACGAGCGCTTCATCGGGGAGCGGTTTGCTCAGTGCGGGGTCGAACCCGTCGTCGATTCGTCGTGCGATGTCCCGGGCGTAGGCCCGCAGGCACCCGCGGGCTCGCGGGTCGCTCGGTGGGCATGGCTCGATGACGACCATCGACCCGATGAGCAGCCGTTCGACCTCGGCCATGGCGGCGACGAGTCGTTCGCGACGGTGCTCGGTGAGCGGTTCGAGGATCGAGGCGGCGAGATCGTCCGACCGCTGGTCGAGGTCGGCCCACTGGGTCCTGCCGGCGTCGGTGAGGGTGGCGACGCGGACCCGGCCGTCCCCGCCGGTCTGATCGGCCGGCCCCACGGCGATGAGGCCGTCGTTCTCCAGGGTGCGCAGGAGTCGGCTGAGGTATCCGGAGTCCAGGCCGAGCCGGGCCCGCAGCGCGGCGATCTCGGCACCGGCGGGGCCGATCTCCCACAGCAGGCGAGCCTGCCCCAGAGGGCGCCCCTGGGCCATGTACTCGTCGTCGAGCGCGCCCACCCGTTGGGTGACCGTCCGGTTGAACCGCCGCACGGCGGCAATGAGAGCCGAGTCCATATACCTGACTTTAGTCAGGCTTCTTGACTACGCGCCAGCTCGGTGACGGTAGGACCGGATGCCGGCGTGGTCCAGGACGACCACCACCAGCACCACCCCGGTGGCGACCGCGCTGACCGCCAACAGCGGCAGCCGCGGAACCGCCGCCGCACCGGTCAGCACGAACAGGGCGGCAACCCGGGGCCAGGAGAGACGCCTGTGGATCGCCATCGAGAAGAGGATCCGCCCACCGAGGAACAGCGTCGGTCCGCTCAGGATGACCAGGACCGCGGTCGTGTCGCCGGCCCGCAGGGGGTGGGCGATGCTCAGTTCGGCGCCGACGGCGGTGACCACCAGCCCGGCGACCATCACCAGGTGCAGGTATCCGGTGA
Organism: Micromonospora foliorum; assembly: GCF_022229015.1. Classification (GTDB taxonomy): domain Bacteria; phylum Actinomycetota; class Actinomycetes; order Mycobacteriales; family Micromonosporaceae; genus Micromonospora; species Micromonospora foliorum. Next base: position 17,423 of record NZ_JAKKFF010000570.1, read on the forward strand.
GGACCCCGAGTCGGGACGGGTCGGCGTGCTCGATGGCCGGGCCGAGGCGTTGACCGGCGGGCGTGACGTAGAGCAGACCGATCAGCACCGCGTTGGCGAAGACCAGCAGGAACGCGGCGGTCTGCGCCAGGGCGAGGGCGGTGCCGGCGTACGAGAGGCCGGCGACCAGGACGACCTCGCCGAGCGCAATGATCATGATTTGTTGGTACCGCTCGGCGAAGTGCTCGCCGGCCAGGTGCAACTCCTGCGGCCCGGTCCGGCCCATCCTCGGCGTGGGCCAGCCGAGCCGGGGGCCGGTGAGGTCGACGGCGAGGGCGAGCAGCCAGAGCGGCACCCGCCACTCCGGCAGAAACCCACCGGCCAGCCACGGTACGGCGGAGATGCTGAACCAGCAGAGGATGCGCAGCGCCCGGCTCTGCCGCGGGTGACCGCGCAACGCGAGGACGGTGAACGCGCCCCGGCCGACATGCACCATGACGTACGCGCCGGCGAAGAGCAGGCCACGCCCGTCCAACGCCTGCGGGATCGCCACCCCGGCCAGCAGGCTGCCCAGCGCGGCACCGACCAGCAACCACCGCACCGCCGGGCTCTCCGGGTCGTACCAGTCGGCGAACCAGGTGGTGGTCACCCAGATCCACCAGACCCCGGTCAACAGCAGGGCGGTACTGAGCGCTCCGGCGACGCTGAGGTCGTGCAGCAGGTGGGCGGCCAGCTGACTGAGGGCGAGCACGAACGCCAGGTCGAAGAAGAGCTCCAGGAACGAGGCGCTCAGCGGCGAGTCACCGCCCCGCAGCAGCCGCTCGGGTCTGCTCGCCATCGGCGCTCCTCCCGCTGGCGCACGCCCTGCGTCCGTCGTACCACCTGAGGCCGGCCACCGGAGGCGAAAGCGGGGTCAGCGGCGGACGCCTACCCCCGCGTACCCGTGGGCGTCCACGGTCTCCGGCTCACCGTCCGGTCGCCACCGGGTGGTGGCGACCAGGCCGGGTTCCACCAGGTCGTACCCGGCGAAGAAGCGTGCCGTCTCGGCGCGCGTGCGGGGCACCAGCGGGGCGCTGCTGTTGCGGTAGACGGCCTGGCCGCGCTCGGCCAGCTCCGGCGCGATGCCGTCCAACGTCAGGTGGGACAGCACCAGGTGACTGCCGGGCACGGTGGCGTCCCGCAGCCGGGCGATCGCCGCCCACGGGTCGTCGTGGTCCGGCACGAAGTGCAGCACCGCGAGGAGCAGCACCGCCACCGGCTGGTCCAGGTCGAGGGTGGCGCGCACATCCGGGTGGGCCAGCAGCTCGTCCGGACGTCGCAGGTCGCCCCGCACGACCGCGGTGCCGGGTACGCCGGTCAAGAGCTGCCGGGCGTACCCGACGGCCACCTCGTCGTAGTCGGCGTAGACCACCCGCGCGTCGGGTGCCACGGCCCGCACCACCTCGTGCACGGCGTCCTGGGTGGGCAGTCCGGCGCCGATGTCCAGGAACTGGCGTACGCCCTGCTCGGCGGCATACCGGACGGCTCGGCGCAGGAAGTGCCGGTTGGTCTGGGCGGCGACCCCGGTCTCCGGGAAGATCTCCAGCACCCGGTCGGCGGCGGCCCGGTCGGCCGGGAAGTTGTGGCTGCCCCCGAGGAAGTAGTCGTACATCCGGGCGACGTTGGGTCTGGTGGTGACGTCAGGTGCCGGCTGGTCGGTCATGCGGGATCCCTTCGGCGGCCGGAGCGGAACTCGATGTCTAGCACCCGCGGCGACGACCCGCTGACCCCTCGTGTCGTTGATCCGGCTGCGCCCATGGTCACCGCTGACCACGGTGGGGGCACCGACTCAACGAGGAGGGACGCCGATGACGGCTCAGCGCGAGACCATGCAGGTCGACCACGATCTGTTCCGCGCCGTGTACGACTCGCCCGCATCACTGCCCGGCCGACACCGCTGGACCACCCCCGAGTCGGACGTCCGGCGGCTGGAGAAACTGCTCGGCATGCCGGCACGCAGCATCGGCGCCCCGCTCTGGGTCAGCGGCGACGAACCCGACTGCCCGAAGTGCCGCCGGCGGGTCACCTGGTACGACATCGTCTCGTCGGCGCTCTCCGGTCTGCACGACAAGGCGATGATCGCCACGGTCATCCTGGGCGAGCGCAAGTACGTCAACACCGAGATCCCGGATGCCATCGCCGGGGTGCGCTGCTCCGACTGTCACACCGCGATCGACGGCCTGCGCAGCTTCAAGTGCCACAACTGGGCGTACGCCTTCGAGGAGCTGGAGGCCGTCCGCGAGCGGATGGCCGGCGGTCTCGCGCCGACCTGAGCACGGGCCGCAGCAGCCCACGCCGCAGCGATCCAGGCCCCGGAGCCGTGGTCGGCTTGAGCCGGAGCCGCGGTCGGATCCTGACCCCGCCGAGGCGGCTCAGTCGGCCGAGCGGCGGGTGGGGCGGCGGCCGGGCGGGGAGGGCGGCTCC
>NZ_JAKKFF010000571.1 GCF_022229015.1 Micromonospora foliorum
TCAGCNGNCCGGGGCGGGCTCGCGGGCGGCCTGCCGGTCGACGCCGAGCATTCCCCGGCGGCGGGCCCAGCGCTCGAAGGCCAGGGTGGCGAACGGCGGCACCGCGCTGACCAGGGCCACCGCCGTGGCCAGCAGGCTCCACCGGTGCAGCCGGGCCACGGCCAGCACCAGCAGGACGTACGCCACGAACAGGCCGCCGTGGATCGGCCCGAAGATCTTGACGCCCAGCTCGTTGTCCGGCGGGCCGTACTTGACCAGCATGCCGACCAGCAGGGCCAGCCAGGAGCAGGCCTCGGCGATCGCCGCCGCGACGAACAACCGGGTCACCTTCTCGCGCATCCGCACGCCACCACCTCTCGGGCCGCCATGCTATCGGTCTGCTCCGGCTGGGCTAACGGGGCGGGCAGTTGGGTAGGAAAGGGTCCTCAGGTCTTCCCCCGCTCGCCGACCGCGTGCGAGGTTAGGGGGACCAGCGGTGACAGGGCGGTGACCATGGGCGAGGACGTCGGCGTGCGAACCTTCAGTCGAGAGGATCGAGCCCGCTATCGCGACAAGGTCCGCCGCTGCCTGGATGTCTTCGCCGAGATGCTGCGCGAGTCCCGTTTCGACCTCGACCGGCCGATGACCGGCGTGGAGATCGAGCTGAACCTGGTCGACGAGGCGTCGAACCCGGCGATGCGCAACGCCGACGTGCTGGCGGCCATCGCCGACCCGAGCTTCCAGACCGAGCTGGGCCAGTTCAACATCGAGATCAACGTGCCGCCGCGCCGGCTGACCGGCACCGGCACGGCCGACTTCGAGGAGTACGTGCGGGCCAGCCTCAACGCCGCCGAGGTGAAGGCCCAGGCGATCGGCGCGCACATGGTCATGATCGGCATCCTGCCGACGCTGCGCCCCGAGCACCTGACCGCCGAGACGCTGTCGGCCAACCCCCGCTACCGGCTGCTCAACGAGCAGATCTTCGCGGCGCGGGGCGAGGATCTGCCGATCGCCATCAGCGGGGTGGAACGCTTGGCGGTCACCGCCGACACGATCACCCCGGAGGCGGCCTGCACCAGCACCCAGTTCCACCTCCAGGTCAGCCCGGCCCAGTTCGCCGACTACTGGAACGCCGCCCAGGCCGTGGCCGGCATCCAGGTCGCGGTCGGCGCGAACTCGCCGCTGTTCTTCGGCCGGGAGCTGTGGCGCGAGACCCGCATCCCGCTGTTCCAGCAGGCCACCGACACCCGGTCGGAGGAGATCAAAGCCCAGGGGGTACGCCCCCGGGTCTGGTTCGGCGAACGCTGGATCACCAGCGTGTTCGACCTGTTCGAGGAGAACGTGCGGTACTTCCCGGCGCTGCTGCCGGTCTGCGATCCGGAGGACCCGGCGCAGGCCCTCGCGGCCGGCGAGGTGCCCAATCTGGCCGAGTTGCGCCTGCACAACGGCACCGTCTACCGGTGGAACCGCCCGGTGTACGACGTGTCCCGGGGCCGCCCGCACCTGCGGGTGGAAAATCGGGTGCTGCCCGCCGGCCCGACCGTGCTGGACACCATCGCCAACGGCGCCTTCTACTTCGGGTTGGTCCGCGCCCTCGCCGAATCGGACCGGCCACTGTGGTCGCAGATGTCGTTCAGCGCCGCCGAGGAGAACTTCACCAGCTGCGCCCGGCACGGCATCGATGCGCAGGTCTTCTGGCCCGGTCTGGGCTACCTGCCGGTCACCGAGTTGGTGTTGCGCCGGTTGCTGCCGATGGCGCATCACGGCCTGGACCGGTGGGGGCTCGACCCGGCCGAGCGTGACCGGCTGCTCGGCGTCATCGAGCAGCGCTGCCTGACCAGCCGCAACGGCGCGACCTGGCAGGTGGAGACGCTGCACCGGTTGGAGTCGGCCGACCACCTGGACCGGCCGGAGGCGCTGCGCGAGGTGGTCCGGCACTACGTGGACCTGATGCACAGCAACCGCCCCGTGCACGAGTGGCCGATCCCGTAAGCCCTCCCGTGTCCCTTGTGGACCCCCACGCTCATTGAAGTCTGCCGTAGGCTGTGGCGACTCGGACATCGATGATGATGGAGGGTTGCCGGTGGCCACTTCTGGAACCGACCGTGTCCCGACCCAACGGCCCGCGCAGTTGGCCCTGTCCCGTCGGCACATGCTGCGGATCGGCGCGGCAGCCGCCGGTGGGGCGGCGCTCGCCGGCGCGGCGGAGCCGGCGTTGGCGCAGGCCGCCGCCCCCGGTGGTGCGAGACACGTCCTGCGGGCGCCGGCGCTGGCACCCGGTGACCGGGTTCGGGTCGTGTCGCCCGGCAGCACCCCCGACCCCACGAACATGGCCCGCGGCATCGAGATCCTGCGCAGTTGGGGTCTGACGGTCGAGCTGGGCAGGCACGTCTTCACCAAGTACGGCTACCTGGCCGGCACCGACGCGGAGCGGCTGGCCGACCTGAACGCGGCGCTCACCGACCCCGGAATCCGTGCCGTCTTCGCCGCCCGTGGCGGTTACGGCACCCAGCGGATCGTCGACCAGATCGACGTCTCCGCTCTGCGCCGGGACCCTCGGGTCGTCGTCGGGTTCAGCGACATCACCAGCATCCACGGCAAGCTCTGGCGCGACACCGGCCTGGTCACCTTCTACGGCCCGATGGTCAACTGGAGTGACGCCCGCACCGGCCCGGAGTCGGCCGAGGCGCTCCGCAAGGCGGTGATGACCACCGCGCCCGTGACGATCGCCAGGGACCCGGCCGAGACAGCGGCCTCCGTGGTGGTGCCGGGGCGGGCATCGGGGCCGCTGCTCGGCGGTTGCCTCACGTTGATCTCCACGTCGCTCGGCGCGGCGGACGCGCCGAAGTTCGACGACGCGATCCTGTTCTTCGAGGACGTGGACGAGGCTCCGTACAGCATCGACATGATGCTGACCGAGCTGCGCCGGGTGGGTGTGCTGTCCAGGGTCGCCGGGGTGGCCATCGGTCAGATCACCAACAGCGTCGGTGAACCGGGTGAGTGGGACGCGGCGGCCGTGCTGAAGGACCGCCTGTACGACCTCGGGGTGCCGGTCCTGGGCGGGCTCCGACTGGGCCACGGCAACGGCCAGCTCACCGTTCCGCTCGGTTCGCGGGCCACGATCGATGCCGCGGCGGGGACCCTGACCGTGGAGCCCGGAGTCCGCCCCCGCTAGCCGGTTGGCCCGACCAGGGTGCCGGCTCGCCGACCGCTCGGTGCGCCCGTCGTCGATGATGGGTGCCATGACGTCAGTGGGCGCCCAGCGGGTGCGGGATGCGAACGGCGCGACGCCCACCGCGGTGGAGCAGCGACTGATCGAGTCCGTCGCCCGCGGCGAGGTGCTCGACCTGGCCGGCGACGGGCCGGTCGACGAGGAAGCGATGCGCTCGTGGGGCGACGACCACGCGATCTCGGCCTCGGTCATCCGTGAGCTGGTGCGCGGCCGACTGGTCAGCGAGCCCGACCCGCACGGCCTACGGTTGCGCGGGGCCCGGATCGTCGGCCGGCTCGACCTGGAGAACGTCACAGGTGACCTGGCGCTGGAGTTGCGCGACTGCCTGCTGCCCGACGGCGTGACCCTTCGCAACGCCCGCCTGTCGGCGGTCGCCCTGACCGGGTGCCGCATCGAGCAGGCGCCCGGCTCGACGGACGCGGCACTGGAGGCCACGCGCTGTGCGGCCTGGGCGCTCTCGCTCGACTGGAGCACGGTGAGCGCGGACACCGTCGCCGCCACCATTCGTCTCGCTGCCGCCCGCGTCGGCACACTGGACTGCCGCGGAGCCCGGTGGGAGAACAGCACCGGACCGGCCCTGGATGCCGACGGCCTCACCGTCGACCAGAGCGTGTTCCTGAATGACGGCTTCACCGCCACCAGCGCCAGCGCGCGCGGCACGATCCGGCTGCTCGGCGCCCACATCGGCGGCCAGCTCAACTGCGGTGGGGCACGGCTGGAGAACACCGTCGGCCCGGCGCTCAACGCCGACAACCTCCGCGCCGACCAGGATGTGCTGCTCTGGAACGGCTTCAGCGCCAGCAGCGCCAGCGAGCAGGGCACGATCCGGCTCATCGGCGCGCACCTCGGTTCGTTGAGCGCCCGCGGTGCGCGCCTCTCGAACACCGCCGGACCGGTCCTCGACGCCGACGGCCTCACCGTCGACCGGGACCTGGCGCTGGATGGTGGCTTCACCGCCCGCAGCGCCAGTGGGTGGGGCGGCGTCAGCCTGGCCGGCGCCCGCATCGGTGGGCTTCTGGCCTGCGGTGGGGCGCACATGGAGAACACGCTCGGCCCGGCCCTCGACCTGAACGGCCTTCGGGTCGACCAGGACGTGCTCCTGGATGACGGGTTCAGTGCCACCAGCGGCGGTGACGAGGTGGTGGTGGTGCTGGTGCTGGCCGGGACCAGGGTCGGTGGGGCTCTCCGCCTCGACATCGATCGGGTGGCCCGTACGGCACCGGGACCGCTTGTCGAGGTGGAGGGGCTCACCTACAGCGGGCAGCCGCGGCCGGCGTCACTGCGGCGCTGGCTGACCCTGCTGCGCGAGGACACGCCCCGGTACAGCGCCCAGCCCTACCAGCAGCTCGCCGCCGCCTACCGGGCCGCCGGCCATGACCGCGACGCCCGCACCATCCTCATCGCCCAACGCCGTGACCAGCTCCACCGCGCCGGTCTGAGCGCCACCGAACGCGCCTGGGGTCGCCTCATCGGAATCACCCTCGGCTACGGCTACCAGCCCTGGCGCGCCCTGCTCCTGCTCCTCGCCACACTGGCCGTCGCCGTCGCGCTCAGTGTCGTCGGCGGCCACCACGGCGGCCTCGCACAGAAGGCGGTGGCCGGCGAAGCTGCCACCGCCTGCACGAGCATCGACCGGATCGGTGTCGGCCTCGACCTCGGCGCCCCACTGCTCAAGACCGGCGCCCGGGATCGCTGCCAACCGACCGACACCGTTGCCGGTCAGACCCTCACCATCGCCGGCTGGATCCTGCAACTGCTCACCTGGTGCTTCGCCACCCTCTTCATCGCGGGCTTCACCAGCGCGGTCCGCAAGACCTGACCCCACGCTGGCCTGCCCACGCCGTTGCGGCGGGGGCGGTGCTCAGCCGCGCGGGGTGGGAACACCGAAGAGATCGATGATGCCGGCGGGAAGCTGGGCGAGCAGGTCGTGACGCTCGTCGTCGTTGAGCGCCTCGGCGACGGTCCGCAACACCGCCTGGGCGTGGAGACGCACCTGGTCCGCATCGGCGACCTGCTCCCGGTCGCCGACGTGCTTCAGGAACTCACCGATGTCCCACCGGCGGCCCTGCGGATTACGGGTGACCGACGCGTCCAGCCGATCCGGTAGCTGTGCCGCAAGGTTGTCGGCCTCCTGTCCGGCGAGTCGTTCGCCGAGCACCGACAGAACGGCCTGTACGGACCGCACGGCCTCGTTCTCCCCGAGGCTCGCGCGCCGCCGTACCGTGGCGATCATCTGTTCGTACTCCATGACCCGCTCCTTCCGTCTCCTCGACCGGCCGTCAGGCCCTGCCAGCGGACGAACGGGGCGAGTTCCCAGGCGACCTGGCCGCAAACGGGTCACCGTCGACCCGGACTTCGCGTCATCGGGCGGCAGGTCCTCGCATCCCGCCGCGAACCAGGCAGATCAGCCGTTCGAGAACATGCGGTGAGGCATGCCACGGTGTGGCGTCCTTTGTGGATGCCCATCCCAGTCGAAGATCGTCGTAGGCGGTGGCAGAGCTCGCCCGCGCTAGCCTCCGGTCGGCGCGCCCCACGGGGACGGATCGTCGCGCAACCGACTGTAGAGATAGCCGTCGCGCCACTGACCGGCCCGAAACTCGCTGGCCCGGATGACGCCCTCAAGCTGGAAGCCGGCCTTCTCCAGCGCCCGCTGCTCGGCCACGTTCTCTGGATGGGTGCCGGCCTGAATACGCTGCGCGGGGCTGTGCTGGAAGAGGTATTCGCAGAGCAACGCCTGCGCGCGCCAGCCGATGCCCCGACCGCGCCACGACGGCAGCAGGACGATGCCGATCTCCCAGTACGACGCCCGTCCGGCATATCGTCCGGAGCGGTAGCTGACGAGGCCGGCGGCAGCCCGTTCCTGTTCGACCTCGACGACGAGGCGCCCGTCGTCCTCGCCGAGGTAACCGTCGACGGCGAACCGCCGCGCCGGCGCCCCAGCATCCCGGAAGCCGGCCCAGTCCAACCCGATCAGGCCCGGCTCGGTGCAGAACCGCCGGAATATCGCCAGGTCGGGCTCGGTAACCGGCCGCAGCCGGACGGTGAGATCGACCGAGACCGGCACCGAGGCGTCACCACTCTCCATGACGACACGCTAGCTGCCGAGCAACGGAAAACGCGCCCGGCGAGCGCCTGGCCGAGACGGGTGACCGGCCCAGACGGCGACCGGCCCAGACGGGTGACGGCCCCATACGGGTGACGGCCCATACGGTGACCGGCCCAGACGGTGACGGCCCAGACGGTGACGGCCCAGACGGTGACCGGCTCCTTTGGAGCTGAATCGTTTACGACATCACGGACCCGGGTCGTTACGAGGTCGCGCAGCCGGATCGGTTACGCCATCACGGGTCCGCGCCGTGCACGGCAGCACACCCAGATCGATCACGGCGTCACGCACTCGGCCGCCCTGCTCCAGGGCAGAGGCCAGCAACCCAGCCCGGCTGAATCGTTTGCGACATCAGCTCCAAAGGCAACGAACGAGGGCTCGCGACATCAGCTCCGAAGGCAGCGAGCGAGGGTTTCCCCGCCGGCAGAGCTGCCACTGGATCAAACCTTGAGCAGCACCTTCGTACAGTCGTCCTGCTTCTTCTGGAAGATCTTGTAGCCCTTCGGGGCGTCGCGCAGCGGCATCCGGTGGCTGACGATGAAGCTCGGGTCGATCTCGCCGCGTTGGATGCGTTCCAGGAGCGGTCGGGTGTAGCGCTGGACGTGGCACTGACCGGTCCGCATGATCAACGACCGGTTCATGAACGCGCCCATCGGGAACTTGTCGACGAAGCCGCCGTACGCGCCGACGACCGAGACCACCCCGCCGGAGCGGCAGGCCAGGATCGCCTGCCGCAGCGCGAACGGCCGTTCCGTCTCGACCCGGGCGACCTGCTTGGCCCGGTCGTACGCGTACATGGCGGCGTTGCCGTGGTGGCCCTCCAGGCCCACCGCGTCGATGCACGCGTCGGGGCCCCGGCCGGCGGTCATCTCGTTGAGGGTGTCCAGCACGTCGACTTCCTCGTAGTTGATCGTCTCGGCGTCGATGTGCTCCTCGGCCAGCCGCAGCCGGTACGGGTACCGGTCGATGACGATCACCCGCTCCGCGCCGAGCAGCCGGGCGCTGGCCGCGGCGAGCAGCCCGACCGGCCCGGCGCCCCAGACCGCGATCACCTGCCCGGGCTTGATGTCGCACATCTCGGCGCCCATGTAGCCGGTCGGGAACACGTCGGCCAGCATGACCGCCTGGTCGTCGCTGATCTCGTCGGGCACCTTGACCGGGCCGACGTCGGCGAACGGCACCCGGGCGTACTCGGCCTGGCCGCCGGCGTAGCCGCCGAGCAGGTGGGAGTAGCCGAAGATGCCGGCCGGCGAATGCCCCATGATCTTCTCGGCGATGCCGGCGTTCGGATTGGAGTTCTCACAGACCGAGTAGAGGCCGCGCTGGCAGGACGAGCAGTGCCCGCAGGCGATCGGGAAGGGCACCACCACCCGGTCACCGGGGGCGAGGTTGCGGACCTGTGGACCGACCTCCACCACCTCGCCCATGAACTCGTGGCCGAGGATGTCGCCCTTGCGCATGGCGGGGATGTAGCCGTGGTAGAGGTGCAGGTCGGAGCCGCAGATCGCGGTGGTGCTGATCCGGACGATCGCGTCCCGGGCGTTCATGATCTTCGGGTCGGGCACGTCGATGACCTTGACGCTGTCGGTGCCCATCCAGGCGGTGGCCTTCATTCTCGGTCCCTTTCGGAGAGCTCGGGCGGTCAGCGGCGGGACGCCGGCAGCGGCTGGGCGGGACGCTGCATGGCCTGTTGGCGTACGGAGATGCCGTTGGGGCTGCCTTCCGAGCGGACGACCTCGCCGGTCTCCAGCACCTGCTTGAACCGGCGCAGGTCGTCACGGACCTGCTGCTCGGGTTCCTCGCCGAAGAGCTTCGCCACCGCTCTGCCGACCGCGCCGGCCGGCGGCGCGTAGCGCAGTTCCACCCGCACCTCGGTGCCCCGGTCGCCGGGCGCGGGCACGAATCGGACCCGGCCGGCGTTCGGCACCCGGGTCCCCGGCAGCGAACGCCAGGTGATCGACTTGTTCGGCTGGTCGTCGATGATCTCGGCGTCCCACTCGACGCGGTGCCCGGCCGGGCCACGGGCGATCCAGTGTGAGCGGCGCAGGTCGTCGGCGCGTACGGACTCCAGGTGCGCCATGAACCGGGGCAGGTTCTCCATGTCCCGCCAGAACCGGTACGCCTCGGCGGGCGACCGGTTCACCGTCACCGCGATCTGCATCCGGATCACCCGGGCGCGGGCCCGTCCAGCCCGGCTGACGCGTACGGCGGCGAGCACGTCGACGGCGGTGATGCCGGCGATGGCGAGAGTGGTCAGCGCGACCCGGCGGCGGCGTTCCCCGCCGCGGTCGGCGAGGGCCCGCCCGAGCAGGGTGAGGTCCATGGCGTCGCCGGCCACCCGGCTCCAGGCCCAGCCGGCCGGGCGGCGGCCGCTGAGCAGGCCGGCGGCGCTGCCCAGCTCCCGCAGGCCGATGGCCGGAAGCACGGCCCGCGCGGTCGGGGCGTCGTCCACCCCCGTCAGCCGTGCGATGGGTCCGGGCGCGACCAGCGCACCCACTCCCAGGGCCAGGCTCAGCAGGCCGAGCGTGCTCGGCAGCGTCGCCGGCACCGGCCCGTCCAGCTCCGGCAGGAGCACAGTGTCGACATGACTCATGTCCGGTCCCTTCCGGTGGGCATCGCCGCCGGTCCGCCGGCGGAGGCGGCGGTTGTCCCGCCCCCGTGACGCTATGTCGTACAGGTGCCGTATGCGCCAGGTTCGGGGCAGAACGTCCGATGCGGGCTGAGTGGACGGGGAAGGCGGCGGCGGCACGCGACCACCTGGACCCGCTTCTCGCTCGCACCCTGAACAACGGGCGCCGTGCGGCGTTAGGAGTGCACCGCACCGGGTAGCCGGCATCCGCTCTGACCAGCGCCCGAGGAGGTGAGATGTCGGCGACCAGCGCCTTCTTCGAGCGGTTGACGGTCGCCGGCCAGGATCCGCGGTTCAGCAAGGTCTGTGGGAGCGTGCGATTCGACATCCGCGACGACGGCCACCTGGAGCAGTGGCTGCTGAATATCGATCATGGCCGGATGCGGGTGACCCGAAGCGGTGGCCCCGCCACCACGGTGATCCAGGTGTCCGCGCAGTTCGCGGAGGCGATGGCGCGGGGTGAGGTGAACGGGCTGGCGGCGATCACCCGGGGCGAGATCATGGTCGACGGCGACCTCGCCCTGGCGTTGCGCATCGGGCGGCTGTTTCCGCGAGAGCCCGGGCGGCTTCAGCGCGACGACCCCCACAGGGGACGTGACCGATGAGGGACATCGCTGGCACCGCGGCGTGCATCGACGGGAACACCTTCATGGTGTCCGACGCCAGCGGCGATGTGGAGTCGTCCCCGAGCACCCCGGTCGGACTCTTCGCGGCCGACACGCGCTTCCTGTCCCGCTGGCGGCTCACCGTCAACGGCGAGTGCATGACCGCGCTGTCGGTGGACGACAGCCAGTACTTCGAGGTCACGTTCTTCGTGGTGCCGGGCGCGGCGGTGGACTACGTGGAGGCCGACGTGTCGGCCATTCGGCGTCGGCGCATCGGCCCGGACCTCACCGAGTCGCTGACGATCTTCAACTACGGCGAGCGGGACATGACGCTCGACGTGCGCCTCGAGGTGGCGGCCGACTTCGCCGACATCTTCGAGATCAAGTTCGACATCGGTGACAAGACCGGCGCTTACTACACCCACGTCGGCGCGGACGAGTTGCGCCTGGGTTACCGGCGCGGCACCTACCGACGTGAGGTCGTCGTGTCGGCGAGTGAGCCGGCGGAGTTCGACCAGGGCGGCCTTCGGTTCTCGGTCCGGCTGCGCCCCGGGCAGCAGTGGTCCACCCGGTTGCAGGCCGCCATGCTGGCGCTGCGCCCGGACGGCGTCGACCTGCGCGAGGCCCTGCGCGCCCTTCGACCGGACGACTCCACGCTGCCCACGAGCGTGCAGGCCTGGGTTGCGGCGGCTCCGACCCTGGACACCGACAGTGTGGCCCTCCAGCAGGTCTACCACCGCAGCCTGGTGGACCTGGCGGCGCTGCGCTTCGCCCCGCTCTCGCTCAGTGGCGCGAGCGTGCCCGCGGCCGGGTTGCCCTGGTTCATGACCCTGTTCGGTCGCGACAGCCTGTTGACCTGCCTGCAGACCCTGCCCGTCGCCCCGTCGCTGACCCCACCGACACTGCGGATCCTCGCGTCGCTGCAGGGCGCCCGGACCGACGACGTGTTGGAGGAGGACCCGGGCCGGATCCTGCACGAGCTGCGCTACGGGGAGTCGGCCGCGTTCGAGGAGCAGCCGCACTCCCCCTACTACGGCACGGTGGACGCCTCACCGCTGTTCGTGGTGCTGCTCGACGAGTACGAACGCTGGAGCGGCGACACCGCGCTGGTGATGGAGTTGGAGCAGGAGGCCCGCGCCGCCCTGGCCTGGATCGACCTGTACGCGGACCTGACCTCCACCGGCTACGTCTGGTACCAGCGACGCAACCGCGCCACAGGCCTGGACAACCAGTGCTGGAAGGACTCCTGGGACAGCATCTCCTACGCCGACGGCCGGCTGCCGGGCTTCCCGAGGGCCACCTGCGAAACCCAGGGGTACGCCTACGACGCCAAGATCCGAGGAGCACGGTTGGCCCGTACCGTCTGGGGTGACCCTGCCTTCGCCGAGCGGCTGGAGAGCGAGGCGGCGGCCCTGTACGACCGGTTCAACCGGGACTTCTGGCTTGAGGACCGCGGCTTCTACGCCCTCGCGCTCGACCACGACGGCACTCCCGTGGACAGCCTGTCGTCCAACATCGGGCACCTGTTGTGGAGCGGCATCGTGCCACCGGAGCGGGCTGCCCGGGTGGTCGAGCACCTGATGGGTCCGGCGCTCTTCTCCGGGTGGGGGGTACGGACGTTCGCCGAGGGGCAGCGGCGTTACAACCCGCTCGGCTACCACAACGGCACGGTCTGGCCGTTCGACAACTCGTTCATCGCCTGGGGTCTGCGCCGTTACGGGTTCAGCAACGAGGCGGCCCGCATCGCCGAGGGCATCCTCTCCGCCGCCACCTACTTCGAGGGTCGGCTACCCGAGGCGTTCGGCGGGTTCGACCGCGACACCACCCGGTTCCCGATCCGGTACCCGACCGCCGGCAGTCCGCAGGCGTGGTCCAGCGGCGCCTCCATGCTGCTGATCCGCACCATGCTCGGTATCAACCCGCACGATGACCACCTGGCCGTGGACCCCGCGCTGCCGGCCACCTTCGGGCGGATCGCGCTCCTGGACATCCCCGGCCGTTGGGGCAAGCGCGACGCGTTCGCCCGCCAACGCCCCGACCAGCTCTAGCGACACCGTCAGCCGACGGTGAGGCCGCCCTGCCGGCCCACCGCACGCGCTCCCGGCAGAACGACAGGCCGGCGGGATTCAGAGCGAACCGACGGCAGGCCCGGCGGCGCGGAAGGTGCGCCGGTACGCGTCCGGCGGCACACCGACGGTGCGGTGGAAGTGTCGGCGCAGCGTGGCGGCGGTGCCCATGCCGGCCGCCTCGGCGATGACGTCGATGCTGTCGTCGGTGTTCTCCAACAGCTCCTGGGCGCGGCGGATCCGCTGCGTCGACAGCCACAGCAGTGGGGTGGTGCCGGTGGCCGACCGGAAGTGGCGGGCCAGGTTGCGTGAGCTCATGTTCGCCTGCCGGGCCAGGTCCTCGACGGTCAGCGGCCGGTCCAGGCGGGCCAGCGCCCAGGGGAGCAGGGTGGCGAGCGGGTGGTCGTCGCGGGCGGGCACCGGGGTGGTGACGTACTGGGCCTGACCACCGGCGCGGTGCGGAGGCACGACGAGGCGGCGGGCCACGGCGTTGGCGACCGTCGAGCCGTGGTCGCGGCGGATCAGGTGCAGGCACAGGTCGATCGCGGCGGCCTTGCCGGCGGAGGCGAGCACGGTGCCGTTGTCGACGTAGAGCACGTCCGGGTCGACCCGTACCCGGGGATAGCGGGCGGCCAGCACCTCGGTGTGGGCCCAGTGCGTGGTGGCCCGCAGCCCGTCGAGCACGCCGGCGGCGGCCAGCACGAACGCGCCGGTGCACAGCGAGACCAGCCGGGCGCCCGCCCGGTGCGCCGCGCGGACCGCGTCCAGCAGGTCGGGGGGTACGTCCGCGTCGACGTCCTCGACCGACGGGATGATCACGGTCTCGGCGCGGGCGAGGCGGTCCAGGCCGTCGTCGGGCGCCACCAGGAAGCGGCCGATCCGGACCGGACCGGGGCCGCAGACCACCACGTCGTACCAGGGGTCGGCCAGGCCGGAGGGGTCGTGGGCGAAGACCTCGCAGGCCAGGGCCAGCTCGAAATGCAGCATCCCGTCGGTGGCGGCGATCGCGACAAGGGCCATGTCCGAAACTGTACGCGAGTTGGCGTTTCCGACACTGGCCGGTCGCCGGCCGCTGCGGAAGGCTGGTCCCAGTCGATCTTCGAGGAGGCAGCGATGGGCTACAACGTGGCGGTTTTCGGGGCGTACGGGCACACCGGACGGTTCGTGGTGACGGAGTTGCGCGAGCGCGGGTTCGACGCGCTGCCGGTGGGCCGCGACCCGCGCCGGCTGGCGGCGTTCGGGCTCCCCTACCGGGTGGCGTCGGCCGACGATCCGGCCTCGCTCGACGCGGCGCTGAACGGCGTGGACGCGGTCGTCAACTGCGCCGGCCCGTTCGCGTCGACCGCCGCCGGCGTGACCGAGGCCGCGCTGCGCGCCGGCATCCCGTACGTGGACGTGGCGGCCGAGATCGAGGCCAACCTCGACACGTTCACGCACTTCACCGAACGCGCCCGGGCGGCCGGCGTCGCGGTGGTCCCGGCGATGGCCTTCTTCGGTGGGCTCGGGGACCTGCTCGCGACGACGGCGATGGGCGACTGGACGTCGGCCGACGAGGCGCACGTCGCGTACGGACTGAGCAGCTGGCACCCGACGGCCGGGACGGTCGCCGCGGGCGTCGTCTCCCGCGAGCGCCGCGCCGGCCGCCGGGTCCGCTACACCGGCGGCCGGTTGGAGTACCACTCCGACGAGCGGGACCTGCCGAGGGTGGACTGGGACTTCCCCGCGCCGCTGGGCCGGCGCACCGTCCTCGGTGGGTTCACCATGGCCGACGTCGTGACCATCCCCCGTCATTTGGCCATCCCCGAGGTCCGCACGTACATGAGCGTCGACGCCGCCACCGACCTGGCCGCCGCGGCGGCACCGGTCGCGGTCGACGAGCGGGGCCGGTCAGCGCAGACGTTCACGGTCGACGTCATCGTGCGTCGCGGCGACACGCGCCGCCGCGTCGTGGCGAGTGGCCGCGACATCTACGCGGTCAGCGCGCCCCTGGCCGTGGAGGCGGTCCGGCGCATCCTCGACGGTCGGACGAGGACGAGCGGCGTCGCCTCCGCGGGCGAGATGTTCGACGCGCCCGACTTCCTGCGCGCACTGTCGCCAGTGGTCGCCGTCGAACTGGTCGACGACTGAGGAATTCGACCGCAATTCGTTACGCAAAATTCGTAATCAGTGAACCGGAACGCGGCGACGGGACTTAAAAGAAACTTAAGGCTATAGGAGCGAAAAATTGTCATCCCGAGCCGACGCGCCGGCTGCCAGGGCATGTGCCGAACGGCCTCCTTAATTCTTTCCCCGCGAGTTGATGCAGGCCCCTGACGTGCACATACTTCCTTCGTCAGGAGCTTTGTCACCGACTCGAAGGAAACCACTGGTAATGCGGACTCCCCCCGCGCATGTCGCACCGCCGGACCGGGCGCGAAAGCGTCGTCGCCTCGCCCGCATCACGCTCGCCTCCGCGGTTGTCGCCGCGCTGGCCGGCAGTGGCATCTACATCGCCGGCGCCCAGGCCGAAGTGGTCGCCGTGCCCGGCCGGGTGCAGGCCGAGACCTTCGCGGCGCAGTCCGGGGCGCAGACCGAGGGCACCGGCGACGCCGACGGCGGCCGGAACGTCGGCTGGCTGGCCAGCGGCGACTGGCTGCGCTACGACGGTGTGACGCTGACGGGCGTCGACCTGACGGCCCGGGTCGCCTCGCACAACGCCGCCGGCGGCACTGTCGAGTTGCGCCTCGGCGCGCAGAACGGTCAACTGCTGGCCAGCTTCCCGATCGCCCAGACCGGTGGCTGGCAGAGGTGGAAGACCGTCACCGCGACGGCGTCCGCTCTGCCGGCGGGCGCGCAGACCGTCTTCGCCGTCATGAAGAGCACCTCGACGTCGGACTTCGTGAACCTGAACTGGTTCACGTTCGGCCCGGTGACGGGCACGTCGGGCACGCCGAGCACGTCGGCCGCCCCGGTCCCCTCGGCCACGCCGAGTTCCACCGCGTCCGCGTCCCCGTCGACGTCCGTCCCGCCGAGCGCGCCGGCCGGCGGCTGGGTGCCGGTCGACCAGGCCAAGTGGAACAGGGAACTGGCCGCCTTCAACGCCATCACGCCGAAGGCGGTGCCGCCGGGCACCACCCGGGTTCCCGAGTTCCACACCGACTGCGGCGTCGCGAACTCCGCCCCGGACGACCCGATCGTCCTACCTGGTCTCTCGGGCGCCTCACACATGCACACCTTCTTCGGCCCGAAGATCGACGCTCTCACGACGACGGAGAAGCTGTTCGCCGCGCCGAACACCTGCAACGCCCCCGGGGACAAGAGCGCCTACTGGACTCCGGAGCTGCGCAAGGACGGCAAGGCCGTGCCAATCAAGAGCATGCGCATCTACTACGGCTCGCGGGTCAAGGACCCGTCGACCGTCAAGCCCTTCCCGCCGGGCCTGGTGGTGGTCGAAGGCGACGCCAAGCGGCAGGTGGACACGCCGAAGAACGCCGGTAGCAACCAGTTCTGGTGCGCGGGCAGCGCCGAGATCGGCCGCAGCGCCGACGGCAACTGGCCGAAGTGCGCCCCCGGGGGCAACCTGATCTTCCAGCTCGTGTTCAAGGACTGCTGGGACGGCAAGAACATCGACTCCCCCGATCACAAGTCGCACATGGGCGACCCGGTGAACGGCGTCTGCACCGGCAACTACCCGGTGGCCGTGCCGGACCTTTCCTTCATGGTCAACTATGAGTCGCTGGGCGGCGACGGCCTCAGCCTCTCCTCCGGCAAGCCGTCCTCGATGCACGGCGACTTCATGAACGCCTGGGAGCCGGAGCGTCTTGGTGACCTGGTGAAGTCCTGCCTCAACCAGAACGCCAAGTGCGGCGTCGACACGACCTTCGCCGGCGGCTGACCACCGCCTCCGTTTGTGACGGACGGCCCCCACGCCTGAGCGCGGGGGCCGTCCGTCATCACACCCGACCTGATCAGGCCGTGATGGTCAGAGAACCACGTTGACCCCGTTGGCCTTGCACGCGGCGCTGACGTCCTTGCCGGCCTTCTCGAAGACCGGGTTGTCGGCGGCGGTCGCCGGGTCCGCCGCGGCCGCGGCCTTGGCCGCTTCGGCGCCGAAGGTCCGCACGGCATCGGCCAGCTTGCCGTCGCCGGTCGCGGCGACCGCGGTCACCTTCTGCTCCAGCCCGGTCAGGATCTTCTTGAAGTCCGCCGCCGACGGCTCGCCGGTCGTGACGACCTTCACCATCTCGGCCCGCATCTCGTCGCTGGCCTTCTTCACCGCCTCGCAGAGCTGCTTGTCGGTCGCCGCGCCCCCCGCGGGTGACGAGGCGGGCGTGGCGGCAGCGGAGGTGGCCACCGCGGACGTGGCAGCGGGCGTGGTGGATCCGGCGGTGGTGGCCTTGTCACTGTCGCCACAGGCGGCGAGGGCTGTCGTAACGGCGAGGATCAACATGGCGGAAGCAAGACGGGAAGATTTCACGGACGCGGACGATAGCCGAAGTCCAAACGATGATCAATTCTCCGACGCCCGCCTCACCCACCGATCAGCAGAGGGCGGCAACCTTTGTGGACGGCGGGCTGGTAGGAAGAGGCGAGTTTGCCTCACCCTCAGGGAGATGATCGTGGCACGTTCCCACCTGTCCCGCCGTTCGCTGCTGACCGCCGGTGGCGCCGCCGCCGTGGCGCTCGGCGCGGCCGCGGCCAGCCCGTCCGCCGCTACCGCCGCACCAGCCGACAACCCGGTCGACACGCCGGCGGAGGCGCTGCGTCGGCTGCTGGCCGGCAACCGGCGGTTCACCTCCGGCCACGGCCGGCACCCGCACCAGGGCCTGACCGACCTGCACCGGCTCGCCGCCGGTCAGCACCCGTTCGCCATCACCGTCGGCTGCGCGGACTCCCGGGTGGCCCCCGAGGTGCTCTTCGACCAGGGGCTTGGTGACCTGTTCGACAACCGGGTGGCCGGCAACATCGTCGACGACCTGCTGCTCGGCAGCGTCGAGTTCGCGGTGGAGGAGTTCGGCAGCCTGCTGATCGTCGTCCTCGGCCACGAACGCTGCGGCGCGATCACCGCCACCATCGACGCCATCCACACCGGCGGCACGGCACCCGGGCACATCGGCACCATCGTGGACGCCCTGCGCCCGGTCGTCGAGCCGGTGCTGGACCAGCCCGGCGACCCGGTGGAGAACGGCGTGCGCGCCAACATCGCCGCGCAGGTGCAGGCGCTCAGCGCGCGCAGCACGATCATCGCCGAGAAGGTGCACGAGGGCGCGCTGCGCGTGGTGGGCGCCCGCTACGACCTGGACAACGGGCGGGTCTCGCTGGTGGCCTGAGCCCGTCACCCGATCCTGGGCAATCCGGGCGGCGACGCTGGTCGGTCATCCACTGACATCGACCAGCGTCGCCGGTCGCGTCGCGGCAGCCGGGTGCGGCGGTAGTAGGACCACCCGACCAGTGGCAACGCGACCGTCCAGGCCAGCAGGAGCGGGAGGCCGATGAGGACACCGGTCGGGGTGAAGATGTCCTCCGCGCTCGGCTCCGCCAGGTCCGCGGTGAACTGCCAGGGCAGGGTCGCCGAGTAGCCGATCATCAGGGCGGATCCCAGCACCGTCGGCGTCAGCGGCAACCACGGTGGCACCCGACTTCCGCGCAGCCACGGCACCCACCGGGGGAAGACCACACCCCAGTCCTTGATGAGTCCCAACGCCAGGAGGCCACCGAGCCCGGCGAGGACGCACAGCAGACCCAGGTAGAACGCGCCGGCCGGCAGGCCCAGGAAACCGTCGACCGGGTGGTCCCCCACCCCGGGCCCGCGACCGTGGTACCACTCGCGGAATGGACCGGGGTTGGCGAACAGCGGGATGCCGAGGATCCATGGCACGTGCAGCGGGATGAAGCCCAGCACGGGGGCGATCCATGCCACCTGACCGGCTCGGCGGGCCCATGGCGGCGGTGGCGGGGCGGGCAGGGCGATGGGACTTGGTGTTCGAGTCACGGCGTCATCTCCATCAACGGTGGGCGTTGGCACCTCCGAGATCACCGTGGCCGAACGGCGAGACGAGCGGATCGCCGCGCGGAGGGAATCGCCTCCCCTCACTCGGGGATGGCGTCTTTTCGTCACGACGGCGCGTGTGACGAAAACACTTCCGGGCGGCGGGCCACGCTCCGGAGGCTGGACCCATGAATGTGACCCGACTCGATCGACCCGGCGACCGCCGTCCAGAGCCCTCGCCCGGGGACACCTCCGCCCGAATCACCGTCGTGGACGCCCTGCGGGGCAGCGCGCTGCTGCTCATCCTGCTGGTGAACATCGCGTTCTTCAGCTCCGGGTACGAGTTCCACCTCGTCGACGACCCGACGCGCGGCGTACTCGACCTGCTGATCGCCGGCGCGGTGGAGCTGTTGTTCGCGATGAAGGCGTACCTGCTGTTCGCGTTTCTGTTCGGCTACAGCTTCACCCTGCAACTCGACTCCGCGGCTCGGCGCGGCGTGGCATTCCGCCCGGCGTTCCTGCGCCGGCTCGCCGGGTTGTTCGTTCTCGGTGTGCTGCACGCGGTGCTGCTGTTCCACGGCGACATCCTCACCACGTACGCGCTGCTCGGTCTCGCGTTGCTCGCCGTCCGCCGGATCGAGCCCCGCACCGCGCTGATCGCGGCGGCGGCCATCATCGGCGGCATCGCCGTCGTGGTCGGGCTCGCCGCGGTCCTCGGTGCCACGCTGGTTCCGGACGAGGCCGCCGCGGTCGGCGCCGGTGCGCGTTCGACGCTGGCGCTCAGCGGTGGCCCCGGTGACGTCGTCCTGGAGCACCTGCGGTCGATGCCGGCGATGATCGGCGGTCTCGCCGTGCAGGGGCCCCTGGCGTTCGCGGCGTTCCTCGTCGGCCTCGCCGCCGGCAAGCACCGGCTGCTCGCCGCCGTGCCCGCCCACGAGGACCTGCTGCGCCGGTGCGAACGGGTGGGGTACCCGATCGGTCTGGCCGGCGCCGTCGTGTTCGCGGTCGGCGGTGGCACGGCGAACCTGACCGGGCTGATGGTCAGCATCGTCACCGCGCCGTTCCTGGCCGCGGCCTACGCCGCGACCCTGCTGCGCCTGTTCACGCGGCGATCTCGTTTCGCGGACGCGTTCGCGCCCGCCGGGCGGATGGCCCTGACCAACTACCTGGCCCAGTCGCTCGTGTGCGTGCTCGTCTTCACCGGTGTCGGGTGGGGCCTGGTCGGCCGCACCTCGCCGGCACAGACACTGCTGATCGCGCTGGTGATCTTCGCGTTCCAGCTGGTGGCCAGCGCGTGGTGGCTGCGGCGGTTCCGGTACGGCCCCGTCGAATGGGCGCTGCGCGCCTGGACCCACCGGAAGCGCCGCCCCCACTAGGGTGCAAACATGGTCGATCGGCACCAGGTGATGAACTTCCGGGTCCGCGCCCAGCAGCTCGACCGGGCCGAGGGCACGCTCGCCGACACCGCCGCCCTGGACCTCGGGGTGCAGAACACCGGTCCGGACGGCGCCCGGTGGGCGCTGGCGGTGCGCGGGGTCGACGTGACCGCGTTGTCCGACACGGATCTGGTCCTGCTGTGGACCGTGCGGGGCGCACC
The DNA here is from genome assembly GCF_022229015.1 of Micromonospora foliorum. Lineage (GTDB taxonomy): Bacteria > Actinomycetota > Actinomycetes > Mycobacteriales > Micromonosporaceae > Micromonospora > Micromonospora foliorum. The sequence continues at coordinate 19,183 of NZ_JAKKFF010000571.1, forward strand.
CCACCTCTACCGCCGGGCCGACGTGGCGAAGGTGGCGGCCGCGGTCGAGCCCTTCTCCGACGCCGACGCGGGCAAGCGCATCTACGACGCCGCCAAGCCGTTGAAGGCCGCCGGCATCGACAACCTCACGGCCCTGGACGAGATCGCCGCGCGGATGCGGGCCATCGTCACCACGCCGACGGTCAAGGGGGACGTCTCCAGCCGCCTGGCCACCATGCTGCCCGAGCCGTTTCTGCGGTTCTGCCGACCGTGTAACGCCACGCACCTCTACGAGATGCCGTTCCGGCTCGCCGCCGTACGGGCCGGACTGGAGTTGCAGCTCGACACCTCACCTCCGATCCTGCGGCGCATCACCGGGTTCCGGAAGTCGGCCGCTCCGGGCGACCGGTTCGACCTCGTCCGCGCGTACCTCCGCCTGCTCGGCCCGGCCACCCCGAAACAGGTGGCCGACTACCTCGACGCCCCGGTGAAGGACGTGAAGGCGCACTGGCCCGACGACGTGATCGAGGTGACGGTGGACCGCGAGGTGCGCTCACTGCTGGCCGCCGACGAGGAGGCGCTGGAGTCGGCCGACGGCAGGGGCACCCGCCTGCTCGGCCCGTTCGACCTGTTCCTGCAGGCCAAGGACCGGGCAACCCTGGTGCCGGACGCCGCCTACGCCAAGGACCTGTGGCCGGTGTTGGGTCGCCCCGGCGCCGTCCTGGTCGACGGTGAACTGGTCGGCACCTGGCGTCCCCGCAAGTCCGGCAGAACGTTCACGGTCGCCGTCCAGCCCTGGCACCGGTTGTCGGACGCCACGCGTAAGGCCATCACCGCGCAGGCCGAACACCTCGCCGCGCACCGCTCCGTCTCCCTCAGCGGCGTCGACTTCGGCAGTTAGCCGGGGCGGCGACCGCTCACTCCACCGCCCACGCGATGGCGGGCGGGTGCACCCGAGCGCAGATCGGCTCACCGGCGGCATCGGTCAACCCGACCCGGCCAACCAGCGTCCCGCTACCCTCGTGAGCGGCACGCAGCAGCTCGGTCGGCACGTCGGTGAACATCAACTTCGCTCGTCGGAACATGGCGAAGCCGTCCTGGTTCACCGCACCCCAACTCAGATACAGAAAACGTGCCCCGGGACGGCCGTGCACCCAGGGGCCGCCGACATCGAGCGCTCCGTCGATATCGCGGCTGGACACCTCGAAGGACCAGGTGGCGCTGGCCGCGTCGGCCGGCACCTGGTCGACCACCTCGGCCTTGCGCTGGACCCCGACGTGCACGTTGCCCAGCCGCAAGGCGTCGGCCTCCGCACCGGGCCGCTGACCTGGGAAATCGGTGCCGTCGATCCTGATCCGCATGCCGCCGACTCTAGTCAGTCGGCCGGTTGCGCGGCGGTGTCGTGCTCGCCGTACTTGCCGCGGATGGGCAGGTAGTAGGCGGGCAGGAAGGCGGCAATGATGGCGACGCCGGCGATCGGCACGAACGCGCCGACGAGGATGCCGGAGCCGATTCAGAGCAGCGAGGCGAACCGGCGGCCGATGGCCCGAGCGCCGAAGGGACCGAGGCCGGGGTCCAGCAGTTCGGCGCGCCGCAGGTGGGCCCACACGATGTTGAAGAGGGCCGCCGCCGTCCACAGTGTGCTGCCGTAGACGACGACCGACGCCCGCAGCCCCTGCTCCGCCCGCAACGCGTCGGCGAGCAGTGACGTGGAGAACGTGTACGCCAGGTACGAGGGCCACAGCGCACCGAGCCCCTGGACGAGGTTGCCGAAGTCGTGGGGCGGTTGGATCTCCAGCACGAGGAGCGTCACGGCGATCGCGAAGACACCGTCGCTGAATGCCAGCAACCGGCCCGGGCTACGGGTGAGCCGCGACGTTTCCCTCTTGGGAGGCACGTCGCAAATGATGCTATATATCAGCTTTCATTATGGGCAGCGCTGGCGGCCGTCCTGCGTAGGTAGGTCTCGGCCAACTGGCGAAGGCGGGCCCTGTCGAAGCTGTCGCCGTGGCCAGGATGGACGACGGACACGTCGAGGTCGACGAGAAACTCCATGCTTCGCCGGTACGCAGCCACGTCGGAGTTCGGCAGATCGTCGATCAGGGCACCCTCGTAGATGATGTCGCCGGAGTACAGGGTCCCGGTGCGCTCCTCCAGCAGGGCGATGCTTCCCGGCGTGTGGCCGGGAAGGTGCAGCACGGTCAGCACTCGCCCGCCCAGGTCGACCCGGTCACCGTCGTCGAGCAGGCGGTTCAGGGTCACGGGTGCGACGCGGTAGGCAGCCGGGTCGTAACCGGGATCGGGCAAAACGTCGATCATGAGCTCCGGGACGGCTTCCCCGGCGGCGTCGATCCCCAGTTTGTCGAAGAGTTCCGCGCCGTACAGGCTCGCCGGTACGCCCGCCGCAAGGATCTCCGCTTCAGCGGGGTGGGCGGCCCGGTCACCGAACTCCGGCGCCCCGCCGACGTGATCCAGGTGCGCGTGGGTGAGCACGACCAGCGGATCGCGCTCGAACAGGCCCGGAATCGCCTCCCGCACGGCGACGACGCCCAGCCCGGCGTCGATCACGATGTCCCGATCGTTGCCCCGCAGCCACCAGAAGTTCGCCGACAGCAGTTCGTTGACGTGCGGTTCCGAGATCCGGACGACGTCGCCGTCCACTTCGGCCCGCGTGTACCAGTCGACCATGTCCGAGAGTGTGCCAGCGCGGCGATGCCGCTTCGACCCCGCGAATCAGGCTCCGGGGCAGGGAAGAATCAGGTGATCGCGAAGAGACGGTCAGCGGGGTCCACGACGGCGGCCAGCACCGCGCCCGGCACGAGCGCCGGATCGTCCCCGCGGATCGTGTCCGCCTCGAACGGGGTGAACCCCGGCCCACTGATCCGCACGCGGAGCTCCAGCCCGGGGTTCTCGCCGTCCAGGTGGTTCGCCACCTGAAGAACCTCCGCCGTCGCGGCGACGCCAGCCGCGGCCAGTCGACGCGAGTCGCGGCGCGAACGGGCCACCACCCGCCAGCCGAAGACGCCGAACCCGACACCGATGGCTGTCGCCAGGACGCCACCGCCCAGCAGACCCCAGAAGTCGCTGGACGATCGCGGTGGGTCCAGCGTCACGGCGGCGACGAGCAGGACCGGTCCGGGTAGGCAGATGGCCAGGAACACGAATCGGCTGAGCAGCGCGCCGATCGGACCGACGCGCGCTTCCGCTTCCCGAGGGGCACTGGTCACCCTCGCACAGTAAGGCAGCGGCCGGCCGGTTCACTCCACCGTCCGGGCGAGGCCGGGGAGGGTGAATCCGTCCGCGTCGGGCCCGCAGGAACGCCCGATCCGCCGATCTGAACGAGTACGACATGAAAGACTCGCCCGGCGTGCGGAAGGGACGGGAATGCAACCAACCTGGCTCTTGGCGCTCTCCTGGGCGTCGCTCGCGGTCGGCGTCGTCAGCCTCGCGATCGTCGTTGTCGACACGTACTTTCGGGGGCACCGTCAGCCGGTCCGGGTCATGGAGATCGTCTGGCTGGTGACCGTCCTCTACATCGGCCCGGCCGCCGTCCGCCTCTACTGGAACTGGGGCAGACCCGAGGCGCTCTCTCGACGGCGGCAGGAGGGTCAACCTCGCCGGCCCCGCCGGGGCATCGTCGTCACCCACGTGTCCCGCTGCGGCGCCCACTGCGCCCTCGGCTTCATCGTCGCCGAGGTCGCCCTGTACGCCGTGAGATTCGACCCGGCCGAGGACCCGCTGTGGGTCGACTACGCCGGCGACTACCTGATGGCGGTGACGATCGCCGTGCTCTTCCGGTACTTCGCCGGGCCGAGTCGCAGCCTCGCGAAGGTCTGGCACGCGCTGTCGAACGTCGGCCGGATCGAGCTGCTGACCATCACCGCGTTCGAGGTGGCGCTGTTCGTGTGGCTGACGCTCGCGCATCGCGTGGTCTTTCCGGAGCCGCCCCTGCGACCCGACAGCCCGACGTTCTGGTTCGCCGGCCAACTCGGGCTGATAGCCGGCTTCCTCGCGGCCTGGCCGACCGCCTCCTGGCAGCTCGGCCGGGGGCTGAGAATCGAGCCGCGCCGACTCCCCTACGACTGAGAGGGCCCGGCCGCCCCCACAAAAACAAGCGGCAAGGAGATCACTCTCCCTGCCACTTCTAACATATATCGCACCTGGGGGCTTGCCGCAAGACCCCGGTCGTGGCGCACAATCGGCGGCCGGACCAGCACGAACGAGGTAACGGGGGCGCGACGTGAGTGTGTTGTCGATGGACGGGGACCCCGGCGACCGGGCACCGCTGGTGGATCTTCGAGAGGTCGACGAGAGTCAGGTGTCCGTGGTCGGCGGCAAGGCCGCGCACCTGGGCGCGCTGTCCCGGATCGACGGCATCCGGGTGCCGGCCGGGTTCTGCGTGACGACGGCCGCCTTCCGGCGGGTCATGGCGGAGGTACCGGCGATCGACGACCGGCTCGATCAGCTGTCGCGCCTGAGCCCGGATGACCGGGAGGCGATTCGCACGCTCAGCGCGGAGATCCGCCGCAGCGTCGAGCAGACCGCGATACCGGACGACCTGGCTGCCGCGATCACCGGCGCGCTCGCCCGGTTCGGCGAGCAGGCCGCCTACGCCGTGCGGTCCAGCGCGACGGCGGAGGACACGCCCACGGCGTCCTTCGCCGGCCAGCAGGACACCTACCTGAACGTGGTGGGGCCGGAGGCGGTCCTGCGGCACGTCAGCCGGTGCTGGGCGTCGCTGTTCACCGAGCGGGCCGTCATCTACCGCCTGCGCAACGGCATCGACCACCGAACCGTCCAGATGGCTGTCGTCGTACAGCGGATGGTTTTTCCGGATGCCTCCGGCATCCTGTTCACGGCGGACCCGGTGACGGGCAACCGGAAGGTCGCGACCGTGGACGCCAGCTTCGGCCTCGGCGAGGCCCTGGTGTCCGGCCTGGTGAACCCGGACGTCTACACCGTGCGCGACGGGGAGGTCGTCGCCGGCACGGTCGCCACCAAGCAGCGTGCTGTCGCCGCCCTGCCGGGCGGCGGGACGCGGGAGGTGGCGATCGACCCGCAGCGGCAGGAGCAGCCGGCGTTGACGCAGGCCCAGGTGGTACGGCTCGTGCGGCTCGGGCGACGGATCGAGGCGCACTTCGGCAGCCCGCAGGACATCGAGTGGTGCCTGGTCGACGACGACTTCCAGATCGTGCAGAGCCGGCCGATCACCACGTTGTTCCCCATCCCGGCGGTCGCTGACCAGGAGAACCACGTCTTCCTTTCGGTCGGTCACCAGCAGATGATGACCGACGCCATGCGGCCGCTGGGGCTCTCCATGTGGCAGTTGACGGCAATGGCCCCGATGCTGGAGGCCGGCGGGAGGCTGTTCGTCGACGCCACCCGACTGCTGGCCTCCCCCGCCAGCCGCGCCGGCTTCCTCACGATGGCGGGGCGCGACGATCCCCTGATGAAGGACGCGCTGGAAACCCTCCTCGACCGCCGGGACTTCATTCCGACGCTCCCGGACGGCGGCGGTCCCGGGCACCCGACGACCGGCGGCGCGTCCACCTCGACCGAGACCGACCCGGCCGTCGTCACCGAGCTGATCGAGCGCAGCGGGGCGTCCATCGCCGCCCTGCGGCGCGACATCGCGACGGTGACCGGTCCGGCGCTGTTCGACTTCCTGTTGGAGGCCTTCCAGGAGCACAAGCGGGTCCTCGGCGATCCGCTGAACATGCAGGCGATCATGGCCGGCATGGAGGCCACCTGGTGGCTCAACGACCGGCTGCACGAGTGGCTGGGCGAGAAGAACGCCGCGGACACCCTCACCCTCTCCGCCCCCGGCAACGTCACGTCGGAGATGGGGCTGGCGCTGCTCGACGTCGCCGACGTGATCCGTCCGCATCCGGAGGTGGTGGCGTTCCTGCAGGGCGTCGCGGACAACGGCGTCGCGCACGACGACTTCCTCGACGAGCTGCCGAAGGTCCCGGGCGGGGCCGAGGCGCGTGACGCCATCGAGGCGTACCTCGACCGGTACGGCATGCGCTGCGTCGGCGAGATCGACATCACCAGGCCGCGGTGGAGCGAACGCCCCGGCACGCTGGTGCCCGTGCTTCTGGACAACGTCAAGCTCTTCGAGCCGGGCGCGGCCCGGCGGCGCTTCGAGCAGGGCGAACAGCAGGCGCGGCAGAAGGCGCAGGAGGTGTTGACGCGCCTGCGGGCGCTGCCGGACGGGGAGCAGAAGGCCGACGAGACCGCGCGGATGATCGACCGGGTGCGGGCCTTCATCGGCTATCGGGAGTACCCGAAGTACGACATCATCAGCCGCTACTACGCCTACAAGCAGGCCCTGCTGGCGGAGGCCGAGCGCCTGGTGCGGGCCGGCGTGCTCGCCGAGACCGAAGACGTCTTCTACCTCACGTTCCAGGAGTTCCACGAGGTCGCGCGCTCGCACCGGGTGGACGACGAGCTGGTCCGGCAGCGCCGGGAGGCGTTCCGGTCGTACCAGGCGCTCACCCCGCCCCGGGTGCTGACCTCCGACGGCGAGACCATCACCGGCGCGTACCGACGCGACGACGTGCCGGCCGGCGCCCTGGCCGGTGTGCCGGTCTCCGCCGGCACGGTCGAAGGACGCGCCCGCGTCATCCTCGACATGGCGCAGGCCGACCTCGAAGCGGGTGACATCCTCGTCACGGCCCACACGGACCCCAGTTGGACGCCCCTGTTCGTCGGCATCGCCGGACTGGTGACGGAGGTCGGCGGGTTGATGACGCACGGCGCGGTGATCGCACGGGAGTATGGTCTGCCGGCTGTGGTCAGCGTGTTGGACGCCACCCGGCTGATCCGTGACGGGCAGCGGATCCGCGTACACGGCAGTGACGGGTACGTCGAGATCCTGCCCTGACCGACGGCACCTCAGGAGGAACGACGATGGCGGTTCCGGTCCGACGGCTGACGACCGTGGTGGCCACGGCGGCGACAGTGGTGTCGTTGGCGGGGTGCGGCGGCGGGGACGCCACCGAGGCGCGGACGACGCCGAGCCCGGAGGCGACGCTCGCCCCGTCGCCGGCCGCCGATCAGAAGTTCCGGCAGTTGGAGGAGCAGTTCGGGGCGCGGTTGGGCATCTACGCCGTCGACACGGGCAGCGGCCGCACGGTGGAGTACCGCGCCGACGAGCGGTTCGCGTACGCCTCGACCTGGAAGGCGTTGGCCGCCGCCGAGGTGCTCGACGGCACCACCGACGCCCAGCTGGATCGGGTGGTGCGGTACTCGGAGCGGGACCTGGTGGCGCACTCCCCCGTGACGGAGAAGCACGTCGGCGAGGGCATGAGCCTGCGCGCCCTCGCCGACGCCGCCGTGCGCTACAGCGACAACACGGCCGGCAACCTGCTGCTGCGCCACCTCGGCGGGCCGGCGGGGTTCGAGTCGAAGTTGCGCGCGCTCGGCGACACGGTCACCGAGGCCGCCCGCTACGAGACCGCGCTGAACGAGGGAACACCGGGCGACAAGCGGGACACCAGCACCGCTCGGGCCCTGGCCGGCGACCTCCGGGCGTACACCGTGGGGGTTGCTCTGGAACCGGCGGACCGTGACGTGCTGCGCGGCTGGCTGCGGGGCAACACCACCGGCGCGGCGCTGGTCCGCGCGGGGGTGCCGGCCGGCTGGGTGGTCGGGGACAAGACCGGGACCGGAGGGTACGGCACCCGCAACGACATCGCGGTGCTCTGGCCGCCCGACCGGGCCCCGATCGTCCTCGCCGTGCTGTCCAGTCGCGACAGGAAGGACGCCACCCCCGACGACGCTCTCATCGCCCAGGCCGCCGAGGTGGTCGCCGCCCGGATCTGACCGGAGGGTCGCCCTCGGCGTTCACCTGCGCCCGGTGCCGTTCCTGCCACGGACCGACGGACTTCCTGGCGATGTGCAGACCCACTGCCCCGCAACCGAACGCGATCAGCACCAGGACGACGAGCGCCACCGCCTCCTCGAAGGACGGCACCGTTCCACCCACGCCGAGGGACCGTTCCAGCAGCCGGGCGTGACGGGCGTCGAGGTAGTCGGCCGCGCCCGCTCCGGCGAAGAAGCCCCCGGCCAGCGCCACGCTCACCCAGACCATCATGTCCCGGGGTGACGCCAGCCAGGCGGCGGGTGACCGCGGTGCCGCACCGTACGCGGCACCGAGCCGGTACGCGGCCGGCACGAGCCCGAGCATGGCCCCCAACCCGCCCACCACGATCTGGGCGCTCAGAATGCCCGCGACCCGCAGGTCGTACGAGGATGCCGCCACGAAGCCGAGGAGAACGAGGGCGCTCGTCCAACCGGCGACGAACACCAGCGCCCGCCACACGGCCGCCGCCCGGGCTGCCGGGGTGGTCCGCGCTGCCTCAGCGGACCGCCACTGGTCGGCCCGGAGCTGCGCGCGGCGACGGTCGACCTCGGCGCGTTGCCGCTCCGCCTCCCTGCGAGCGGCTGTCGCCTCCTGCTGGGCCTTCGCCGCCTCGTCTAGGAACCGCGACAGGAGGGCGGAGGTGCTCGCCTCGCGCAGCGGGTGACGCGGTGGCAGGTCGTCGGGGATCCGCCAGGAGAAGCCCGTACCGAGCACCACCCGCATCCCGACCAGATCGTCCGGCAACAGCGTCGCGAGACTCGACGTGTTGCGCCGATCGTCCAACCCGTCGACCACCAGCACCAACCGCTCGCCACGGCGTGCGCACGCTTCGCTCGCGTCGGCGTAGCGACCCAGCAGGTGCGCCCGCCGGGTCGACCGGGTCAGATGACCCGGCATCGATCCGCCGGTCAGCTCGACGAGCTGCTCAAGCACCACGTCGATGAACGCGTCGCGGTTCTCCCGCTCGGTCCGGCCGGCGGGCACGAAGCACGACACCACCCGCACGCCTGGCGGCGGGTGCAGCACGAACCAGGACAGCAGTGCCGTCATGCCGGAACCTGGGAACGCCTTCCACCACAGGTAGGTGTCCGGCCCGTCGCCCGTGCAGAAGGCCGCGAGCCGCGCGAGTTGGGGCTCCCGGTCCAGCAGCTCGGCCGGGGCGATTCGGCGGACCTCCGCGAGGTACGCGGACCGCACCACCGGGCCGTAATTGTTGTGCTGGACGTTGTTGTCGCCGATCTGCATGCCTCTGGCGTCGCGGGCGTCGACACCCCGCGAACGGCTGTCGCCCGGCTGGCCTTTGCCGCCCATCGGCCCGACCCGCCTCAGTTGAAGGTGTTGTGCTGGGTGTTGCTGCTGCCCAGCTGGACGCCCTGCGACCCGCGCAGGTCCACCGGACCGGTCTCGGTACGCCCGCCGGCCGCCTCAGCCCGTGCCAGCAGGTCCCGTGCGAGGCTGAGGATCTGCTCGTCCCGGTCGACGCCGGCGCGGACGACATCTTCGGCGAGCCGGACCTGCCAGACGGCCGAGGCACCCCCGTCGGCCTCCAACGCCTCCAACGCCTCCTGGCCGCGACCCGTCAGCCGGTGCCGTAGGGAACTCCGGAAGTTGACGGCGGCATCCCGGACCAGGGCGCTGGTCGCGTCGGTGACCCCCACCGTGGCACCCGCCGTTACGGCGGCGAGAAGCAGTTCCACACCCTCCACGCGTACCTCCGTCAGCCGATGAATGGCCCTATTGCACCATCCGGGCACCGCCGGGGGATGCCCCGGCCGGACGAGGCGGCGCGTCATCGGCCGTCGGACCGCGCCGTCCGAGCAGGTCACGAGGGTATGTCTGGTGCAGAGCACCGGTGATGTCCGGATGGCGACATCGGTTGCCCGGTGCCCGACCGCACCACCTGAGTTCGTCAGGCCGGGTGGTATTTCAGCAGGACGACCCCGGAGGCGAAGGGTTCGGCGGACACCAACTCCAGTCGTGCTGGCGGCTGACCACCGGCGAACAGCGGCTTGCCCTGGCGGAGGAACAGGGGATGCACCAGCAGGTGCAGCTCGTCGATGAGCCCGAGGTCGGCGAGGGACCGGACCAGGGTGAGGCTGCCGTAGACCACGATGTCGCCGCCGGGCCCGCGCTTGAGTTCGGTGATCTCGTCGGGGTCGAGACGGGTGAGCAGTCGGGTGTCCGTCCAGGTCGCGGTGTTGCCCGAGGCGGAGACGACGATCTTCTCCAGCGCGTCGAGGCGTTGGGCGTACCCCCGTACGTCGTCGGGCTGGTCGGGGTCCTGGGCGGTCTGCGGCCAGTGGCCGGCGAAGTCGGCGTGGGTGATCCGGCCCAGCATCAGGCTGCCGGCGTTGTCCACCAGGGCCCGCTCGTACTTCTGCAGGTGGTCGTCGACCAGGAGCCAGTCCATCTCGTCGTCGGGGCCGGCGACGAACCCGTCCAGCGAGGTCCACATCGACACGACAATCTTGCGCATCTCTCGTCCTCCGTGATGGTGTGGTGAACCCCGGGCTGGTTATTGGCCGCCGCTGAGCGCGGCTCGGACGGGTTCCGGTGTACGAGCCGGGAATCGCCCCTGGAAGTCGACGACTCCGACCCAGGTGGGGCGCAGGCCGATCCGGACCATCCGCAGGCCAGGCTTGTCGATCGCGGTGAGGTAGGCGTTGCCCACCTCGTCGCCCATCCCCGCGCGCTGGATGGTGGCGTACTCCGGCAGGACGCCCTCGACCTCCGCCAGGGTGACCGTCCCGCGCAGCATGAGCACCTCGGGAAGGCCGTCCGCGGTGTCGATGCAGACCGCCACGTCCGGTCGGGCGCTCAGGTCACGGATCTTGTAGTTGCCGGCGAACGCGCCGACGACCAGCTCGTCGCCGGTCCAGAGGAAGTTCACCGGGATCAACCGCGGGGTGCCGTCCCGGCCGGTGTAGGCGAGGCGTGCCACCAGGGACGCGGCGAGCAGTCGTCGGGCCAACGGGGTGTCCAGCAGCTTCAAGTCACCTTGCGGCAGGCTCATGAGAGTTACGCTAGGGGGCTAACTCCTAAAGAACAAGTGGAACTCCTAAATTAGGATCCAGGTAGGGTGGACGTCATGAGCGGCATGCGTAGTTACGGAGATCCGTGCGGTGTCGCGCGTGGACTGGACATCATCGGCGAGCGGTGGGCGCTGCTGGTGGTACGCGACCTGCTGCTCGGCCCCCGGCGGTTCAACGACCTGCTCGGCGGCCTGCCCGGGGTGAGCCCCAACGTGCTGAGCCAGCGGCTGCGCCAGTTGACCGAGCACGGCGTGGTGCGACGGCGGGACCTGGGCCCACCGACGCGGGTCCACCTCTACGAGCTCACCGAGTGGGGCCGCGCCCTGGAGCCGATCCTCCTCCAGTTCGGACGCTGGGGAAGCCAGTCCCCCCAGTCACCCGACGGCGCTCTCGGCGTCGACTCCCTGCTGCTCAGCATCAAGGCGGCCTTCGACCCGGCGCGAGCCCCGGAACTCGCCGGCAGCTACGCGTTCCACGTCGACGCCGACACGTACCTCGCCGACGTCGCCGACGAGACGGTGGAACTCCGGCGCGGCACGGCGTCCGACCCCGACGCGGCGCTCAGCACCGACATCGACACCCTCCGGGCCGTCTGCGGCGGGGAGATCACCATGGCGGCGGCGGAGGAGTCCGGCGCGCTGCGGCTCAGCGGCGACGAGGACGCCCAGCAACGCCTCACCGACCTGCTCCTAACCCCGTTCACCCCCGCACGCTGACGTCCACCCACCCCCTGACGCCCGCCCCGCCGGCCGGCCCGCCGGCCCTGGCCGTGGTCGATCATGGAGTTGTGGTGGGCCGCAAAAGCCGCGATGCATCCCCAAACCGGCACCACAACTCCATGATCGACCAAGGTCGGGGGCAGGGGCAGGGGCCGGGTCGGGGGCGGGGGCAGGGTCGGGGGTCAGGCGCGCTTACCCCTGCCCTGGGCTGATTCCTGCTACCGCCAGGTCGAGTAGTCGGGTCGCGGCGGCGGCGGGATCCGAGTGGTGCTCGGTGGCCAGGGCGATGCCGGTGATCAGCGCGAGCAGGTCGGTGATTGTCACGTCGGGTGCCACCGCGCCGACCGTCGCGGCCCGGCGTACGAGTGGTTCGCCCGCCTCGGTGAGCTGCGCGGTGGCGCAGTGCTCGTGCGCCTCGGTGGGGTTGGCCGTGCAGTCGCGGGTGAGCGCGATGGCCAGGCCTCTGATGGTGGCGACGTTCCCGTTGACGGCGGTGAGCCACTCCAGCAGCGCGGCCCGAGCGTCTGCGGCATCGGACAGCTCCCGAGCGCGGGCGCCGAGGTTCTCGATCACCCCGCGGAAGACCGCGTCCAGCAGTGCGTGGCGGCTCGGGAAGTGCCGGCGCACGGTGGCCGAGCCGACTCCGGCGATGCGGGCGATCTGCTCCAGGGACGCGTCGGCGCCGTGTGCGGCGATCTCCTGCTCGGCCACGGCCAGCAGGCGCGCGTAGTTGCGCCGGGCGTCCGCTCGCTGGGTGGACATGGCGTCACCTCAAGGTTTGCTAAGTGGCGGGGTCCGCCGTATCTTAGCGAAGGAGAAACGGCGGGCCCCGCCGTTTAGCGTTTGCCCCGCGACAGGAGACCCCCTCATGCCCACCGATTCCGCACCCGTCCTGGTCACCGGCGCCACCGGACGGCAGGGCGGTGCCACTGCCCGCGCCCTGCTCGCGGCCGGCGTACCCGTCCGGGCACTGGTCCGCGACCCCGCGACCGACCGCGCGCGGGCGGTCGAGGCCCTCGGCGCCGAACTGGTCACCGGCGACCTCGACGATCGCGACTCGCTGGTCCGGGCCGCGCACGGAGCACGGGCCGTCTTCTCGGTGCAGATGCCCGCGATGGACGGCAACACCATCAACTTCAACGGCGAGCTGACCCAGGGCGTCAACCTGATCGAAAGCGCGCTGGCCGCGGGGGTGCCGCAGTTCGTGCACACGTCCGTCAGCGGCGCCGGCCAGCACACCGAGGCGCCCGGCTGGGCCGAGGGCCGCTGGGCGACCCTGGAGCCCTACTACACCACCAAGGCCGGCATCCAGGATCGGGTACGCGCGGCGGGCTTCACGCACTGGACGCTCATCAAGCCGGGCTTCTTCATGGACAACTTCCTGCCCTCGGTGGCCTACCTGCTCCCCCGGGGCGTTTCCGGCGGCCTGGCGACGGTGATCAAGCCGCAGACCTCGCTCTCCCTCGTCGCGACCGACGACATCGGCCGCGCGGCCGCCGCGGCCATCGCCGAACCCGATCGGTTCCACGGGGTTGAGCTGGAGTTGGCGAGCGACCACCTGACGATGACGGAGATCGCGACGGCGCTCTCCGACGCCCTGGGCGCCGACCTGACCGCGCCGGACATGACCGAGGAGGAGGCGGTCGCCGCAGGCATGCCGGAGTGGGCCGGCATCTCCCACGAGCAGATGAACGTGGTCGGCCAACCCGCCCGCCCGGAGCACGCGCGAGCCCTCGGCATTCCCCTCACAAGTTTCGCAGCCTGGGCACGTCACCACCTGCCCGAGCCGTCGCAGTCATAGGGGCCCGCGACGGCCCAGCTCCGGAGATCAGCCCCGCCGGCGGCGCCGTTTGAGGAGCTCGCGGATGACGACTCGGAGCCCGCCGAGAGTGAGCGCCAACCCGGCGCCCGCCGGCAGAAACTCCAGGCCGCCTCGGGTCACCCACAGCCGGCCCTCCAGCGGGGCCTCCGGCGAATAGATGACCTTAACGGTGTCGCCGTCGCGGTCGAGGGAGCCGCTGGGGGTGACCTTGAAGGTGCTTGCGACCTGCCGCCCATCGGCGATGGCGTACTGGAACTCGTACCACGTCCCCTGGCGCTTCTCGCGCAGGGCCGATGGGTGTGAGCCGGTCAGCGTGCCCGTCGTGGTCACCTCCTGCGGGGAACCTCGGTCGTCCCAGATGAAGGTGACACCGAGGCCGGTCGCCAGCATCCCGACGATGATGATCGTCAGTGCGGCCCGGAACGTCGAGACACCTGAGGTGTCCCCGCGGAAGTCAGACATGGCCGAGAGGGTAGTCACGCGTCACAAGACCATCTCGAGGGCGCAACACCACAGTCGAGGCCCGTGCCGACAAGCCAGATCGACTCGGGATTCGTGACGTGTGCAGGCTCGATCGCTCTCCGCTGGATTGCCCGCCGGTGGCACCATCGTGGCGGTGAACGTTCGTCGTTTGGCGGCCGTCGACATGTACGGCAGCCGAGGAACCACCCGCCGCCGGCGGATCATTCTGGCCGAGTTCCTCGTCGGTGTGGTTGTCATGGTGACGTGGGGCGTCTGGCTGCTGTCGTCCTCGAGCGGTCTCGGCAGCCGGGCGTTCGGCCTGTGGCTGACCGGCGCAGGTCTCAACTACGCACCGCTGTCCATGTACGCGCTCATGCTGATGCGACCCGGCGCCCTCGACGCCGAACTGGCTGGCGTCGACACCAACCGGGAACTGCGCCGCTATACCGTGCTCCAGCTATGGGTCTTCGTGCCGCTCTCGCTCGTCGTCTTCACCGTCCGCGACACGCTGGCCCGGCGGAGGGCGGGAACGACTTTTCCTTGACCACCTGACCGCCGCCACACCTCCCGCCGGGCCGCCGCCGTCGGTGATCGACCATCGTCGCCAACCCTTGCCCGCGCCCGGATCACGTGCCTGCCCTTGGCACGGTCACGCCGCGGCGGCTGCCTAACCCACCGGGAATCGCACGCCGGTGAGGTCCTCCGAGACGGCCCAGAGGCGTTGTTGCACCGTCACGTCGTAGGAGTCGGGGCTGGAAGTGACCAGCCTCGGGTAGCCGCGCGCCTCGGCCGTGCCGTCGGGGCCGTAGTACTGCCCGCCGAGGACGGACGGGTCGGTGGCGGCCCGCAGGGTGGGCAGTGCGCCCGCCGCCGCGGGCTGGGTGATCACCGGGGCGAGCCAGGTGAGCGGTCGGCGGACGACGGCCGGGGCGTTGCGGGCCAGTTCGGTGTTGGAGATGCCAGGGTGTGCGGCCACCGCGGCGGTGGTGCCGTGCGCGGCGAGTCGGCGCTGCAACTCATAGGTGAACATCAGGTTGGCGAGCTTCGACTGGCCGTAGGCGGCGACCCGGCCGTAGGACCGTTCCCATTGCAGGTCGTCGAAGTGGATGGCGGCGCGGATGCGGTGGCCGGTGCTGCTGACGGTGACCACCCGGGAGCCGGGCACGGGCAGCAGCAGGTCAAGCAGCAGGCCGGTGAGCGCGAAGTGGCCCAGGTGGTTGGTGCCGAACTGCATCTCGAAGCCGTCACGGGTGGTCTGCCTCGGGGTGTACATCACGCCGGCGTTGTTGATCAGCAGGTCGATCCGCGGGTGGGTGGCGCGCAGGCCCGCCGCGGCGGCGCGTACCGATTCCAGCGAGGTCAGGTCCAGTTCCCGCACGGAGACGTCGCCGTTGATCCGGGCGGCGGCCAGCCTGCCCTTCTCGGTGTCGCGTACGGCCAGCACGACCGACGCGCCGCGCTCGGCAAGCTGGCGGGCGGTCTCGAATCCCAGCCCGGTGTTGGCACCGGTGACCACGGCCACCCGGCCGTCCTGGCGCGGAATCTGCTGCTCGGTCCACTTCATCTCGGTCCCCTTAATGTACCGCCGGTAGCTTATGCCAGAACCGTAAGGTACCGGCGGTACCCTGTCAAGGGACCGCCGGTACCTAAGCTAGGGTTGGCGACATGACGTTCCAGCGGGCGCGCAGCGAGGAGCAGCGTGAGGTCCGGCGCCGGGCCATCCTGGAGACGACCTCGGCGATGCTCGACGAGATGTCGGTGGCCGAGGTGACCCTGAACGAGCTGAGCCGGCGGGTCGGCCTGGCCAAGACGGCGGTGCTGCGCTACTTCGAGTCCCGCGAGGCGGTCCTGCTCGACCTGATGGACGACCGGACGACGACCTGGCTGGCCGAGCTGGACCAGGAGCTGGCCCACGGTGTCGACCTGAGCCGGCCGACGAGGGAACGGGCGGAGCAGACGGCCGACGTACTCAGCCGGTCGCTCGCCGCCCAGACGGTGCTCTGCGATCTCTTCGGCGCGCAGGGCGGGGTGCTCGAGCACAACGTCTCGGTCGAGGCGGTCCGCCGGCACAAGCGGGCCGCACTGGGCAACCTCGCGGTGATGGCCGGCCTCGTCCGGCGGCACCTGCCCGAGCTCGGCGACAACGCCGAGCTGTTCTGCCTGAACACCTTGATCATGGGTGGCGCGCTGTCCGCCTACACCTCACCGCCGCCGAGCCTGCTCGCCGTCTACGAGTCCGAGCCGGCGCTCGCGGTCCACCATGTCGACCTACGGACAGCCCTGCGGCTCGCGATCATCACGTCGCTCGTCGGCATACTGCCGCGCTCCTGAGTCGGGAAGTCTCTCGTCACTGCTCGAACCACTCCCCCACCTGCTGCTGCACAGCGACGGGTGATCGTTGCCGGCTTTCCGCGCTCACGATCTTCGTGGTGATCGCTGTAGCCGACAGCCAACCCTGCCGACAGTTATGAAACGCCCCGGTCACCGCCCCTGGCGGGCGGCCTCGCCAGAGAGGGATCGCGGGTACCGGAGGGCGCTCAGCAGGGCGGTGACGACAGCAGCTACCAGCAAGATTCTCACCACGTGGAACACCACCGCGTCGCCCGTGGAGTCCGGCGGGAAGATGTCCTTGACGAGCAGGCCGACGCCCAATCCCAGCCCCACGCAGGCATGCGTCGCGGCCCGCAGGCGTGGAAGGGGCTGTTGGCGGCCGAAGATCCGGGGCACGGCCGTGCCCCCACGGCTCCTGACGAGCAGCACGGCGGCCATGGCCAGGTTGGCCGCCGCGCACCCGACAGCCAAGACCACGTCCACGGGTTCCATGGGTCCGAACGCTAGCGCACCCATGCCCGCCAGCGACTGCCAGATCCGAGGCCGGCTCGCGGAAACACTGTGGAACAGCAACGCCTGCCCTAATCTATGGGTGTCGATTTCTGCCTCCAGCTCCATCCGAGGAGAGGAGCCCCTCGTGAACGTCGGTAGCCGAACCCTTCCGCGACTCCTCTCCTTCCTGCTGGCCATCGTGCTCGCCACCGGCCTGCCCCTACTCGGCGCCGCGCCTGCGGCGGCCGGGCAGACCAGCCTGCGAGCCGCCGACCCCAGCGTGATCCGCGTCGGCGGCACCTACATCTCCGTCCAGTCGGTCAACGGCGGGATCGCCGTGCGGCAGGCGGCCTCTCCCGACGCGCTGGCCGCCGCACCCGCGCGGCAGGTCTGGACGGACAGCCGCAACCTCGGTGAGGTCTGGGCCCCGGAGATCGTCACCGATGGCGGCCGGTACTACATCTACTTCTCGGCCGGGCGCGGCACCGCCCACCGCATGTACGCGATCCACTCGGCGTCACCGGCCAGCGGCTACACCGCCGAGCGGCAACTCGCGCTGCCCGACGGCAGGTGGGCCATCGACGGCAGCCTGTTCACCTTCAACGGGCAGCGGTGGTTCGTCTGGTCGGGTTGGGCCGGGGACACCAACGTCGAACAGAACATCTACCTCAGCCGGATGAGCGACCCGCTCACCCCGACCGGTGGCCGGTACGTCATCTCCCTACCACGGGAGAGCTGGGAGCGCGTCGTCGGCAACCCGTACATCAACGAGTCCCCCGAGGCGATCAGGGACCCTAACGGGCAGCTCCACATCGTCTACTCCGCCAACGGCAGCTGGAGCGACCAGTACTGCCTCGCCGACCTACGGCTGCGCGCCGGCGGCGACCCGACGTACGTGTGGGACTGGTACAAGTCGAACGGCTGCCTGTTCGGCTCGAACCGGGCCACCATGATGGCCGGCTGGGATCCCACCCTGCACGTGAACGGGCCTGGCCACCACAGCTTCGTGCTGCTCAACGGCGACATCGCCACCAGCCCACCCGCCGGGCCGAGGTTCCCGCTGATGTACCACGGGGTGCCCAAGGGCACCGCGTACTCCTGGGCGAACCGCTACTGGTACACCGGCACCTTCTGCTGGTGGGGCAACACCACCTACCGCCGCGCCAACGTGCCCGGCCCGACGACCGACACCGGGTTCAGCATCAAGTTCTTCGAGTGATCCGGACGTACATCCTGGCCCTTCGCCGGCTGCCGCCCGGCGCTCGGCAAGCAACACCCTTCGACCGCGGCGGGACCCCTTCGGGTCCCGCCGCGGTTTCGCATTCCCGGCCGACGGCGGGATCGACTCAGGCTTCTTGCGACCGACCTGCCCGAGGCGCCGGGGTCACCCGGCCTCCGTGAAGGTGAGTGGATCGTGCTCGACGCCGGCGTCGCAGCATGATTACTTTCATCACCCACGAGTGCGATCTTAAGAAAATTAAGATCAGCCTCTTTGAAGTTGAAGTTTTCTGAGTTACAAATTCAGGTATGACAGAGCAGGCGATGGACTGGCAGGAACTCACCAGCCTGACGCGAGGGCAGCCGTTCGTCGTCGAGCGGGTGCGCCTGGCGAGCAACGGCGTCGCGATCGAGGGTGAGTTCGAGCCACCGCAACTGGCTCAGCTCACCGTCGATGATCAGGTTTTCGTCACGGCGTTCGTGCGCTGCCACGGTTCGATCAAGGAGATGGAACGCATCTTCGGGGTGAGCTACCCGACGATCAAGTCACGGCTCAACCGGATCACGCAGATGCTCGACTTCGTCGAGACCGACCCGGCGCCCTCACGAGCCGACATCATCGACCGGTTGCGCCGCGGTGAGATCACCGCACAGCAGGCGTTGGCCGAGCTGGACCGCCGGACGTGATGCCGCAGTTGGTGACCGTCAAGGTCAACCGCCCGGACCGCCGGCCCATCCGCGTCTGGGTTCCGGTGCTCCCCGTGGTGCTCGTGCTCTTCCCGGTCGTGGTCCTGGTCGTGCTGGCGGCGATCGTGGCCTGCGTCGTGTTCCGCATCGGTGTGGTGCGGGCACTCGGCGCCGCCTGGCGTGTCATCTCCGCGCTGCGCGGCGCCCGCTTCGACATCGAGCAGGGCCGCCTGGCCGTGTTCGTGGCTATCCGATAGGAGAGGTTCGAATGACCGAACAACGCAGGGACATCCTCGACATGCTGGCCGCCGGCAAGATCACGGCCGAGGAGGCGGAGCAGCTCATCGCCGCGCTCGAACGGGACCACGCCCCGGCGACGGCGAGTCACGACGTCCGACCGAAGGGCAAGGTGAGGTACCTGAGGGTGATGGTGGACGCCACCGACAACGGCGAGCCGTCGCGGGTCAACGTGCGGGTGCCACTGCAACTGCTGCGGGCTGGCGTACGGCTGGCGGCGCTGGTCCCGCCGCAGGCCCTGGTCAAGGCCAATGCCTCACTCAGCGACTCGGGCGTGCCGATCGACCTGACGCAGCTCAAGCCCGAGCAGTTGGAGGCGCTCGTGGAGCACCTCGACGACATG
This sequence comes from Micromonospora foliorum, assembly GCF_022229015.1. Classification (GTDB taxonomy): domain Bacteria; phylum Actinomycetota; class Actinomycetes; order Mycobacteriales; family Micromonosporaceae; genus Micromonospora; species Micromonospora foliorum. The sequence goes on from NZ_JAKKFF010000571.1 coordinate 38,432, forward strand.
ACCGTGGAGGTGGATTCACCCGATGCCACCGTGCGGGTCTTCTGCGAGTAGGCGCCGTCCGATGGGACGGCCCCTCGAGAGGGTGCTGGAACACCCTCCCGAGGCTGCGCCCGCCGCAGCAGAGCACAGGTGAACTGCCAACCTGAAGTTTAGCCACTCACCAGCGAACCAACGGAGGGACCACTCGGACGAGTGGTCCCTCCGCGCCGTCCCCCGCCGCCCACCGACCACCCCCGCGCGGGCGCACCTGGGCGCCCCTTACCAAACCCCGGGCGGACCTCAGCGGCAGCCCGGGAAACGCCGGACAGGGTCGACATTCGAACTGGTTCGAATGTCTCGGCTACGCCGCTATCCCCGGGGTTGACTGACGCCGTCCACACCGGTGCCACCAGCACAATCACTCAGCTCCGGCAGAAGGATCCCCAAGCTAAGGAGACTCATGAAGCGACAAATCCTGGCGTTCTTCGGTGCGTTGGCGCTGGCGGCCGGCGGGCTCCTGGCCGTGGCCAGCCCGGCCCAGGCGGCGACGTCGCGCAACGGCGTGTGCGAGAGCGGCGAACTGTGCATGTGGCAGCACCCCGACCTGCGGGGCGGTCGCTACGACACCCTCTCGACCACTGCGAACTTCAATCAATGGTCGTTCGTAGCTGCCTGCACCTCGGACTGCTTGCTGCATGACAACGTCAGCTCGCTGCGCAACTACGACCCGGTGAATGCGGTCCGCCTCTTCGAGCACGAGAACTACCAGGGCCTCTACTTCTGGCGTCAGAAAGCCAACAGCGGCCAGTCCGACGAGGCCCTGAACCTGACGCTGGACCGCGACCAGAACGGGAACGACTGGAACGACCGATTCGACTCGTTCTGCTTTGTCTGGGCCGGCCAGCCGCAAACCCGCTGCCGCCCGTAGGACCGCATCGAGGGGCTCGCGTCGGCCGTGAGGTAGCGGGCGACGCGAGCCCCTCCACCCTGAGCGAGGTCTTCATGCCCACAATCCATAGGCAATTCGCGGCCCTGATGCTGGCCTGTCTGACCGTCGGTGCCGGGGCCGCCTGTGACCCGAGCGGGCCCGCGCAGCGGCCCGCCGGGCCATCACCGGTGGCGACCATGAGCCTTCCGTTGGACCGACTGTTTCCGTCCGGGGACGAGGACCTGCTTCTCCAGCGGGCCGAGGCGAAACTTGTCGTGGCCTGCATGCGCCGACTCGGCATTTCCTACCGGCCGCCGGAACCGCACCACACCGACCCGGCTGCCACCCGCGACGGGTTGTACGGCCTGGTGGAGCACGACAAGGCGCACCGCCTCGGTTACCACGCCGCACCCGGCGGTGAGGCGGCTGAGGACAAGCCTCCACCGCCTCCGGAAAAGACGGCGCTGGCGCTGACCGGCACCCGGTTCGGCACCGACGGACCCGAGCCGGCCGGCGGCCGGATCCCTGAGGGCGGCTGCCTCGGCGAGGCGAACCGGCGCCTGACCGAGGGCGCGCCACCGATCGGCGAATCGCTCCTGTACGACATGGCCCTGCGAGCCGGCCAACAGGCAGAGCAGGACATGCGCGTTCAGGCCGCCTTCCGGGCCTGGTCGACGTGCATGGCCGGCAAGGGGTTCGCCTACGCCGACCCATGGCAGGCCAACGACGACCCGAAGTGGAGCACCGACCACCCCAGCGACGTGGAGCGCCGGACCGCGGTGGCCGACGTAGGGTGCAAGGACAGCACAGACCTCGTGACGATCTGGCAGGCGGCGATGGTCGAGCACCAGCAGCGCACGATCGCGAGCCGCTCCGCCGACATCGAACGCTACGAGCAGGCCAAGAGCGTCCGACTCGCCAACGGCCGACGCGTGCTGGCGACGAGGTGAGACAAGCCGCGACCTGCGGGTAGGTCGGTCAGCGGGTCAGGCCGACCAACGTGGCCAGTCGCGCCACACCGGCCGGCGCCGGCTGCGCGCGGGCGACATCGGCGATCACGGTACGCGCCAACGGCCGGCACCGAACCTCAGCCGGCGCCACGCTGTCCGCGTCGACGAGCGCGCGGGCAGCGCCGCGCACGTCACCCACGTGGAGGTACGCCCGCGCGACATCCACCAGATACGCGCCCCGATACTCGGCCGGCAACCGCCGCCATGCCCCCCGCCGAACAATCGTCGCGTGCCGCCGCACCGCCTCGCCGGCATTGCCCCGTTCATTAGTTTGCGGTCCCACCCGGGGGCGGTGGGAAGGACTTACCTTTGCTCCTTACTCCACTGCCACAGAGCCCTGTCCAAGGTCCTTAGGTCGGTCTCCACTCGGTCAGCTAGTGCGCTGCAAACCTCCAGGTACCGTGTGTAGCTCGACCTGCGACCCAACTCGCCATGGGCCCGTAGCGTCTCAATCGCCCGGTAGTCGATGACCGTGAACACCGACGGGTCGCAGACCGTGAGTAGCGCACTCGCTATCGGCACGCCGACACCATTGAGAAGGCTTAGGACTCGATGCCGCAGCCGCTGAGGTGCCGCTAGCGCCATGCGCGTGACGTCTTCGATGTCGCTATCGCTGTTGCGGGCGACATACGTCGTCGATCGTGGGCTCTTCCAGCGGACCACTTCTAGAAGGTCGCGCCGGTTGTAGTAGCCCCGCTTGGCCACAACAGGCCCAATCCGTCCGAAGACGTCAAACTCCCGCTGCTTCACCTGGTACTGGCCACTCCAGCGCTGCACGAACTCCTTCGTAATCGCCGCATCCGCGCTGGCGAGATCAAGCTGATGTACCGAGGCCATCGTTGCTCCGTTGGTCAAGTGAGTGACAAGGGCCACCCGACCAGGTCGGTTCGCGCTGGGCGACGTTCCGACAATCAGCTCGGAGCCTCGCCGCACGCCTGCGGCCTAGCGTGGCCCTAAGACGCACCGACCGTGAGCCCGGCCAGCATGTTCTGGTAGGCGGCAGGGTGGACGATCGGGATGCCGTACTTGCGAGCGACCGTGGCCTTACCTGACATGGTGTCCGGGTCCGCCGCGATGAGAAGCCGCGTCTTCTTGGTGACGTTGTCGCCTACGAGGAGGCCCGCCATTCGTGCCTCGTCCTCCCACTCAGAACGCGGTGGATCCATGGCACCGGTGAAGACGATTTTGTCGCCCGGCTGCAGCCGCCACCCGTTGGGACGCCGCTGACGTGGGATGTCGGTCGCTGCAGCAGCCAACGCCTCATCGACATCTGACCGTTGGAAGCCGAGCAACTCGGCCACCTCATCCAGATCGTGTCGTTCAGAACTGGTCAGGACGCCGTCTTCGAGCGCGACTCCCGCCAGGCTCGCCAGATAGGCCCGGTGGAGGTGCTCGATGTCGACACGGGCGAGCCCGAAAGTCTCCGCCGTGGCGACAAGTGCGTCTGCTTCCGTAGCCGAGATATGCCGGTCGAGGAGCGCCTGGTCGAGGAGGGCCAGGTAGGCGTCGCTCTCAAGCTCGGGCAACCGAGGCAGCCGGTCGACCAACCGAGCGAGGAAGTGCTGTTCCCGTTTGCCCGCTTCGCGGCGATGAACGGCCACCACGGAATTGGCTGGTATCGGAGGCCACAGGAGATCTGCCGCTGCCATTGCTGTGGTCGCCCACGGCGGCGGGTTACCAGCCGCTTGTAGGTAATAGCTCATCAGTTGGGCTGCGGCGCGGGCGTCGTGCAAGGCCGAGTGCGCCTGGTGCGGCGGCAGTCCGGCGAGGCGACAGCAGTCGCCGAGGCTTCGACCGGCCGAAGGCAGGAAATGCGGGGCCAGCCGCATAGTGCAGAGGCCGGGTGCCTGGTCGATCGGCGCTTCGATCCCGACGCGTCGATACTCGGCATGCAAAAACGGGGCGTCGAAGGTCAAATTGTGAGCGACCAGGACCCGGCCGCGCAGCAGGCCCGCAAGGTGACCAGCCACTTGTTCAAAGCCAGGTGCTCGCCGCGCTTCCGCAGCCGTGATGCCGTGGATGTGCTGCGGCCCGAGATCGCGATTCGGGTTGACCAGGCTGCACCACTCGCCGGTGGTCCGACCAGTCTCATCGAGGTGTACAACGGCGACTTCGACGATCCGATCGTGCCAACTGGTACGAAGACCCGTGGTTTCGAGGTCGATGACTGCGTACATGAGTGCCCCCCTACGCCGATACCGAGAGGTTGGTGTGGACGGCCTTCCGAAGCCGCGCCAACCACAGCGGCGGCAGCGGCTGCGGGTCGCCCAGCGGACGCAAGTAGGCTCGGCGGTAGCGCGCCTGCTCGGTGTCCTGCCATAGCTGAGCGGTTCGTGCGACAGCAGCAGTCACTGCCAGAGCCGTCGCCGCGACCTGCGAGGCTGAGGCGAACCGGTCCTTGGCGGCCCACGTGGCTAGGTGCTCCTGGCTCGGCAACTGCGTGGCCCATGCGAGCGGAGCAATCTTCGATTTGACGCGCGTTCTGTGCTGCTCCACCGCGATCGAGTAGGAGGACCGATGCTCCCTGATTTCTTCGAGCAAATCAGGGAGGGCGAGGATGGTGCCCTCAAGCTTTGAGAGCAGTTCGGCCGGGACGACTTCGGCAACCCTGGCGAGAACACCGACGGGTGTCTCGCGATCCCAGTCGATCAGACATCGGTCCTGCAAGTTCCACATGATTCGACGAAGTTGCTCTGGTTCTCGTTCGATCTCGTCAAGACGGACTACCCATGCTCCGCCAGCTACTCCGGTGGGCCCGAGGCGCCACACCGCCAAGGCATCGCCACCGCCGCTGTCGGGGCCGACGGCCAGAACCGCATGGCCGCGCACACCGGGCACGTAGTCGATTGGTATGGACAGCTCGTTTTCGGACACCTCCACGCCGATGCTCATGCACGTCCTCAATCCTCGACAGTGGAATGACCAACGTAATAGGTCCCGAGGACAACGGAAGTCAGCTATTTGGCCCAAGTTGCCGTCCGGACCGCACATCGAATCGGCACTGCTGTCGGCTCTCGCCGGATGCCCGATGTCCGAACGGCTCCTAATAGCAGACACCGGCCTGTTGTGGCTGTACAAGGGATCCGGCAATATGCGGGACCGTTCTCTTTGGCATCGGGCTCACCGCGCGGCCGGGCGCCCGCAGACCGGTCACCGAGTTAGGCCGACCAGCGTCGCCAGTCGCGCCACGCCGGCCGGCGCCGGGTTCGCGCGGGCGATCTCGGCGATCACGGTACGCGCCAACGGCCGGCACCGGACCTCAGCCGGCGCGACGCTGTCCGCGTCCACCAGGGCTCGTGCGGCCCCGCGCAGGTCACCCACCTGGAGGTACGCCCGCGCGACATCGACTAGGTACGCGCCCCGATGCTCGGCTGGCAACCGCCGCCACGCCTCCCGCCGAATCACGGTCGGGTGCCGGTGCAGCGCCTCGTCGGCGTCACCCCGTTGCGCCGCTGACAGCACCCGAGCCAGGTCGACGGCGATCGGCCCGAAGCCGGTGCGGTGCGTGTCGTCGTACCCCCGAAGGTTGGCAGCGACCCCGGCGGCCCGGTCGGTCAGCTCGTCGGCGCGGCGAGCGTCGCCGCAGCCGGCAGCGGCCAGAGCGGCCTGGACCAGCAGCGTCCCGCCCACGGCCCACTCCCCCGCCGACCACCCCCGGCCCTCGCGGTCATGGGGTTGGCGGGTGGTTCGGTCTCCATCCGGCCCGCCAACCTCATGATTACCGAAGCCGGATGGGGTCGGGTCGGGGGTGGGCGGGAGGATGCGGTTCGCGGCGGTGAGGGCCGCGGTCAGGGCCAGGCGGTCGCGGTTTGACGCGCGGAGCGCCTGGGCGACCGAGATGGCCGCCGTTGCCGCCAGGAGCGTGTCATCGCCGGCGGCGGCCATCGCCCGGTCGGCGGCCAGCCACCCGAGGTCGGCCTCGCCGAGCTTCACCAGCAGCGACGAGGTGATCCGGTACGCCTGTACCCGCAACTCTGGTGTCTGCGCGCCCTGGACGGCGTCGAGCAGACCCGGCAACAACCGCACCAACTGCCCGTAGTGCGCGTGCTGGTAGCTCAACCAGGCGTACCCGAGCTGTCTTCTTAGTTCTTCCGGCGGCTGGGCCGGGGCCTGCGGGGTGTCGTAGCGGGCGAGAGCCGCCCGGACGTCGTCCACCCCGTCCGGCGTGCCGGCAGGCGTTGGCCGCTGCTGGCCGAGCAGCACCTCCGGGTCGACCCGCAGGACGTGGGCCAGCTCCTGGATCACCGAGTACCGGTCCAGGGCGCGCACGCCCCGCTCCACCTTGTCCACCCAACTCTTCGACCTCCGCAGCCGGTCCGCGAGCATCTGCTGCGTCATCGACCGCCGCACCCGCCAACGGGCCACGCGGCGACCGATCGGCACGTCATCGTTGGTCACGCCGCCACCGCCGGTCCGGGACCGCACGGGTCGTGTCCTCCACGGGTACGCGCTCCGCCTCAGCCTGCGCCAGAAGACGCTGCTTGGCAGCCTCCCGCTCGGCGGCTTCCCCATTGCTCTCCGGAGCGTTGTCGTCTTGACCGCTCATCCCCGCCTCCTCCCATAGAGGCCTAGCGGTTGATGCTCAAGATTCGATCACCGCCGCACCAGGCCACGGGACGTGCTTGCGTCCCGAAACCGGACAGTAGGGCGGATTGGTGATGCGGTGATTACTGGCAGTTATGCGGCCAGGTTGACGCCGATGCGGCCGGCGAGCAGGCGTAGCTCGTCGGGGATGGCTCGGCGTTGCGCGCGCTGCGCCAGCGTCACCACGGCATCGCGGGCTAGGGGGTTGATGGCGAACGGGATCGGTGCTGCCCGCTCGGCCTGCACGAATGCGGCGAGGGCCTCAACGTCTCGGCGGCCGCCGTCCGCCAGGGCGCGGCCGAGGTCGAGCCAGTAGGACTGCTGGCGGATCGACGCTGCGAGCACCTGCGGTCGGACCGTTCGAGACAGCTCAATGACCCGGCCGGACTCACCCTGCTCGGCCGCAATGGACATCTCCCACAACCCAACATTGGTCGGGCCGAACCCACAGCCGTTGAAGCCGGCCCCGTCGACGGGATCCCCGAGCGTTGCGGCCTCGCGCGCCGCCTCGGCAAGGTGATCGCGAGCTACATCGAAGCGACCGCTGACTGTCGACGTCAACGCGGCCGAGAGATGGAGCTGTCCGAGCATCTGCCGCACCCGCTCGTCGGCGGCGTCAGCTTGCAGCTCGATCAGTGACCGGTCGGCGGCACGGGCTGCGACCGGTGCGGACTCGATTGGCAGGCTCTGTGCATAGGCGAAGCGAGACGCCGCGATCCACGCCGGGTCTTCGGTGTCTTCGGCGACCGCCCCAGCGAGCCGGGCGGCGTTAAGGGCCAGGTGGCGGTAGCCGAGGTTCCGCAGGCAGGTGGCGGCTTGATAGGCGACCTGGACGAGCACGCTGCCGCCCACGGCGGCGGCTTCAAGCAGGAGGTTGGGCAGCATACGAGCCATCGCCGGGTAGTTGCACGAGGTGCGGAGCTGCTCGGCGCGGGCGATCTCGGCGGCTAGGCGCTCTGCCGCGTAGGTCGACCGGCGACGCTCGCCGTCCTCGATCTCGATCAGGGCTGACCAGATCGCCGGCACGCACTCGGCGGCGCTCTCGCGAGCCGGATCGCCGGACTCTGTGCCCTGGCCGAGCAGGTCAGCCACCGTAACCTGGAGAGCGGCCGCAAGGGCGACCAGAGTGGAGCGGCGGTCAATGGTCTTCCGACCCGACTCGACCTGCGACACGTAGGACTGGGTGACGCCAGCGAGCCCAGCGAGGACTGCCTGAGTCATGCCTCCACGGCGCATCCGCCAATACCGGATCCTGGCTCCGATGGTGTGCGGCTTCGTCACCATGCCTTCGCCACCCTCCAGGTAGAGGACCAGGACAGCGGCGACGCCGCGCTGCCCCGCAGGTTGGACGGTACACCGAAAGGGCGTCCTAGTGATGACGCAGTGCCCCGAGAAGCGTCGCGACAAGTCTGGCCCTTCATCGACGCCCGTTCGAAGTACGCAGGCTGGAAGATGCCCGCTTCCCGCCAAGCGGTGAGCGAGGTGGCCGGCGGACGGATCGGGCTTGAAGTTATCGCTTCGAGTTCACGGTACGGAGCTGCTTCAATGTGCCTCTGCGCGATGGCGAAGGCACTAGCCCATTCAACGCCAGAAGCGCCAGGTTCCCTCATGTCCGCTAGGTTGCTAGATTGACCGGCAGGATCTGGAGAGGCGGACTGATGAAGATTCAAGAGATAAAGATCAGAAGCTTGCGTGGTATTGCGGAAATTCTGACGGTGCCGCTTCATGAAAAGAATGGCGGACCAGCTCAAACAACTCTGATATTCGGCGACAATGGGGCCGGAAAGTCGTCGATCGTCGATGCCATAGAGTTTTTGATCCGCGGCCAGGTTAGCCGTCGGGGAGTAGGCGGGAGGAAGCAGCGCAAAGAGTTGCGGAATTTGTTCCTGGATGTACCTCCAGCGGTAATAGCGAAAACCGATTCGGGGTTGCTTTTGGCGAGGGGGGACGTGAAGGGGGTGGAGGAAGCAAAAATTCTCAAGGGTCGCTCCACCCCTGAAGGGATTGGCAGTTGGCCGGTTGCCATTAGGAGGCAAGACGTCGAGGAATTTTGGCGAGTTAACGATGATCGACGATTAGAGTTTTTTTACGACTACTTCCTTCCTGCCGGCAGTTCCTTCGCGGACGAACACCGTCGCGCCGAAGCCATACGCCTTCACGAAGAGGCTGTCGATGATCACCTCTTGGCTCTAGACCGGCTTGAACCCTACTTGGGCGTCTGGCGAGGCGACATTCCAGAACATGTAGGCGCAATTAAAGCTTTCAGGGCAGTGTTAATGCGACAGAACGGCCTCAGGAAGGAAGAGCGCAAAGAACTCGAATACTTAGTCGACGACTTCGAGTTCACCCTAATCCAGAGGAATCATGCTTCAGGCGCGGCTCAGGCGGCCCGAAACGCACAGACCATCGACTTAGAGGGTGTCGCTGCTGCGCTGGACTCGATTTCAGGCGCGGTGGCTGAAGACTTCCGCTGCACGACTGGCCTAAACTGGCTGTCGAACGTGGCCTTTCATGTGTCCAACGACGGTCGCCTAAGCGTTGACCTGATCACCACCGACGGTAGGGTATGCGATCCGCGCGACATTCTAAGCGAAGCGTATCTTGATCTTTTAGCACTAATGGTGATCATGGACCTGCACCTTGCGCTCGCAAAAGGAACCGAACGTCGCTTCGTCGCGCTCGATGATGTCTTTCAGTCAGTTGATGCCCCGCTGCGCCAGAGAGCGCTCGAGCACATTGTATCTAGATTCGAGGGATGGCAGCTCATAATCACCCTACACGACGGGCTTTGGCTCAAGGCAACTACTAAGATCTTTGAGGGGGCTCCTTCAATCCGCGTCCTTCGGATCCGCAACAGAGGCCACGGCGCGAGCCCGGCGATACTTGATGAACGCATAGGACCTCTCGCGGATGTCGAAGGTTGCATTGCCGACAACTCCCGCCCAGTTCCCCTGTCAATGGCGGCAGGGCGAGCACTCGAGTCGCTTTGCCACGAACTGTCATTTTCTTGGAAGGTGGCTGTACAGAGGCCCTTGCGGGATGAGTACAAGCTTTCGTACCTTTGGAGAATATTACAGCCCGTGCTTGAGCGAAGTTCAGACCCAGCGCTCAGACAAGCATCCTTAAGGCTAAAAACCACTCAATTTATTCGGAACGAAGCTGCACACCCAAATGAAACTGCAGAATCGCTTACCGACGCTGAAGCACGCCAGTTCGCTGATGATGTCCGTACGCTATGGCACCGCCTTTCGTGTCAGCGTTGCCAACGCCTCGTGAGGAGTCCTCAAGAGTCTGGCCCGTGGGCACTGCAGAAGAGCTGCGGCCACTCCGACTAACTATGGCTACGCACGATCTGTTGCTTCTTCCACTCCTAAGCAGGTCTGCGGGAAGGTGATCAATCAGATTGTCGATCTCCCAAGCATGAGGCAACACAACAACAGCAGGTGAAAGGCGCGCAGTTGTCACCTTCGCTCATCAACGGATCCCACCGCGGGCCGCCCATACTGCGCGCCTGGATGCGAGCGACATGGCGGTTGAGCACCCGCTCGTTCAGAGCGCCACGATCGCCGCAGTCTCCGCAGGCAGCTGGATCCGGTCCCGCATCACCGTGACCCCCTCCCCCGTAGCCAGCAGCACCCGCCGAGCCACCCCAGGCAGCGACACCCCCTGCCCCCGCCCAGCCAGGTTCGCCACCACGAGCGTGTCCCCCCGCCGCATCACCAGGAACTGGTCCCCGTGCTGCACAGAAACCGCACTCAACCGAGGATCCGAGAGATCAGGAAGAGACCGACGCAGCGCGATCAACCGCTGGTAGAACGCCAACATCTCCCGATGCTCAGGCTTGTCCAGCTCCGCCCAGTCCAACCGCGACCGCACGAACGTCTCCGGGTCCTGCGGATCCGGCACGTCCCCCTCCGGCCACCCGTGCGCGGCGAACTCCCGCCGCCGCCCGGTCCGCACCGCGGAGGCCAACTCCGGCTCCGGGTGCGACGTGAAGAACTGCCACGGCGTAGAGGCAGCCCACTCCTCCCCCATGAACAACATGGGAGTGAACGGCGCCGTCAGCAGCAACGTAGCCCCAACACGGAGCAGCGAGGGCGACAGCGAAGCCGAGATCCGATCCCCGGTAGCCCGGTTCCCGATCTGGTCGTGGTTCTGTAGGTACGCCACGAACCGGTGCCCCGGCACCCGAGGATCAACAGGCCGCCCGTGGTGCCGGTTCCGGAAGCTCGACCAGGTGCCCGCGTGGAAGAACCCGCCGGTCAACACGTCCGACAGCGTCTCCAGGGAGCCGAAGTCACCGTAGTACCCCTGCCGCTCCCCCGTCAGCAACGTGTGCAGGGCGTGGTGCGCGTCGTCGTTCCACTGGGCGTGCAGCCCGAACCCACCCGCCTCGCGCGGCGTGATGACCCGCGGGTCGTTGAGGTCGGATTCGGCGATCAGCGACAGCGGCCGACCCAGGTGCGTCGACAGGGACTCGACGGAAATCGCCAGCTCTTCCAAGATAGGAACGGCCCGCGAGTCGTGCAGCGCGTGCACAGCATCCAACCGCAGCCCGTCGACGTGGTAGTCGCGCAGCCACATGAGCACGCTGTCGATGATGTAGCGGCGTACCTCGTCGGAGTGCGGGCCGTCCAGGTTGATCGAGCGACCCCAGGTGTTGCTCTGCTCGGCGAGGTAGGGCCCGAACCGCGGCGCGTAGGCCCCGGAGGGCCCGAAATGGTTGTAGACAACGTCGAGGATCACCCCCAGACCGCGAGCGTGGGCGGCGTCGACGAACCGTTTCAGGCCGTCGGGGCCGCCGTAGGGCTCGTGTGGGGCGTACCAGCAGACGCCGTCGTACCCCCAGTTGTGTTCGCCGTTGAACGCGTTGACCGGGAGCAGCTCGATCAGGTCGACGCCCAGCGACACCAGGTGGTCGAGGCGGTCGATGGCCGCGTCGAAGGTGCCTTCCGGGGTGAAGGTGCCGATGTGCAGCTCGTAGAGGATGCTGCCGGGCAGTTGCCGGCCGGTCCACGCGCTGTCGGACCACGCGAACTCGGCGTGGTCGTAGCGGCGGCTCGGCCCGTGCACCCCCGCAGGCTGCCACGGTGACCGGGGGTCGGGCAGTGGGGTTTCGTCGTCGTTCAGCAGAAAGGAGTAGTCGAGGCCGGCGTCGGGCACCTCGACCCGCCACCAGCCGTCGGCGGCGGCGCGCATCTCGTGGTCGGTGTCGTCGGCCAGGCGCAGCCGCACCCGCTCGGCGTCTGGCGCCCACACGCTGAATTCGGTCATCGCGCAGCCTCCACGGAAGTGGTGGAAGGAGTCAGCAGAGCCACGGGATAGTCGGCCAGAAGGTCGTCCAGAGGGGTCTCCCCGCCACTGTAGACCCGGCCGGTGAACAGGTCCTTCATCTCGTGAACGGGAAGTGACAACGCTGTGTCACACCACCCGCCGGCGCGGGCCAGGCCCAGCGGCAGCCGGGTCGCCACGGCGATCGCGCCGCCCCGGTCGAAGGCCACCACGTGCCGGCCCACCGGCCCGTGCGCGGGCACCGGTCGGTAGGTGGTGAACAGCTCCGGGTGCGCCCGCCGCAACCGCAGGGTCCGCGACACGACGAGCAGCTTCGCCGCTCCGTCGGTGTCGATCGGGGGACGCCAGCCGCCGTCGATGCGTGCCAGCAGCTCTCGGCGTACGTCGAAGTCGACCGGGCGGCGGTTGTCCGGGTCGACGAGGGAGTTGTCCCACAGCTCGGTGCCCTGGTAGGTGTCCGGCACCCCGGGCATGGTGAGCTGGATCAGCTTCTGCCCGAGCGCGTTGCACCAGCCGGCCGGGGTGATCGCGGCGGCGAGTTCGGTCAGCTCGTCGTGCAGGCTCGGGTCGTCGTACATCCGGTCGACCACGGCGTGCAGGGCCTGCTCGAAGGCCGGGTCGGGGTCCGCCCAACTGGTCGAGGCCCCGGCCTCCCGGGCGGCCTTCTCGACGTACGCGTGCAGCCGTTCCCGCTCGATCGGCCACGCGCCGACGGCGGTCTGCCAGAGCAGGTGGGCGAACGACGGGTCGGGCAGCGGCGCGTACTCCATCCAGGTCTTGACCTGCTCGGCCCAGCGGCCCGGCAGTTCGCTGAGCACGGCTAGTCGGGCGCGGACGTCCTCGCCGCGTTTGGTGTCGTGGGTGGAGAGGCTGGTCATGCTGGCGGGCCAGCGGACCTGGTGGGCGCCGGCGAAGCGGTGGAACTCCGCCGGCGGCACCCCGAAGTGGGCGGGGCTGCCGCCGACCTCGTTGAGCGCCACGAACCGGGTCCACCGGTAGAAGGCGGTGTCCTCCACGCCCTTGGCCATCACCGCGCCGCTGAGCTGCGGGAACCTCATGCCCAGCTCGTCGTCGGGGTTGCGCAGTCGGCGGGTGACCGCGTCCAGGGCGCCGGCCAGGTCGGGGCGGCGGCGCCCGGCCTCGGAGCGGGCGGCGGCGAGGTGCCGGGCGCCGTGCGGCGGGTAGCCCCGGTAGACCGGGAACGCGGCGGCCAGCTCGGCGAGCGCCGCGCGGGCCTGCTCGGTGGGCACCTCGGGGGCGAGGGCGGCCAGCCGGGTAAGCTCGGTGCCGAG